>CAYMOV010000088.1:0-10134 GCA_964392085.1 uncultured bacterium
GGGCCGACCCGTTTATCCAAGCGAAAAAACTTTTCTTTAACAGCTGAAAGGCGTTTTTCAACAAACGGGTCATGCAAGCCATCCTTTGCCTGGATCTTGTTTTTCCTTCCCCAGCATGATGGTTTTTGACGCTGATAAAAAGGGGTCGCCGTTTCTTCCATCGGGATTCAGTGGATGCCTCCTTCTTCCATCAACTGGAGCTAGGATACCCCTTCAACCATGACTTCCTTCCGTATTTCGGCCCATCGGTGCATGTCTTTAAAGACCCCTTTTTCCTCCCGGCGGCCTTCTTCACGGACCACCGGGACCTGACCTTGGGGCAGTGGGCCCTGTGAAGGAGTTGGGGGGGGGATGAAGATCAGCGCGGTCTGCCGGATGGTATCCCGGTTCGAGGAGGACGCGGACCGGAAGCCGGAATTCCGGAAAGCCCTGGAGACCTTGTCCAAAATGTCAAATGTCCAGCCTGACCCCTAAGGATTGACCGCCAAGATCGAGGACCTACCCGCCCTCCTCAAAAAGTAACTCCGTGGGGCCGCAACCCAAACCGGATGCCCGGTATAACCGTCAATTCGGTCTGGAAGGTCTTTCCGGCAAGGGCCCTCCATCACGAGGAACGACCTGGGATCGGCGCGTCCTTAAGGGATTGGAGTATCCTGGGTCGTGCGTTATCCCCGCAACCGGAGGATGCTGTGACGGCCGAATCAACCATCCTCCTCGTTGCCCTCCTCGCCCTCGCGGCGGTCCTCGCCTGGCTATACCACCGGTTCAGGAAGACCCGGATCCTGGTCACGGGCTATGGGGATGAATTGGAACACAGGATCATGGCCAAATTGATCCGCGTCTTCCATGAAAGCCACGCGGGCATCGAGGTGGTATTCCGGCAGTACCCCTATAAGGACTACGCGCGCGCGGTCCTGGCGGAGATCCGCCGCGGGACGGGCCCCGACGTGGTCATGATGTCGTCCATCCATTTCTCCGACCTCGTGCTCCGGGGGGTATTGGAACCCCTGAACAGCCAATTCTTGCATTCGGGTCTGGACATCAACGCCTTCTACCCCCAGGCCATCGACCGGTTCTTCCTGGATGGTTACCTTTACGCCCTTCCGAGGGATGTGGCGCCCCTCTGCCTGGTTTACTACAACCGCAGGGCCTTCGAGGAGGCCGGGCTCCCCCCGCCCCGGGACGATTGGGATTGGGACACGTTCGCGGCCACCGCGCGGAAATTGGTGAAGGTCGACGCGACCGGCCGGGTGATCCGGTGGGGGTTCATCGAAGCCTGGTCCATGGTGGAAAACTGGGTCTACAACGCGGGCGGCACCATGGCGGACGACCCCAAACAACCCACCCGCTGGACCCTGGCCCAGGATCCCAAGAGCCTCCAGGGGCTCCAATTTCGCTGGGACCTCATCCATAAGCACAAGGTGATGCCGCCGACTTCCATCTGGTTGGGCGATGACGATAGGGTCGCCGGCGAGATGTTCGCCGAGGGGAAGGCCGCCATGATCCTCCATGGCTTCTGGAAGACCCCGCGGTTCCGGGAGATCCGGGACTTCCCGTGGGACGTCGCCCTGTTGCCGAAGGATCGGGCCGGCCACCGCAATTACGTCCTGTCCGGGTCGGCCTATGGGATCCCCCGGACTTCCCGAAAAAAGCAGGCGGCCTGGAAGTTCGTCAAATATATCTCGGCGGGGGAGGGGGCGATGAAGCTGGCGGCGGACGGGTTGGTCCAGCCCGCCCTCGAGAAGCTCGCCCAATCGGAGGCCTTTCTCGACGGAAAGGATCCCCAAAATAAGCGAATCCTCTTGGCGGCCATGAAGCAGGGTAAGTACACCCCGCTCTGCCTGAATTGGCCGGAGATCGAGCTCATGATCCTCCGGGAATTGGCCCCGGCCTGGGAAGGGAGGGAATCGGTGGAGGACGCGCTGAAACGCCTGGGGCCGATGCTGGACAAGAACCCGCCCCTGCGGGTGCCCGAGACCGGTGCCGTCACCCCCCCATCAGGATAGTTGAAGGGGCCTGATGGAAACCCCGGTCACCGGTAGCGGGCCGGTCGGAATAGAATCGTTCCGGAACGCTTACCACGAGGAAAACGATGAATGAATTTCCGCTGTCCAAGGTATTCCACCTGATCGAGCCGGGACCGGTCGTGTTTTTGACGACCGCGGACACTGGGCGCGCCAACGTCATGACGATGAGCTGGCATATGATGCTGGATTTCGAGCCGCCGTTGATCGGTTGCTGCGTCAGCCCCGGGGATTACAGCTACAAGGCGTTGCGCAAGACCAAGGAATGCGTGATCGCCGTCCCGACGGTGGAGCTTGCCGTCAAGGTGGTGGGGGTCGGCAATTGCTCGGGGCGGGACGTCGACAAGTTCGACACCTTCGGCCTGACGCCTTTGCCGGGCGGCAAGGTGGCGGCGCCCCTCGTGGCGGAGTGCCTTTACAACATCGAATGCCGGGTGGTGGACACCCGAATGGCAGGCAAATACGGCTTCTTCGTCCTGAAGGGGGTCCGGGCCTGGAAGGATCCTAAACACCGGGAGCGCCGGACCTTCCACGCGAACGGGGACGGCACCTTCGTGGTCGACGGCAAGACCCTGAACCTCAAGAGGAAGATGGTGAAGTGGAAAGACTTGCTGTAGTCCGCCGCCCTTAACGGACCATGAATGGGGTCAGACGTGAAAATGGAAAATTGGGCGATAGGGCCTAAAGCGAAAAACAGGTCCCTTCCGGCTCCGTTTGTAACTACGCCGGACTAGCCACCGGACGAGCCGGTCGGGATGACACCCGGGGTGATGGGGGGGCCTGGGGCAGACCCCGAGGCGGGAAGGCTTCCGAGGCAACTATTTCTTCCGGCCCGCCGCCGCGAAGGCGATGGCGATGATCTGCTTCCGGCCGCGTTTCTTGGCCGAAGGTTTGGCGGCGTTGGCGTGGTACAGTTCGCTGATGTTCGCCTGGACCGCTTTCTTCCCGCCCTTATGAAGTGGCATGACGCATCCTCCATTGGATCCTTTGACGACTTAACCATAGGACGATTGAAATTGGAACGGTAGATCAGGCGATCAATAAGCGGATTCCTCCCTTCGCTCGGAATGACAACGGGGGTGAAGCGGTACCCTCGCCGCTCTGCCCTGTCGGGATGGCAACCGGGGTTATCAATTTGATCCCGGGGCTCTCATTCTGGTTTACCACCAGGGCCTGCCCGGCGCCCCAACTCCCCCAATCCCTTATAAACACCCCTTTGGAAGCGGCTTGTTTCTTGCTTTGGATCGACCCAACCTCATTGAACCGGTTTAGAACCCATTCACAAGAAGGAAAACACCATGAACACCAAGCGAATAGTCGCAATCGGGGTCACCGCGCTGGGGATCCTGTGGATATTGGCCGCGGGGAGGGAACTGCTCGCCCAGGACGACACCACCTCGGCGGTGACGAATCCCCCGACACTCGTCATCGCCGTCATGACACCCCCGAACCCCACCCCGAATCCCATCGCGCCGGGCGGTTCGGCCACCCCCATCGACGGGGCCGTGTCCGTCACGACGGTCGAACCCGCCACGGACCCGACCCCTCCGGCGGTGACGACCGTAGGCCCCACCCTGACCGAGGTGCCGGCCTCGACCCCCATCGCCATCTCCACCCCCTGATCAAGTCGGAACGGCAAAACATGGCTTCTGGATCCATCTCGACTTCCGGCTCCCGGCTAAGTGAAACACTACGCCGGGTAAGCCGCCTGTCTCCACCTATGGTTACGCCTGATCAACAGGACAAAGGGACAGCGGGTCGAGGGGACTTTAAAGGGTCGGGTCCAATCGGACTCTTAAGTCAAGTTAAAGGCAAGTCATTGGTCAACCAGCCCGAATGCCCGATCGAGGCCGTTCCAAACCCTTTCGCCTGAAACCCCATGGGGTCAGGCACCCACTTTTTAAACATTTGGTCAAAGCCGCCGTCAGCACGCGGGGGACCTGCTTTATTTCAATTCGGACGGCTCCCTCGCCTCCGAGGGCGGGCCTCGTGGGCTACGGCAAGCGGGACGGCCTCACCGGCGACGCGGCCGCCTGCAGCGCGCGTTGAGCGACGATTTTCCGGGGACCGCCGCCGCCGGGAGACCCGCCCGACGCCCGCCCGGCCCCCGATTCGCCCGCGAGGGACAAGAGGCATCCGACCCGGGATGAACGTCGGGGAACACCCTGGAAAACTCGCCAAATATCAGCTTCTCTCCCGGACCCCAAAAACCGGCGGTTTTGCTTGTAAATACGCCCTTCTTCTGGATAAATGCTCCTGCTTCATTCCATTAATCCCCGGGGGTGGTTCGGTGACGAAGAGCGAATTGTTGGCGACGCTGGCGGAGCAGACCGGTTTCAAGAAGAAGGAAGTCGAGACCATGATGGAGGCCCTTCGCGGAACCATCTATAAGACCCTGAAGAAGGACAAAGTGATCAAGATCGACGGCCTGGGCGTGTTCCAGCTCAAGGACCGCAAGGCCCGCATGGGCCGCAACCCCGCCACCGGCGAGGTCATCAAGATCAAGGCCAAGCGCGTCGTGAAGTTCCGGGTGCTCAAGGCCCTGAAGGATGAAGTCCTCGGCTGATTCCTCCGCTTCCCGATTTCACGTGGTCCCTTGGGCCGCCGGCGTGATCGCGCCGGCGGCCGACTTTATCGCCTCGCCGTGGTTCCACGGCCCCTCCAGCCTTCCATATCAATCTGATCCCACGGCTCTCATTCTGGTTTAACCCGAATCCCCGCTTGGCCCCAGACCCCCTCAAACCCGTTGAATCATCACGTTGAAAGCGGCTTGTTTCTTGCTTTAAACCTCCCCAGAAACTCCAAACGTACGGGCCAGGGCCCGGGAAAACCTGAGGGATACATCATGGGAATGAAACGAACCGTCAAAATCGGGATCGCCGCGCTGGGGATCCTGTCGATGCTGGCCTTTGGGCGGCGCCTCCAAGCGCAGGTGGACACCCCCACGTCGAATGCCCCGCGGACCCAACAGCCTGCCCCCACGGTCCCGCCGGGTTCAATCCCCGCTCCCGTGTTGTCCCCGGGTTACTTCGACGCGAGCGGAATCCCCCCCAAACCCCTCGCCAAAAATTCCACCGTAAAACGCCACGTCAAGGTCATCGCGCGGCCCTCGGCGGAAGTCCTGGCCCAAACCGTGATACCGGTGAGCACCGCGAAACCCGGCGTCTCGCAGGACGTGGTCCCGTCGGTCGTGCTTTCCCCCGGTTACTACCAGGTCGGGGGGGCCCAACCCACCCATGTTCCGGCACCCTGACCCGGTGGACCCCTGTCCGACCTTCACAAGTTGATGAAAAAGTCGGGCCGAAGGGACTTTTTCCCCCTACCAGAATCGGGAGGGGGACGCCCCACTTTCCATCGTCGGTGGGAACAATGTAAAAGTGGGGCCGTGTCTTGCCCGCGAATCGCCCCCCGCAACCGGGGGATTCACGGCGATTCATTCGACCCACGTGGCGGTTGGCTCGCCTCGCGAAAATATTTTTTCGGCACCCCGCTGAAAGGAACCCCATGATCGCGTCCGCGCAGGTGTTCACCCTGGAGGACCCGGTTTTCCGGGCGCTTTTGGACCTGGCCCCGGTGGCGATCGGCGTTTCGCGCCGGGGGACCATGATCTACGGCAACCCGGTTTACCTCCGGTTGTACGGTTACGAGAAGCGGGAGAACCTCCAGGGCCGTTCTGTGATGGAGCATATCGCCCCCTCGGCGCGGCCCGAGATAGAACGGCGGTTTCGGCGGCAGGCGGGCAGCGCCCAAGTCGCGGAGATGTTCGAGATGAAGGGGCTCCGGAGGGACGGGATGGAGTTGGACCTGGAAGTCACCGTGGTCCCGATCCCCCTCTTGGATGGGGAGGCCGCCCTGACCTTCCTGGTGGACATCTCGGACCGCAAGCTGAAGGACGAGTCGATCTGGGAACAAGAGACCCGGTTCAAGGCGATCTTCATGAACGCGGCCGTGGGGATGGCCCTGGTGGCCATGGACGGCACCCCGATCCTGGTGAACACGGCCCTCGTGGAGATGCTCGGCTATTCGGAGGCCGAACTCCAGAAGATGACCTTCGGCAAGTTCACCCACCCGGAGGACGTCCAAAAGGACGTGAAACTGTTCAACGAGATCATCGCCGGGACCCGGGCCACCTACAGCCTGGAAAAGCGGTATATCCGCAAGGACGGCAAGACCTTCACGGGTTTCCTCACGGTGTCCGTCGTCAACAGCCCCTTGGGAAAGCCCCACTACGTCGTGGGGATGGTGGAGAAGATCTCAGCCCGGATGGAAAAGGTGGCCGTGTAAGCGTCTTTGAACCCGGCCTCTAAACCGGGTAGCCCTCGCGGGCGGAAAGAAACGAACCATGGAACTGACAACGAAAGAGACGGAACGCCTGATCGCCGAGGAGAAGGTCCGATTTGCGGCCCGCGCGGAGATGATGAAGGAATCGGGCCACTGCCAAACCGGCGGATGTTGCCGCAAGAAGTGCGGCTTCTGGGCTGGATTGCTGTTGGGCCTGGCGATCTGGGCCGTTTCGGCCGCGGTCTGCCACCATCGTTACGGCTGCGATATGGGCCGTTGCGTGATGAGCCAAACCAGCGCCATGCCCACCCCCGCCAAATAAACGCGCGACCGTGGAACCCGCCGCCAGCGGCCTGAAGCCCCTGGCGGCGGGGATTATTTTGGAAAAGCGCCTCAATCGAGCCGGGGGTGACCTGTGGCCAAGCGGATCCTGGTAGTGGAGGACCATGAGAACACCCGCGTCCTCTACGCGGAGGAACTCACGGACGCCGGCTACGACGTCCTGACCGCCGAGAACGGTTACCTGGCCATGAAGATCATCGAAAAGGACCGGGTGGACCTCGTCATCACCGACCTCCGGATGCCCGAGGTGAGCGGGGTGACCCTGATCCACTGCATCCATTTCCACGACGAGAGGATCCCGGTGGTCGTCGTCAGCGCCTACCGGCAGTACGAGGAGCCGCTGGCGGGGAACATCCGCGCCTTCTTCACCAAGCCGGTCAACCTGGAGCTCCTGAAACAGTGCGTGGCCGGGTTGTTCCTGGACAAGACCGGCCCCCTGTTGCCCTTCACGCCCCCAAGGGCCCCGATCCGAAAATAACCGCACCGTGGGGTCAGGCATACACCTTACACTTTTGGGAAACACCCGGCCCATGGTTCCCGACGCAACCCCGCCACAAACCCAAGAACTATTATTTATCGGATGTATGAAATGACGGCCCCCATCCAACCGGATTGACCCGAAAACCTTTTGAAAACGTTACCTTGAAAAGCGCCTCCAATAATTCGGATATACTAAACGCGGGCGATTCCATTGGCGGATCATTCCACGCGGAGGTACGTTTATGAAGGAGGGGAAAGTCAAGCGAGGGAGGCCTTCCATCGGCGGGATGCGGGTGATCCTCCGGCTGACACCGGAGGAAGTCACGGCCCTCCAGAGGTTGTCCAAGGAGACGGGTGAGACCCGGACGACGCTGATCCGGCACGCCATCGACGGCGCCTATCTCCACAAACGCCGGAAGGCCGATTGGGAAAAGCGCCCCTAGGGCGGTCCGAACCCGCCCGAAGGGCTAACGCCCTGTAAGGCGGTGGGGTATGAAGAAGATCCTCGGATGGGTTTGGTTCGGCCTCTTGGTCGGTTCCTTCGGTTTATCCTTCGCCCTCTACGCGATCTGCGGCCTCTTCGACCTCCACGGCCCCCTGGAAACCTTGACGGTGGTCCTGTTGTTGGGCGTTTTCATACCGGGCCTTTTCTTGACGATCAGCGTCACCTCCGCCGCCCAAAAGGCCGATGAAACCCAAGAGACGGGCTGGCGCTGGTGCTACCAGGCGTTTTTGGCCTTCTGGATCAACCTCGCGATGGTGATCGGCGTGATCCTCATGATCGCCGGTTTGCCCGTTCTCCTTCCCTTTGGCTACCTAAACGGCTGGATCAAGGATTTCCTCAAGAAAAGTCCGCCGCCTGAAAAGATTCCCGCGGTTTCCGTATCCGTCCCAACACCCATCTCCCGCCCGGTTTTGGCGGCCACCACACCGCAACGGGTGGCGGCTTCGCCGTCCCGGCGGCCCGTCCAACAGGACCTGCCGATCGGTGACGGGTTGCCGCTTCAGGCGTTTTCCAAGCCGGCTATCCGGTATGGACCCCCGCCCGAAGGGCTTGTGATCCTCGACGGCCTGAAAAACGAATATCGAACGGATTCGCCTACGCCCCCGCCGGGGAACCCTCAAACCAACGATGACGAAAACCGGTACCCATCCCCTCCCGGGATGGAGCCGGTCCCCAAGGGGGAACCCCTTGGCGAGGAATTCACCCTCGCCTGCGGTTCCGGGGGCTGCCAGGCGTTCAAACCGAAGAAGGCCGCCGCCCCGCCGTCCCGGATCAAGCCGCGGGAAGGCGATTTCCTTTCCACGCGCGAGGATGGCTCGCTTCGGGCGGCCCGCTGGGTGCGGTTTACGGGGCCCAAAGGAATCACCTTGGATGTCGTGGCCCGGCCGTTCAATGTCGAGTATCCCTGCCATCATTGCCTGGAGCCCTTGGGCTACGCCCAAGCCCCGGGGGGTTATGACCGCCGGTGCCCCGTTTGCGGCAGGTTTGTCCTGGAAGAACTCCACAAGGTCCATCCCCTCCTCCTGGACAGTTGGCAACAGTTCAAGTTGTTGGTGGAGGACCTCAGCTACCACCTCCATTGTGGGGACGAGACCAGCCGCCAGTACCCTTGGCGCGTATCGGGCTCCAACGATCCGACGGGTTTGCGGGGCACGGAGAAGAAGTTCTACCGGAAGCTCTTGGCCCAACGGCGCCTGCTGGGGGATGCCTGCCGTTACCTGCTCGAGCGGCCTTGGGACCGTTTGACGGGACGTTACGACGCGAATTCGGTGGCCTTGGCTTTCCTGGAGGACTACGGGTTGGACGACGGGGGATTGGCCGAATACCTTCATATGAGGGCGGGAGCGAGGAGGGACTTGGTCCGCATGCTGGGCACCCACGCGGGCGCGGCCCGGATCACGGCATTCCAACTGCGGCTATTAAGCGTGAGCCGGGGTTATATCCGGGATTCGCCATTTAAGGCCTATCGGCCCCTTCGGGAGAGGCTGCGAGGCCTCCGGCGAGGAGGGGGGCAAGACATGACCCCCTAAACTTTGGGAGTTGGGCCTGCATGTGTCTTGGACGGTTCCGGGAAAGAGTGTAGAATTGGACCTGTTAAGAGGGCCATTAACAGGACCCATGGAGGGTGCCATGAATGTGAAGTTCTCCGAAGACGTCGTTCCAGTCACGGCCCTGAAGACGCGGTCCGCGAAGGTCCTGCGCCAGGTTTCCGAAGGGAACCGTCCGGTGCTCCTGACCAGCCGGGGGCACGGCATCGCCGTGGTCCAGTCTTTGGCTGAATACGAGCGCCAGGACGAGGAGCGGGAGTTCCTGAAGGCGGTGGTCCAGGGCCTTCAAGATGTCGAGAAAGGCCGCACGATCCCACTTTCCGAGGCGAAGGCTCGGTTGGGTTTGAAGTAATGCCGGGTCGAACCCTGATTCAATTGGAGATCGCCCAGTCCGCGCTTGAGGATTTGTTGGAATTGAGGCGATATTTTGAAGGCCAGGGTGTGCCAGTCGTCGGTCAAAGGTTCCTCAAAGAGATCCTCGGTAAGGCGGAACGCCTCAAAACCCATCCGGATTCCGGCCGCGTCGTCCCGGAGTTTGGCGTACCCACGATCCGCGAGATCATCCATCCTCCCTTCCGAATCGTCTACCGCAGGGACCCCCGCCTGGTTTCGGTCCTCCGGGTGTGGCGAAGCGAACGACTGACGCTCAAACCGGACGAATGTTAGGTTTCTTACGCCCCAACCACGTGACCGGAGACCCCATGGCCCGCCGAAACCTGAAATCCCTTCCGACCCGCCTTGGCTTTCTCCTCCTCCTTATCGCCCCCCAGACTTGGGCGTTCCAGTACCCCTTCCAGGACCCCGACCTGGGGATCGAGGCGCGGGTCACCAACCTGCTCTCCCTCATGTCCCGGGAGGAAAAGATCCGCTGCCTCTCCACCGTCCCCGACGTGCCGAGGCTGGGCGTGAGGGGCACCGGCCATGTCGAGGGACTCCACGGCCTGGCCCTCGGGTC
>CAYMOV010000089.1:0-10058 GCA_964392085.1 uncultured bacterium
GCCACGCCGACTACGTCAAAAACCCCAACACCTTCATCGACGTTGACGCCGACGGCGTCCGATACGGCCTCGTCCACCTGGACCCCCACGGAGACACCCACTGCGACCATGACGGAGTCACCCACCGGGACGCCTACCGACACCCCGACCCCAACGGCCACAGAGTCGCCCACGGCGACGGACACCGTGACGTCCACGTCGTCACCGACCCCGACGGACACGGATTCGCTGACGCCTACGCCTAGCGCGACAGCGCCCCCGGCCAATACTTCAACGCCTTCTCCAACCGGGACGGAGTCCCCCACCGCCAGCCGCACACCCACGGCGACCCCGACTTCGACTTCAAGTACCACCGACACCCCGACGCCGTCCGCCACGGAGACCCCGGTCCCCTCGGACACCTCGACCTGGATCCCGACGGAAACCCCGACCCCGGAACCGGGCTGGGGATTGACGGTCCGTTGCAACGTCTTCAACCCCGACGCGGGAGAATCCGCCCGGATCGGCTTCCGGACGGCCGTCGCCGGCCGCGTGACCCTCACGGTCTTCAATTCGGCGGGGGAGCGGATCCTGAACCTGTGGGACGGCCCCGCCGGGGCCGGGGGCCATAGCCTGGCCTGGGACGGGAAGAACCGGTCCGGACAAACCGTGGCGAGCAACCTCTACCTGGTCGTCCTCTCGACCACCTCCGGCAATGAGGTGAAGAAGGTGATCGTCCTGAAGTAAACGGCCCTTCGGTGCACAGCCCGGTCCGGGCTTCATGATGGCGCTCATAATTGATTAACCTAATTGTCGCCAGGATATTCACCGGTTTGGGTAAAACGTTCTCCGGAGATCATTGATGAAACGTTATGGATGGCTTTCTTCCTTGTTGATCGCCCTGTTCAGCTTCACCCTCCTCTTCCAGGCCTGCAAGAAATCGGATTCACCCACCACGCCGGCGCCCCCGGCCGACCCCACCTCGACCTTCACCGCCTGCACGTCCTGCACGCCCACCTTCACCTTCACCGACACCCTGACCTTCACGGAGACCTTCACGAGGACCGAGACGTTCACCCGGACCTCAACCTCGACCCCGACCCCGACCCGCACTCCCAGCGACACCCCCACCCCCACGCTGAGCCCCACGCCTTCGCCCACGCGCACCCCGACCCGCACCCCCACGGAAACCCTCTCGCCCACGGACACCCTGACCTTCACGCCGACCGGGAGCGCGACGCCCACAGCGACCCCGACGACGGTTTCCAGCTACCTCCACGGGACGGTCCACTACACCGGTTCCCAAAGCGTCGCCGGCAAGAAGATCTGGGTGGTCGTGATGCCCGACAACAGCTTGACGAACCCGGTGGCCGCGGTCAACCTGACGGCATCGGGATCGACCGTCAATTACCCCAACCTCACCGTGCCCTCCGCGGGCACCTATTACGTCCTCGCCATCCTGACGTCGGCCGACCTCTCGACCTCCAGCCCCAACCCGGGAGATCCCGTGTATATCTACAACGGGACCTGCGTGAACACCTCCGCCACCGGTTTATCGATCTCGGGTCCCACGGCCCTGAACATCACGTTCGACGACGGTTGCTCCGGCTGGAGCGGGGCCTCGCCGACGGTGACCCCGACCCCGACGACTTCCAACTACCGCTTCACCGGGACCGTCCACTACACGGGTTCCAAGAGCCTGGCCGGCAAGTCGATTTTCGTGTTCGCGTCCTCCAGCGTCGACATCGGGAACAGCATGGTCGCCCTCTGGCACGCGACCGCGACCGGCTCGTCGACTTCCTATACGTTGAACCTGCCCTCGTCGGGCACCTACTACCTCGTGGCCATCGTCACCGCGGAGCCCCTGGGCACCGGGGAGGGCGGCCCCGACGCCGGGGACCCCTACTACGGCTATGGCGCGGTCGCTTGCGACCTCTCGTCCATCACGGGGATCCCGGTCACGGGCGTCAGGACCCAGAACATCAGCTTCGGGGACACCTGCCTCATGCCCGCCCCCTCCCCGACGCCGACGCCGGGCACGAGCTCACTGAACGGGACGGTCCACTACACCGGGTCCCAAAGCACCACCGGCAAGAAGATCTGGGTGGTCGTGATGCCCGACAACAGCTTCACGAACCCGGTGGCCTCGGCCAACCTGACGGCGTCCTATTCGACCCTCACCTACCCCGACCTCGCCGTGCCCTCCGCGGGCAACTATTACGTCCTCGCCGTCCTGACGTCGGCGAACCTGGCGACGTCCGAACCCAACCAGGGCGATCCCGTGTATATCTATAACGGGACCTGCGTGAACACCTCCGCCAACGCCCTGATGATCTCGGGTTCCACGGTCCTGAACATCACCTTCAACGACAGCTGCACCGTGGGCGGCGGGGGGGGCGGGAGCCCGACCCCGACCCCGACGGGCACCTTGACCCCGACGGGTTCCATTTCCGGGACGCTGACCTACACCGGGGGTCCGCTGGGCTCCAACACGATCCTCGTGGCCGCGATGGGGGAGAACGGGGAGGGGGAGTTCGGGAGCGACGGCGGGTTCGGCTTTGCCGTGGTGACGACGAGCGGGGCGGGTTATTCGATCCAGAACCTCCCTCCGAACCGGTACATCCTCCAGGCCGACGTGGGGGCGGGGCAGCCCGGGATCGGTATGCCCGCGGCCGTCTACGGGTCGAGCGACTGCACCCTGGGGGCCGGATCCTACGTCACGGTCACGGCCGGGGCGGATGTCCCGAACATCAACTTCAATTTCGGGAACGGGACCCAGCTCTACGGCATGAGCGGCGGGGTGACCTATACGGGCGCCGACGGATCCGGCAAGATCATGTTGGCGACCTACGACAACGCCTCCTACCAGTCCGGCGAGGGATCCAATTGGACCAGCGTGGCCGGCACCTCCGGCGCCTATACCGTCATCTCGCCCATCGATTCAGGCACCACCTGCTCGTCCCACGCCGTTTATATCCGGGCCTGGGAGGCGACCAGCGACTGCGGGGGGTCCAATAACGAGCCCTGCTCCGGCGACCCCTATTGGCAGGGCGGGCCCTACCAGACGGCCGTCACCCTGAACAACCTCAACATCACCTTCGGGGACTCGAATATCTTCCCCTGAACGGCCTAGGAAAACGACCCAAGCCGGGCGCCCGTAAATGGGCCCCGGCTGGTCCCGGCGTTCCATCCGACGGGCCCACGGTGAAAAATATTTACCGTTGAGAATCAACGGCGGTTTCTCAGCGGAGAACGCCGCCGGACCGGCCCCGATCCGTCCCTGGGCAGCCTTTTTCCAATTGAGAATCACTCTCATATTCTCAACGGCGGTTTCCCGGCCCCTTGCGTCCCTTAAAAAGCGCTCCCTATAATCCCGCACCTTCGAAAGAAAGGCGCGAGATGAAACACGAAACCAGGCGACTCGGGCGCATCCTGGGGACGGTCCTCCTCCTGGGGGCCGTGCTCCTCTCCCCCCGGGCCTGGGCCGGCCCGCCCTTCGCCACCGACGACCCCGAGCCGACGGAATTGGGCCATTGGGAGATCTACCTGGGCGGCACGGTCCTCGGGATCGAAGGCGATACCAACGGCACCGGGCCCTCCCTCGGCCTCAACTACGGCGCCTGGAAGGACGTCCAACTCAGCGTGGCGCCCCAGGCCGCCTTCAACGCCCCGACCGGCGGGCCCCGCGCCTTCGGGCTGGGGGACACCTTGGTGGGAGCGAAGATCCGGTTCCTCCATGAAAGCCCGGGAACGCCCCAGGCCGCCGTCTTCCCGCAGGTGAACCTGCCCACGGGGGATCCCCAAAAGGGATTGGGAAGCGGCCAGGCCCAGGTGTTGCTGCCCTTGTGGCTCCAGAAAAGCTGGGGGCCCTGGACGAGCTACGGGGGCGGCGGCTATTGGATCAACCCCGGGACCGGAAACCGCAACTGGGTCTTCGCCGGGTGGGAGATCCAAAGGGACCTCTCCAAGACCCTCACCCTGGGCGGTGAGGTCTTCTACCACGGGGCCAACGCCGTGGGGGAGCGGGGAAGCTGGGGGTACAACCTCGGCGGCATCCTGAACCTCGACGGGGCGCACCACGTCGTCCTGTCGGTGGGGCGGGATTTCGTGAACCCGGAGGACCGGCTGACGGGGTTCTTGGCCTTCGAGTGGACCTTGCCGGGAAACGACTGAAAGGAAACGGCCGGTCGCTCTTCCGGAACGCCGTGGCCTACCTGCCAACCCCCCCGACTCGCCTTTTTCATTTCGCCGCATGGTCCGAACGCCTCTGTCCGGTAATTGCCTAATAAGCCCTGATATTCCTATGTCCTAAATCATGGCCTTGTCGGCTTGATCGGACTATCATTTAGGAACACGATTACCAAGTATCCGATTCCGGGGGAACCTATGAAAAAACGAATCCTCGTGGTGGATGACGAAAGCGCCATCCGCTTCTTATATGAAGAGGAGCTGAAGGACGCCGGATACAAGGTTTTCACCGCCGCCAACGGCACCGAAGCCCTCAAATTCCTCGACGAGAACAAGGTGGACCTGGTGGTCACCGACTTGAAGATGCCTGAGACCAGCGGTTTGGCCATGATCCCCTACCTCCACAAGTACAACCCGAAACTCCCGATCCTGGTGGTCACGGCCTTTCCCCAATATGAGGGTTTGCTGGTGGGGGAGGAGAACTCGGTCAAGGGGTTCTTCGTGAAGCCGGTCAAGATGGAGGACCTGAAGGCGAGGATCGCCCAGATCCTCGGCCGGAACCTTCCCGAGGGCATCCTTGAGGTCTGACGGCCCGGTCCGCCGCCGAAGATTCCCCGAAAGCCCCTTTTATCGCTTAAATCCCCTGGAGGGCTTGGGTTCCGGCGGGAGGTTCTGATTTGGCCCGGGCGCTTTTGCCCTTACAATATCCGGGTTCCTGGGGTTAAGTTTCACGACGTCCGTTCCACCCACATCCACGCCGGGGGTTTGAATGCCGACCAACAACCAATACCGCAAGGGCCGCAAGCGGGCCTTCATCACCGGCGTCACGGGACAGGACGGCAGTTACCTCACCGAGTTCCTCCTGGCGAAGGGCTACCATGTCCACGGGTTGGTGCGCCGGGCCTCGACCTTCAACCGCGACCGCATCGACCCCATCTACCGCCATCCGAAGGTGCAGGAAAAGACCTTCTTCCTCCATTACGGCGACCTGACCGATTCCTCGGGGCTCGCCAAGCTTTTGACCATGATCCAGCCCCAGGAGATCTACAACCTCGGGTCCATGAGCCACGTGCGGGTGTCCTACGACCTGCCCGAGTACACGGGCGAGGTGACCGGCGTGGGCTGCATCAAGATCCTCGAGGCCATGCGCAGTTCCTGTCCCGAGGCGCGGTTCTACCAGGCCAGCAGTTCGGAGCTGTACGGCGGCCTGGCCTGTCCCAAGAAGGGCTACACCGAGGACAGCCCCTTCCACCCCCGGAGCCCCTACGCCGTGGCCAAGCTTTACGCCTATTGGTCCACCCGAAACTACCGGGAGGCCTACGGCCTGCACCTGTCCAACGGCATCCTGTTCAACCACGAGAGCGAGCGGCGCGGCGAGACCTTCGTGACCCGAAAGATCACCCGGGCCGTGGGCCGCATCAAGTTGGGCCTGCAGGAGGTGGTGGAGTTGGGCAACCTCGACGCCAAGCGCGATTGGGGCGACGCCAAGGAGTTCGTGCGGGCCATGTGGCTCATGCTGCAGCAGCCGAAACCCGGCGATTACGTCGCGGCCACCGGCGAGACCCACTCGGTTCGGGAGTTCCTGGTGGAGGCCTTCGGCTACGCGGGCCTCGACTGGAAGAAGCACGTGAGGTTCAACCGCCAATACCTCCGGCCCGCCGAGGTGGACTACCTGTTGGGCGACGCCTCGAAGGCCCGTCGGGTGCTGGGTTGGAAAAACGAGACCACCTTCACCCAGCTGGTGCGGCGCATGGTCGATTACGACCTCGAGCTGGCGCACCGCGAGAAGAAGAGCCGGGCCTAAGGGCGGCGATTGGCGGATGGCGGATAGCGGTTAGCCCGGCGAAGCCAAAGGCGAAGACGGGTCGGCTGTCAGCGAAATCCGGATATGACACCCCTCCTTCGGGCTTAAAACGATGCCAACCCCATAAATGACGAACGGCCGGGTATGGAACTTTGTTTATTCTTCCGGTTCGCAAGATAATGTCCCAAGAGCAAATCCCTGAAGGCGGTAACCCATGGACAAGAGCTCCAAGATCTATGTGGCGGGCCACCGGGGCCTGGTCGGCGGCGCCCTGGTGCGCCGGCTGGAGGGCCAGGGCTACCGGAACCTGGTGTACCGCACCCGGCAGGAGCTGGACCTGATCCGCCAGGACAAGGTCGAGGCCTTCTTCCGCGACGAGAAGCCCGACGTCGTCTTCCTGGCCGCGGCCCGGGTGGGGGGCATCCACGCCAACAACACCTACCCCGGCGAGTTCATCTACGAGAACCTCATCGTGCAGGTGAACGTGCTGGAGGCCGCCTACCGCAACGGGGCGGAGGAACTGCTGTACCTCGGCTCGTCCTGCATCTACCCCAACGACAGGCTGACGCCGATCAAGGAGACCGACTTCATGAACGGGCCCCTGGAGCCCACCAACGACGCCTACGCCATCGCCAAGATCGCCGGGCTCAAGGCCTGCGACGCCTACCGACGCCAGTTCGGGGTGCGGTACATCCCCGTGATGCCCACCAACCTCTACGGCCCCAACGACAACTACGACCCGCTCAACAGCCATGTCCTGCCCGCCCTCATGAAGCGGATCCATGAGGCCAAGCTGAGGGACGCCCCCGAGGTCGTGATCTGGGGCACGGGCACCCCCAAGCGCGAGTTCCTGTATGTGGACGACATGGCCGACGCCTGCGTCTTCATCATGGAGAACTACCGGGGCCACGAGATGCTCAACATCGGTTGCGGCGAGGACCTGACGATCAGGGAATTGGCCGAGACCATCACGACCGTCGTCAACTACCAGGGCAAGCTGGTCTTCGACCCCTCCAAGCCCGACGGCACCAAGCGCAAACTCCTGGATGTGTCCAAGTTGAAGGCATTGGGCTGGTCCCCCCAGGTGTCGCTGGAGGAGGGCCTGATCGCCACTTACGCGGCGATGCAAAAGGAGCTGCGTTTCAGCCCCAGCTGAATCAAGGATCCCGGCGCAGCCGGGAATTGGGTCGCCGACCTGATGTCGGTGTGGGGGCGGGCCGGATTGTCCGGCGAAACACCGTGAAGCCTGGGCGACTCGCCCGGGAGTGGGCGATGTTGTCGGGGCCCGACTCCCCGAGCACGCGGGCGACCGGACCGGTCGCCCCTACGAAAACCAAGCGAGCAAGCGGGCGTCATGAAGGCCGTTCCTACGAAGACCCCTCGACGAAATGAAACGGCTCAATGCCTTCGCTGATGGAGGGTCCCGAATCATCGGGCCGGCACGCGACCAATAGGTCGGCCCAGCTGAAACCACGCCTTTCACGCGCCAAGTTGAATCAGTTTGGTTTGTTTGAACGAACAACCCGTCCGGGTTAGGGGATCGTTGAAACCGATTGCCCCATTTTGTGGGTTCATCCTTTAAAAGGGTCTCGTATTCCCTTAGCATTACACCCACTTGGCCGGTTTGTCGGCCGGGAATTTTCCAAGAGGTCCGCCATGTCACCTGATTTCCGCAAGATCGCCTTAATGGGGCTCTGCCTCTTCCTGGCCGCCGCTCTCGGCCGCACCGAAAGCTTCAAGCCCCAGCTGTCCCTGTCGGTGGGCGCCACCGGCGCGGGCGTGATCGGCCATCCCGGCCGCGTGGACCCGCCCTCGGGAGTCCTCGCGGGGAACCTGCTCTTCCAGGTCCGGTTCGTCCAGGTCGCCGCCCTGGGCCTGAGCTACGACTACTTCAACTTCGTCAGCGGGGGAACGCCCTGGGCCACCTCGGTCAACCTGGTCGCCCGAATCTATCCCCTGGCCCCCAAGGGCCGCGGCGAATGGTTCCTGCAGGGCGGCGTCGGCGTGATGCCGTCCAACAAGGGCGTCGACCCCTCGGGCCAGAAGATCCATGGAACGGCCTCCTTGGGCTATGAGATCAACACCCCGAAGAACCTCTTCGTGGACCTGTCGGCGGTCGTGGATTCCTTCTCGCCGCGGAACTCGGCCCTGACGAGCCTGGGCGCCCGGGTGGACGTGGGCTGTCACTTCGGCCCCGGCGTGAAAAAGGCGAAGGCCGCCGAGATGAAGGCGGAAACCGCCAAGCCGGCCCCGACCCCTTCCGCGACTCCGGTGAAAAAGACCGTGAAGAAGGCCCCTCCGGCACCCATGCCGACCACGACCCCCACAGCCGAGAAGAAATAAGTCCCCTCTTGGGGAGGTGGACGACGCAAGGGCCGGGCTCGAGAGCCCGGCCCTTTTTTTATGGTTGTTGGGTTAGGGGAGTGATTGGTTATCGCCTAAGATCCCCCAACAAAACCTCTTCACCACAATGGACTCGATGGACCCAATGCCTTGATGTTTTAAAGCTGATAATGATGAACCGAAAAAAATGACACGGATATAGGCCCTGGTTCCATTGTGGCAAGGATGTTTGCGTTTCTAATTTTTGTTGGATCTTCTAAGATAACCCCATGAGACCCGTCCGCCCCTGGGAGATCTTCCTCGTCATCACCGGCAACCTGGTGGCCCTCGGCGTTTGGGTCGCCGTTTTGTGGGAACTCTGCCTCAACGCCACCACGGACTGGCCGGTTTGGGCCCTTTGGGCCCTCCTGTTCACGGCCCTTTTCTTCTTCATCGCCAACATCCTCGGGGCCTATCAGCTCCTCACCGAACGCCGCCCGCCCCGGGACCCGGATCCCCACGGCTGACCCTTCGTTCGGGCCCCTTCCATCGCCGGATCCCCATTTTCCGCCGTTATCAAGGCCATTTGACCCTTGGAACCGCGGGAGCCTTGGCGCGTCTAAAAGGGGTCGTCAGTTACCTTGAGGTTCCCGGAGGGGAAACGTGAAAGCTTTCGGACAGATGCGCCTGTGGGTCTGCGGGTTGGGTTTGCTGGGCCTGTTGGCCATGCCGATGATGACGAGGGCCGACGGGTTCGACATGAAGGTCAATATCGGGAACGACGACCAGGCCCATTTCGACTTCAACGCCGGGGCGGGGCACCACCACCCCATGATCTGGAGGGCCGCCCAACAGTTGCGGGCCGCCAAGCACGACCTTTGGAAGGCGCGCAACGACTTCCACGGCCACAAGGCCGACGCGATCCAGTCCATCAACGCGGCCCTGGAACAGCTGAGGGCCTGCGAAGCCCAATAACAGCCTAGTCCCAAAAAAGCCGCCGGGGAAACCCGGCGGCTTTTTTCATATTCCCTCCGGATCCGACAATACCGTAGGGCCTGGATGCCCGTTCCGCCTTTTTCGTTCCCGGACCGCCGGGAATTCCCGAATCCCCACGCGCTTCCCATCCCCATCGCTGGCATCCCGATTGCTTAGATGGAACCCATGAAAAACATCACCGCCCGAGCCGATCCGCGCGCGACCAGGTACAAGTGCGATGTCCCGGGCCGCCTGCGGACTATCGGGGAGGCGGCGCCGACCGAGGAGGCCCTGGACCTTCGGCCATCATGCCCCGAGGCGTCGGTGTGCGACCTCAGCGTCGATGGGTTCTGCCTGGTGTCGCGGGAGCCGTTGCCGATTGGGACCCTGGTGCGCGTCGACCTGCGACTGCCGGGGGACGGGGGGAAGGTGCCGGCCTTGGCGGAGGTCTGCTGGACCGCCAAAGGCCGCGCGGGAATGCGGATCCTGGCCCTCACGGAGGAGGGCCGCCGAGCCTACCAACGCTACCTTTTTTTGACGAGGCGGAGGGAAGCCGGGCCGCTTCTGCCCGACACACCCAAGACGCGGGCCCGGCTTGAGGCCGGGACCCAGGGGGCCGGGGCGGCCCCCGAGCTTCCCACGGCCCGCCTGAGGCGGTAAGTTTCGAAGGACGCCCGCCTTCGGCGTGAAAGGGGCCTTTGAGCCCCGCGACCGACCCCACTCCCCGTCGTTCACGGGGCCGTTCACCTGTCCCGGATATCCCGGGCGGGGAAGACCCCTCAACGAAAAG
>CAYMOV010000090.1:0-9607 GCA_964392085.1 uncultured bacterium
CCCCGGGGAACCGGGCCCAGGAATGGAAGCGCCAGCGCGAGGAGCGGCGGAACGCCCGGAACAAGAACCTGGGGTCGGACCAACAAACCCAGCGGGAAAACCGAGGGGCCGCGTCCCAGGCCGAACCGGAGCAGGGCGCACGAAAGGCCCGGCCCAGCCTGCTCCAACGGCTCCAGCAAATGAAGAAAAAAGGGAAGCCGGTTGGACCGGCCGTCAAAGCGACTCCGACGCCGGGCCCGAAATCCAAAGGCCGCGGCCCGGGTCCCCAAAAGCGGCCTTGGAATAAGCGGGAGGGGGAATAAGCGGGGAGGGGTACCCCAGGCCGACCCTTAGTCCTTAACTTCTTGGGCTCGCCGATGACCCCGGCGTAGGCTGCGTAGTCCGTGATGGACTCTTGGCCCAGACTTGGACGATCAAGGCGGCACATTGGTCTAAAAATATTGGAGTATTTCCAGGAGGTAATAACGCCCATTCCCCTAACGCCGGGCGACCCCTGGACCCCGTTCGGGCGTCCAATCGTCCAGGGCCGGATCGGTCCGATCCCCTGATCATCCACGGCGTCCAAGGACCCCATGAAAACCATTCGGTCGATCGCCGTCATCGGCGCCTTGTTCCTCCTATGCGGACCCCTGAAGGCCGATAAAGCCGGTAGGAAGCCCGTCCTGAGGCCGACCGCCGTAAAGCCCCTGGAGCTCTCCGCCTGGCTGGCCTTCTGGGACGGTCCGACCCACCGGTCGTTCGAGTCCTTCAAGGCCCATGTGGGACGGTTGGCGCGGGTGTACCCGGAGGCCTACCTCACCCAACCCGATGGAACGCCGGGCCGCGTCCTCTCCACCCGTCCGGAGGACCTGGCCCAAACGGTGGCCTTGGCCCACGCCCATGGCGTGAAGGTCCTCGGCCAGGTGCAAAACTGGGACTACCGAACCAACGGCTTCGACGCGGTGCGGGTGGAGAAATTCCTCCGGGACAAGGGATCGCGTGAAAAACACATCAGCGCCCTCTTGTCCCTCGCCCAAGGCGACCACCTGGACGGCCTCTCGCTGGATTACGAGGGTTTGGGCGCGGTCGACCGCGACGCCTACAGCGCTTTCGTGTCGGACCTTTGCGGCCGGGCCCACGCCTTGGGGATGCAGGTGGGGGTGGCCCTCTACGCCAAGGAGTCCGAGCCGGGCGGTTGGAGCGGGGCCCAATCCCAGGACGACGCCGCGTTGGGGAAGGCCGCGGATGTCGTGCAGGTGATGACCTACGATTTCCACTGGGCCACGGGGCCCCCCGGCAGCCTGGCGCCCCCCGCCTGGTTCCGGTCCTCGGGGGCCTTCGCCGCGTCGCGGATCAACCCGGACAAGGTGGAACTCGGGGTGAACGCCTACGGCTACGCCTGGCGGCCGAAGGGGGAGACCCTCGGCTGGCAGTCCTTCCTGGCCCTGATCGCCCGATCGGGACGTCCCGTCCGGGATCCGGACACCCTCGAACTGAAGTTGTCCCTCCAGGACGGCGAGGCCTGGATGCCGGACGCCCGAACCTCGGGCTATAAATTCAAGATCGCCAGGGAATTAGGGGTCCGGGGGGTTCACCTGTTCGAGTTGGGGGAGGAGGACCCCGCCACCTGGAATGAATGGGACCGATCAAGCGCGGCCGGTAGCGGTCCATCCAACCCATCATGGCCCTGACCGAAGGTCGCGGATGAGCCTGACGCCACTTTCAGGAATGGAGTGGTGAATCAAGCTCCCGGTGAAGCCGGACCGCCTTCTATTCCTTGATCTCCCGGCCTTCCCCGAGGAACGCCGTATAAGCGATGTAATCCGTGGTGGGGCTCTTGCCGCCCGCCAGGGCGATCAGGGTGGCCAACTGTCCCCGGTGGTAGTGGCCGTGGTAAGCGACCTGGAACAGGATATTACCGATCCTCTGCTCGAAAGTCCGGCCCTGGGTATTCTTGAACCGTAGGTCCTTCCCGAGGTCCCCCTCGGACAATCCCTTCAGGTAAGCCGCCCATATCCCATGGAGTTCCCCGAGTTTGGATCCGCATTCCTCCACCCGATAGGGTGGCCAGGGGTCGGTATAACGCGATGAATCCTCATGGAGCAACCGAGAGAGCCAGACGTCCTTGGCGAAGAGGATATGGCCGAAGATCTTCACGGCCTTCTCGGGAGGGGAGGCCAGGGCCTGGATCGCCTCCAGTGACTTTTGGTTGGCCCAATGGTCGTATTCGAAGTTCTTTCGGATCTGGTCGAGCATGGCGGCCTCCGGGTCGGCTCCCATAAAAGGGCCGGCGAGTTTTGTGTGGAGAGGCCGTTATTTTAGGGAGGCGTCCGACCGGAAACCAAGGGTGGATCGAAGGCGGCTTTCCGATCCCTGGGGCTTTCCCGCCAAACCTGGAGGGCGATCTCCTCGCGCCGAAGTTCCTCGGCCATCCAGAGGCGGCCCAATCCTCGTCCGACGCCAGGAACGAGGGCGGGAGCGGGATCTGGGGGCCGGGGTTCATGGGTTTCCCTTGAAGACCCGGGGGGCCAAGGGCACCGGAGGGTTGTTGAGCATCTCCAAGGCCCGGCGGGATGCGGTGTGGAACTGGAGGACATGACCGCCGAGGAAGAGCGCCACCACGGGGGGCTCCGGGAGGAATAGTGATTTCACCAGGTCGGGATCCCGCTCGCATGAATGCTCGGGGAGGCTGCCGCGCTGGGCGTCGCCGTCCAGCAGGCATAATTTCACGGGGAGGCCCCATTCCACCGGGATCCGGTCCAGGAGAAGGTCCGTGAAGGGGAGGACGGCGGAGCCCGAGACGCGGACATCCACCAGGACGGGGCGACCCGCCCCCAAGACCTCGCGGTCCACGTTCAGCGGATGGATCGGGAGGAGGGCGGTCATCGGGAGCTTCCCTGGTGGGCCCCACGCCCCGAGGCCAAGAGCAGGTCCATCAGGCGGCGGTAGCGGTCCGGCCCCAGGCAGGCCCCTGTGACGCGGCCGTCCTGGAACCAGATCAGGGTGGGCAGGTCGATGATGCGGTACCGCAGGGCCAATTCGGGATGGTCTTGGGCGTTGACCGTCCCCAAAACGGCCTCGCCGGCCGCGGCGACCAACCGGGCGTACCAATCGCCCGAAAGGACCGGGACGGAACACCAAGGCCCCCGGAAATCCACCAGGATCGTCCCGCGGGCCTGGAGGACGGACTCTTCCCAGTTGCCCGGGTGGAACTGCCTTTGGGGGGACATGTCAGCGGCCTCCCCGGTTCGCGGCGCTCGGGGCGGGCGGGATCAGGCGTTCCAGCAGGAACAACTCCAGGCGCAACGCGGCCGGGTTGAGCCGGACCTTCACGTCGTCCAGGTCGGCCCAGGGGTCCTGGGCGGCGGCCACCAGGGGGCCCAAGAGGGCGTACCAGGCCACGACCAGCTTGCGGTCCGGGACGTCGGACAGCTCCATGAGGGTTTCCATCCGCTCCAGCGCCGGGCGGAGTGATACCCTTCCGCGGCGGTAATCCTGGACCACGCGGAGCATCCGGCGCCAGTTGATCATCTTGATGTCCGTCAAGGGTTTCCCCCCCGGACGGCGGTCCTCCGTTTCCTCGGGAGCCGGGAAAGCCGGGCGATTCCTTTGGGGGGGCAGCTGGTCGCCGGTGCCGTTGGGGGCGTTCCCCATGGCCGGCGCCATCAGGCGGCCAACCGGGCGGCCAAGGCCTTCCGGTCCCTCACGGTGATGAGGCCGCGCGTGCTGGAGACGAGGCCCGCGGCTTCCAGGTGGACGAAGGTGCGGATGGCGGTCTCCACGGTGGTGCCGGCCATCTCGGCGAGGGCCCGGCGCGTAAGGGGGATCGCGTCCCCATAGTCCTTCACGAGCTCCAACAGGATCCGGAGGATGCGCTTCTCCACGGTTTCCTGCTCGAAGGCCTGGGTGTCCTTGGCGACGCGCAGGCGCCGCGAGATCTGGCCCACCAGGGCGGCCGAGACCTTGGCGTAGCGGGCCGCGAGGGCCAAAAAGTCCTGGGTGGGCATCCGTAGCGCGATGACGTCCTCGGCGGCGGCGGCGTTGCAGGGATGCGATCCGCCCCCCAGGCAGCAGCAGGACCCGAACATCTGGCCCTGGCCCACCATGCAGAGGGTTTGGCAGCGGCCGGTTGAGGTGTCCACCGTGGCCTTCACGTGCCCCGACTTGACGAACCAGACGTACAGGGCCGGGTCGCCCGAGAGGTAGATGCCCTCCCCCTTCGCGAATTTCTTCTCCACCATGCGCCCCTCCAGGTCCTTCAGGGCGTCCTCGGGCAGGCCCTGGAAGACCTCCATCGTCCCGAGGAAATTCCGGGGTTGCGGTCGGTAGGTCCTGGGCTCGGGATGCAGGGTCAGCATGACGTCCTCCTCAATGACTGGTTTTGGATTCCGAATGAAGGGCCGTTGGGGCCGCGGCCGGGTGATCCAGGAAACCGGCCACCCAGGCCGGGAAAGCGCGGGTATCGAGGGGTTTGCGCAGGTAGCCCACGCATCCGGCGGCCCTGGCCCGGGCCTCGTCGCCGGGCCGGTCGTCGGAGGAGAGGAGGACGAAGGCGACCTCGCGGTGCCGGGGGTCGGCCTTGAGGCGCTTCACCAAGGCCAGGCCGCTCTGGTCCCCCAGGCGGTTGTCCACCAGAACCAGGCGGGGACGGAAGGCCTCGGCGGCCAGGACGGCCTCCTCGGCGTTCTCGGCGGTGGCCACCTGGTAGCGCTCGATCTTCAGCAGCACCTGGATGAGCTTCCGGTTGAGGTTGTTATCGTCCACGATGAGGATGGGTTCGTTCGACATGGTCGGTTCCGCTTCCTTTCGACTTCCATTCCCTCTAGTGCAAGGGCGGTGCCAAGGTGAAAGGCTGGAAACAATGGGTTTCCAGCGGCGGAGGGAGGGGATCCGGGCGGGCGCGCCATGGCGACGGCGCCATAACTGCGGGCTCTGGGCGGTCAGCGGTCGGCTGTCGGCGAAGCCTAAACCAAAAGCCAAATCAAGCGGATGGCGATTAGCGGATAGCAACGGCTAAGGCATGAAATAAAGCCGCGGGCGGCCGTCTGCGGATGAATGAGGAACCCCTCATAAAACATCTTCGCCACAATGGACTCGATGGACCCAATGGTTTGATGTTTTAAATCCAAGTTGAAAAGACGAAAAATGCCTTGGACTCCCATCGTTGAGCCAATGTGGTCATGGTGACCATCGTGGTAAATGGGTTTTCGTTCCCGGGCCTTGTTGGAACTTTCCACGGCTCAAAACCCGTAAGTCGACGCTCTCGCTCAGAGTTTGTATTTCTTGATCTTGAGGAATAGGGTCTTGTAATCGGTCTTGAGGGCCTTGGCGGCCTTGGCCTTGTTGCCCCCGGCGGCCTGGAGCGCGGCGGAGATCGCCTGGCGCTCGGCGGCCTCGACCGCGCGGGACGCCACGTCCCTCAGCGAATCACCGGGCGCCACCGGCACTTCGACGGGTCCCGCGCCTCCCCGGCCCCGGGTGAGGAGCTTCTTGAGGGCCGCCGCCGTCACCAGGCGCCCGCCCTGGAGCAGGACGGCCTGCCTCACGACGTTGCGCAGTTCCCGTACGTTGCCCGGCCAGGGATGGGCGGCCAACAGGTCCAGCGCCGCCGACTCGAACTCCACGGCGGGCTTCCTCAATTCCATGGAGGCCTCCGCCAGGAACCGCCGGGCCAATAGGACGGCGTCCCCGGTCCGGTCCCTCAAGGGGGGGAGGTTGACGGTGAACTCGGCCAGGCGGAAGTAGAGGTCCTGCCGGAAACTCCCCTCCCCGGCCCCGAGGGGCGCGTTGGTGGCCGCCACGAACCGGACGTCGAGGGGCACGGGCCGCTCGGCGCCCACGGGCAGGACCTGCCTTTCCTGGAGCACCCGGAGGAGCTTGGCCTGGAGTCCGGGGGGAAGGTTGCCCACCTCGTCCAGGAAGAGGGTGCCGTCCGAAGCCAGGACCATCTGCCCCTGTTTCTTCCGGTCCGCCCCGCTGAAGGCGCCCTTCTCGTGGCCGAAGAGCTCGGACTCCAAAAGATTCCCGGCCACCGCGCCGCAGTCCACCGCCACGAAGGGACCGTCCCGGCGGGGGCTCTCCTCATGCACCGCCCGGGCCGCCAGTTCCTTGCCCGTGCCCGTCTCGCCTTGGATCAATACGGTCATGCCGGTGGGCGCCGCCAGGCGGATCCGGTCCAGGGCGTCCCGGAGCGCGGGGGAATCCCCCGCCATGAGGTCCAGGGCCCCGCCGCCGCTCCGGCCCCGGCGCAAGTCCTGGACCTGGGTCCTCAGCTCGCGACCCTCCAGGGCGTGGCGCACCGTGAGGAGGAGTTGGTCGCCCTGGAAGGGCTTGGTGAAATAATGGTAGGCGCCGAGGCGGACGGCCTCCAAGGCGGTGGCCACGTCCTGGACGCCCGTCAACATCACCACGGGCAGGAAGGGCCGGTCAGCCTGGAGGCGCCTCAGCACCTCGAGCCCGTCGAGGCCCGGCATCTGGAGGTCGAGCAGGACCGCGTCGGGGTTCTCCCGGGACACGGCCTCCAGCCCGGACGCGCCGTCGGAGGCATGGGCCACCTCGAAGCCCTCCGCCCGGCCGAAAAGGGCCTGCAAAAGGCGGTGCTCAATCGGGTCGTCGTCCACCACGAGGATCTTCGGCATGTCGTTCATTACCTAGGTCGGATTTCCAACCAAAACACCTTTTAACCACAATGGACCCAAAGGTCCCCATGATCCCAATGAAAGGGATGATCCCAAGCGGAGGCTGATGGGGACGGTCTTCGGCGTTTGACCATTGTGGCCATCGTGTCCATTGTGGTGAATGGTCGCGCCGTTCGGTCTTAATCCCCCAACAGCCCCGCCACGGTGGCGGCGAAGGTGCGGGTGTCGATGGGCTTGGGGAGGTAGGCGTCGCAGCCCGCGGCCATGGCCCTCGCGTCGTCTCCCTTCATGGCGTAGGCCGTCAGGGCCACCACCTTGATCCCCGCCGTGGCGGGGTCGGCCTTGAGGAGCCGGGTCACCTGGAGCCCATCCAGGCCAGGCATCTGGAGGTCCATGAGGATGAGTCGGGGCCTGAAGTCCTTGAGGGCGGCGAGGGCCTCCTCGCCGTCGGCGGCGGTGCGGACCGCGTAACCCGCCTTCTCAAGCAGGACCCTCGCGAGCTTGAGGTTCACGGCGTTGTCGTCCACCACGAGGATGGCCTCACCCGGCATGGGCGTTGCCCTGGTGCTCGAGCGGCAGTTCGGCGGTGAAGACGCTGCCCCGGCCCAAAACGCTCCGCACCGACACGGACCCGCCCTGGGCCTCCACGATCCGCTTGGTCAGGGCCAACCCCAGGCCCGTGCCGCCGTACTTCTTGGAGCTCCCGGCGTCCAATTGCTGGAATTCGATGAACAGCTTGTGGAGGTCCCCCTCCCGGATGCCGATGCCGGTGTCCTCCACCTCAAGGGTGAAGCGGCCTTGGGCCCCGGGGGCCAGCCGCACCTCCACGCGCCCCCCCTCGGGCGTGAACTTCACGGCGTTGGACAGGTAGTTGTAGAGCACCTGCTTGAACTTCGACCCGTCAAGGAAGGCGGGGGGCAGGCCGGAGGCGACCGACAGGTCCACCGCAACCCGCTTGGCGGCCGACAGGCCCCGCACGATGTCGCGCACCTCGGCGGCGGTGCGGCCCAGGTCCAGGGCCTCGGGTCGGAATTCCATGCGGCCCGCCTCGACCTTGGTGAGGTCGAGCACGTCGTTGATGAGCTGGAGCAGGTGGCGCGCGCTGGTGAGGATGTCGTTCAGGTATTCCCGGTGTTCCTCGGACACCTCCCCGACCTTGCCGTCCACCATCAGCTCGGAGAAACCGATAATGGCGTTGAGCGGGGTCCGGAGCTCGTGGGACATGTTGGCCAGGAACTCGCTCTTGAGGCGGTTGGCTTCGGCGATGCGGTGGTTCTCCTCCTCCAATTGCCGACGCCGGTCCGTGGTGTCCCGGATGGCGGCCGTCACGAAGACGCCCTGGGGCGTCTCGGTGGGGCTCAGGGAAATCTCCGCGGGGAACTCGGTGCCGTCCTTGCGCAGGGCGTAAAGGTCGAGGTTGGCGCCCATGGGCCGCGTCTTGGGGTTTGCGAAGTAGCCGCCCCGGTGGCCGGGGTGGCCGGCGCGGAACCGGTGGGGGATCAGCATTTCGATGGGTTGTCCCAGCATCTCGTCACGGGACCAGCCGAAGGTGGCCTCCACTTGGGCGTTCGCGAGGACGATCTTCCCGTCGCGGCCCACGATGACCATGGCGTCCGGCGCGGCTTCCAGGATGCCCCGGAACCGCGCCAGCTCCACCTCGGTTTCGTGGAGGCGTTTCCCGCCGTTCGGGGCGGTTTTCCGCGCCTTCCTGGCGGGCGTGCTTTTTCGGGAGGCGGGTTTTCGGGTGGGTTTCTTTCGGCGTTGGGGCATGGTCGTCCCCTCAGGACCTGTCTCAATGGTTGCGATGGATTTAGCCGATTGTAGGTCGGTTATGACGGGAGTCACAAGGGGCGGGCCTACAATTTACCGGGACTTCAGCCCTCAAAAAGCCTATCCCAGGACGTAAATTCAATTGGAAGGGGTCCGGTCGGGTTGTTTTTTACCTGAACTTGATTGGTCCCCTCAATCGACCTGATCGAGCCGTGCTAATAGTACCTAGGCATATTCCTGGGAGGAGTCCATGAGCACCCAATTCACCCATACCCCCAAGCTCACCTACCCACTTGGACTCTTGGTGGCCTTGGTCAGCGCCGGGGGGCTCCTGATCCCGGGCCAATACGCCCGGGAGACGGCCAACTGGGCGGTCCAGGGTTACGCCCAGGACTGGGTCGATCTCGTCCTGCTGGCGCCGGTCCTTCTCCTCGCCACTTTCATGGCCCGAAGGGGAAGCCGGGTGGCGACCCTCGTCTTGGGCGGGGCCTTGGCCCAATCCCTCTATGGCTTCATCCTTTACACCTTCGCCGTTCACTACAACCGGTTGTTCCTGGCCTATTGCGCCTGCTTAGGGCTCTCGGTCTTCGGCTTGATCCTTTGGTGGCGCGAGACGGGGGAGGACCAGGTGGCCTCCTGGTTCGACCCGTCCCGGTCCAACCGGATCCCCGCCTGGTTCCTGATCGTGACCGGGGCGTTGTTCCTCCTCATGTGGTTGAGCGAGGACCTGCCGGCGGTCCTGAACAACACCGTGCCCAAGAGTCTGGCCGACGGGGGGCTTTTCACCAACCCGGTGCACGTGTTGGACTACTCGTTCTTTCTGCCTTCCTTCCTTTTGGCGGGTATCCTTCTCCTCTGGAAGAAACCCCTGGGTTACCTTTATTTTCCGGTGATGCTGACCTTCTCGATCCTCATGGGGACCACCGTGGGATTCCTCATCTGGTACATGGGCGTCAAGGGCGTGGCCGAGCCCGGCCCCATGCCCTGCGTCTTCGCGGCCGTGGTGGGGTTGTCCATCGTGGCGCTCTGCCTTTTCTTCCGTTCGATGAAGCGGACTTAACCGGGGATCCGCGGCGCCTGAACCCTGAGGCCCGACTCGTTTTATTGTAAGATTAGGCCAGCGACCCACCCCCCCTCCGCGAGGCCCCCTAGTTGAAAACCTTGGTGAAGAACCTCCTGGCCCTTTCGTTGCTCCTCTCCATCTGGATTCCCGTACTGGC
>CAYMOV010000091.1:0-6697 GCA_964392085.1 uncultured bacterium
TGAAGAACCTCCTGGCCCTTTCGTTGCTCCTCTCCATCTGGATTCCCGTACTGGCCGAGGTGGGAGAACCGGCCCTTCAAAAAAGCCCGGACGGCATTTCACTGCGCTTCAGGACCGGGACCCTCCGGCTCCGGGTCCTGTCCGATTCCATGGTGAGGGTGTCCTTCTCGAATCAACCCGCCTTCTTCGCCCAGCCCTCCCTCGACCTGTTGCCCCGCCCCACGCCCTTCAAGGATTGGACCGCCCAAAAGACCGACATGGGATGGGAAGTGCGGACCGCGAAGATCCAGGTCATCGTGGACCCGGAGGGCCGGGTCCGCTTCATCGACCAAGCGGGGAAGACGATCCTCGAGGAGAAAGAGGGCGGCCGGACCCTGGAGGCCGCCCAGGTCATGGGCGAGGAGACTTTCCATGTCCGCCAGCAATGGGTTCCCCAGGAAGGGGAATCCCTCTACGGACTGGGGGAACATCCCGACGGCCTGCTGAACCTCAAGGGCTACGACCTGGACCTTTGGCAACACAACACCTGCGCCGCGGTGCCCTTCCTCGTGTCCAGCAAGGGCTACGGCCTCCTCTGGGAAAACACCTCCTTCACCCGTTTCGGGGACCTGGGGGACTTTTTGCCGGTCTCCCCCCTGAACCTCTACGACGAGCACAACCAGCGGGGCGGCTTGACCCTTCGGATCGAGGATCCCTCCAAGACCGTGACGCACACCCCCGAACTGTATTACGACTCGAAGGAACCGGCTTGGAAAGTGCCGGTCCAAAACCGGGTCTGGGACGGCTTCCTGGAGTCCGAATACGACGGGGACCACCTGTTCAAGTGCCGGTTCAACGGCGGGGTCAGGGTCTGGATCGCGGGGCGGTTGGTCATGGACCATTGGCGCCAAAGTTGGCTCACCGGGGACGAAATCGCGAAAGTGTCCCTCAAACCCCAGGAACGGGTGCCGATCCGGATCGAGTGGAATACCGACCAGGGGCGGTCCCTCCGGTTCCTCTGGAAGCCCCCGGTGACCGACCCCGCCACGTCCCTTTGGTCCGAGGTGGGCGACGGCACCGATTACGTCTTCGTGTACGGCCCCGACCTGAACCGGGTCACGGCCCAATACCGGGACCTCACGGGCGCCGCGCCCCTCATGCCGAAATGGGCCTTCGGGTTCTGGCAGTCCCGCAACCGCTACCGCGCGGCCCAGGAAAGCCTCGACGTAGTCGGGGGATTCCGCGCGCGGGGGTTCCCCCTCGACAACATCGTGCAGGATTACCTGTACTGGAAGCCGGACGCCTGGGGCTCGCACCAATTCGATCCCGGCCGCTTCCCCGACCCCGCGGGTTGGATCAAGAACATCCACGACCTCCACGCCCAGCTCATGGTCTCGGTCTGGGGAAAGTTTTACCCCGGCACTGACAACTACAACGCGATGCGAAAGGGCGGGTTCCTCTACCCCCGGAACCTGAAGGACGGCTATGAGGATTGGTTGAAGAAGGTCTTCACCTTCTATGACGCCTTCAACCCGGGCGGCCGCAAGCTCTTCTGGGACCAGGTGGACCGGGACCTCTTCCAAAAGGGCGTGGACGCCTGGTGGATGGACGGTACCGAGCCGGACCTCACCTCCTCCCCGCCGGACCGGGGGGAACAGGCGGATCGCATGAACCCCACCTACCTGGGGACCGCCGCGAGGACGCGCTTGGCCTACCCCCTGGAGAACAGCGAGGGGGTCTACCAAGGCCAGCGGGCCTCCGCGCCGGACAAGCGGGTGTTCATCCTGACCCGCTGCGCCTTCTTGGGGGAACAACGGGACGCCTCTGCGGTCTGGTCGGGCGACATCAGCTCGACCTGGACGGCGCTGGCGAAGCAGGTCCCCGAGGGGGTCGGCTACTGCCTCTCGGGCCTGCCCTATTGGACGATGGACGTGGGGGGATACTCCATCCCCGGGAAGTTCATGGACCCCAAACCCACGAAGGCGGCCGAGGACGAGTGGCAGGAACTGAACGTCCGTTGGTTCCAGTTCGGGACCTTTTGCCCGATCCTGCGGGTGCACGGCGACCAACGGCCCCGGGAGCCCTGGACCCTGGGGGGCGACCGGTCCCAGGCCTACCGGACGGAGTTGGAATACGCGCGGCTCCGTTACCGGATGCTTCCATATATCTACTCAACTGCCTGGAACGTGACGAACCGGGGCGGCAGTTTCATGCGGGCGTTGGTCCTGGACTTCCCCGGGGACGAAGGGGCGAGGGACCTGACGGATGAGTACCTGTTCGGGTCCTCGTTCCTGGTGGCGCCCGTGACCGCCTACCAGGCCCGGTCCCGGTCGGTTTACCTGCCGGGGGGAACCCGCTGGTTCGATTTCTGGACCGGGAAAGAGGCGGCGGCGGGGAAACGGTTCGGCGCGAAAGCCCCTTACGACCGGATTCCCCTGTTCGTGAAGGCGGGGTCCATCGTGCCGTTCGGCCCGGACCTCCAGTATGTCGCCGAGAAACCCCAGGACCCCACGACCCTCTATCTGTATAGCGGGGCCGATGGGTCCTTCACGCTGTATGAGGATGACGGCGTGAGTTACGGGTATGAACGGGGCCAGTCCGCCGAGATCCCCATGAACTGGGACGACGCGAAGGGCGTCCTGACCCTGGGGGAACGGAAGGGGACTTTCCCGGGGATGCTGGAGAAACGGACCTTCCGGATCATCCGGGCCGGCTTGGGTCATGCGGAGGGCTACCGTCCCGACGCGAAACCCACGACTGTCGTGGCTTACGACGGCGCGGAGGTGACCCTCGCGGTGGGAAAGTAAGGTTCGAGGGATAAGCGGCCAGAAAAGGGGGCTTTAGCCGCGAGATTTCCGGGAATAAAGGCCCCACGTGAGCAGTCTGTAGTGGTGAGGACAGGTCGAATCAGGGGAATTGGATGAAATATTGGTTGCCGTTTTCAGCGATCGTGGGGCTCCTGGCCCTGTCCATCGGGTGTGAACACCCGATCACCTCACCGAAACCCGTGAGCCAATCCACCCCGACCGCCACGGCGACCTTGGGATGCCTTACCTCCACCCAATGGACGACCTTGCCGACCGGCGGGGGACTGTTCCCGCCGGGCTTCCAGATCCAAATCACGCCGACCGGTACCGCGAGCCCCACGGCCACCGCGACCCCAATCACCGGGGTCATCCCCGCCAATACCACCGGGAACTTCGTGATCCGCAACCAGGCCGATTGGAACGCCTACGTCGCCACCTCGACCCAACCGGCCCTGGTCGAACCCCTCCCCTTCAACCCGAACACCCAAATGCTGTTGGTGATCGGGTACGCGGGCGCGATGTGTTCGCAGAACTCTTCCTTCGACCAAGTCTGTTATGGGGCCGGACAAATCACGGTATCCACGACCTCGACGGCCCTTTGCTGCGGCAACCCGCCGGCCTACCCCTTCAACCAGGCTTATAGCCTCTGCATCGTCGTGCCCAGGAGCGACCTCCCGGTGGTTTGGAACAACACCTATGTTCCGCTTCCCCCAAACGCCTACCAGTACTGCGTTTAGCGGGATGATGAGGGCCTTATGGGGTCCAGTCCGTTCATGATGGGTGGAATAAACCCAGGGCCGGTTTCCTCTATTAGGTAGCGGAGGGTGTGGTGCCCTACCCCAGGAGTGGACCATGAAACGCCTCAACCTAGCGATCCTCAGCGTCGTTCTCGTCATCTTGGCTTCGGCCTGCAACAAGCCCAAGACCTTGCCGCCCGCCATCGTAGGCCCGTTTTCGGCGCCGGTCCCCGTCGCCACCCCCACCCCGGCTTGCGGCTTCACGGTCCTGCCGTCCCTGCCCTGCGGGGCCCTCACCCAGCAGGTGACCGTGATCCGGGACGCGGCCACTTGGAACGCCCTGGTGGGCCCCACCTCCTGCGCGGGGTCCAAGGCGGTTCCGATCCCCGATTTCTCCGTCCAGATGATTTTGGTCTATGCCTTGGTGGAGGGGGCGACCGATCCGCGCACATCGGGATCCTTTACTTCGGCATGCCTATTATCCAACCAATTGGAGGTCAACCTTCAGGTCAATTACAGCTCGACCATCATGGCGCCTATGCAGTTGGGCCCCTGCTTCTGCGGGAATTTGGCGATCGCCGTCCCCCAGACCAACCTTCCCATCAACCTGACGGTATGTACGACCACCACGGCTTTTTACGTCCCGCCTTCAACCTCCTGCGCGACGGCGGTTTATTGAGCGAAATCCCCCCAAGCGATCCCCCCACCCAAGGCCGCTGGTTTCCTCCGGCGGCCTTGATCGCTCCGAAGGGGGAATAAAAAAGCCGCCGGTTTCCCGGCGGCTTGTTCAACGGTGTGGGTGGGAAAAAGGGCTTACTGGTCCCCGCCCTTGTCCTTCGCGGGACCGCCGTCGTCGTCCTTACCCTTCGGGGCCATCTTGTCCCCGCCCTTACGGCCGTCCTTGCGGTCCCATTTGCCGTCGGGTCCGCCCCAACCGCCGCGTCCCATGCGGCCCATCATCCCCACGAGGAACTTGGCCTGTTGGGTCGGGGTGAGGATCGCGCGCATCTTGTCCATGTTGGCCTTCCGTTTGGCCTGAAGGGCCTCGTGGTCGGCGGCCAGCTTATCCAGGAGGGGCTTCAGGACATCGTCGCCGGCCCCATCGCGGAGTTTCCGCTTGATCGCGGTGGTTTCGTCCTGGACCTTGTCCTGGAGTGCCCGCATTTCCTTCTTGTTCGACCCGCGCAGTTCCTTGAGCTTGGCGGCCTGCTCATCGGTCAGCCCCAGGCGTTCCTTCATCCTCTCGCCCATCATGCCGGACTTGTGGTCCCGGTCCTTGGGGCCCTCCGCGTCGTCGCCCTTCGCGTAAACGAAGGCCGCGGTGGAAAGCCCCGCCAATAAACCCAACGCCATCATCGGCACCCATTTGATTTTCATCAGCACCCTCCGGTATTTTCATGTGACTGCCTTGCGCCCATTGGACGCGGGCGGGGAAAGAAAGTGTCGGCCTGAAACCGCCCTCCTGGTTGGGTTTTTGGGAGGCGGCGGGAGGGGCGCGTTCCGGGGCCCCATTCCAATGGTAGGATACGGGTCATTGGGGCGAAAACTTTTATACCGCGCAACTTTTGGTGAATCTTCGCGTCCCAAGTGCGAGGGAAAATTTTTGGGGAGGAATCATCCATGAATCGGATTTTGAAGGTCGCGGTTTTAGGCTTGATCCTGGCCGCGGGGGCGCGTTGGGCGTCCGCCGGGGTGCAGGCGGGTGTTTCGGTGGGCGACAATGGGAATCATTTTTACCTTTCCGTCGGCGACTTCTTCCAGGTGCCTCAGGACCGCGTGGCCGTGGTGCGGCAGCGCAACATCCCCGACGAGGAACTGCCGGTGGTGTTCTTCATCGCCCAACAGGCGCGGGTGAACGCCGATGACGTGGTGGCGTACCGCCTGCGGCACAAGGCCTGGAGGGACGTGGCGAGCCATTTCGGCCTCGGCCCCGACGCCTTTTACGTGCAGTTGAACAAGGCGGACGGTCCCTACGGCCGCCCCTACGCCAACTACGGCAGGTACAAGCGCGCTAAGTGGGGCAAGGTCAAGCTGGAGGACGCGGATATCGTGAACTTCGTGAACCTCCGGTTCCTTTCGGAGAAGTACAAGTGCAGCCCCGACCAGATCGTGCAGTGGCGCGCAAGCGGCCGCCCCTTCGCGGACATGGACCGGGACCTCTATAAGCCGGTCGGTCGGCCCCTGATGAAAAAGGTGGTTCGCCAGGACAACCGGGACGACCGGAAGGACATGAAGGACAACCGGATGGACCGCCGGGATGACCGGAAGGACAAACGGAACGACGACCAGCGCTGACGGGTTTGGAACAAGGCTGGGCCCCCCCGGGGGCCCAGCCTTATTCATTTGGGGGCCTGAAAATCCCCTTGGGACCGGCCGCCCGGGTATCGGGACTCCGGGTCGAACCGGCCGTCCGGACCGGGTCGGCGGGCGTGAAGGAGTGACGATCCGGGTCGGAATTTGTGTCTTGGGTGACGCGGAATTATTTTGCCGGGTCGGAAGGCGGTCCGCAACTTTTAGTGGGACCGGCCGTCCGAAGGGCGTGGTTGGAAAATATCGGGGAGGAAAAGGACCATGAAAAGGACGATCCAAGCCTTGACGTTGGCGGCGGCTTTGGCCGCCGTCGGGAACCCGGCGGCCGCTGCGGTTTCGGTGGGCCTGTCGGTGGGGGATGGGGGCAACCATTTCGACGTCGCCGTGGGCGACTATTACCAAGTGCCGCCCGCGCGCGTGGAGGTGATCCGGCAGAGGAACATCCCGGAGGAGGAGATGCCGGTGGTGTTCTTCATCGCCCGTCAGGCCCATGTGGCGCCCGAGGACGTGGTGGCTCTCCGTTCGCGGCACATGCCCTGGAGGGACGTGGCCCGTCATTACGGCATCGGCGCGGACGCGTTTTACGTCGAGACCACCCGCGCGGATGGGCCCTACGGCCGCTTCCGCCGTTACCGCAGGGACCAATGGCGCCGAGTCCGGCTGGAGGACGCGGACATCGTCAATTTCGTGAACCTGCGGTTCCTCTCGGAGCACTACCACTGCACACCCGACCAGATCGTGCAATGGCGCGCCGGCGGGCGCCGGTTCTCCGACATGGACCGGGACCTCTACCGGCCGGCCAACCGGCCCCTGATGCGGAACGTGGCCGATCAGGATCGGAGGGACGCCCGACAGGACCGCCGC
>CAYMOV010000091.1:6797-9596 GCA_964392085.1 uncultured bacterium
CCTGATGCGGAACGTGGCCGATCAGGATCGGAGGGACGCCCGACAGGACCGCCGCATCGACCGCCGCGACGACCGGAAGGATGTCCGGAAGGACGACCGCCGGGACCGTCAGGACGGGGATGGAAAGGACGGCGGTTGGAAGAAGGATGACCGCCGTGACCAGCGCGATGGGGACCAACAGGACCGCGGCTGGAAGAAGGACGACCACCGGGACGATGACAACCGGTAGGCGAGGTTTCAAGGCCGGGCCCCCCAAAGGGCCCGGCTTTTCTATTTATCCCCCGATTCAGGTATCCTGCTGGTCCATAAGCCGTGAACAGATTTCCGGGTGACCCTTGATCCAAGCCGCGATCTTCGACATGGACGGCCTTCTCATCGACTCCGAGCCCCTCTGGGTGGAGGCGGAGATGCGCGTGTTCGGGACCCTGGGGGTGGAGCTGACGCCGGAAATGTGCGCCGAGACCAAGGGGATGCGCCAGAACGAGGTGGTCCTGTATTGGCTCAAACGCCGGCCCTGGAAGGGCCCCTCCCCGGACCGGGTGGAGAAGGACGTGGTGGCCGAAGTGGCCCGGTTGTTCCGCCTGAAGGGGAAGGCGCTGCCCTGCGCCGTCCAGGCCGTCGAGACGGCCAAGACCCGGTGCAAAACGGTGGGGCTCGCTTCCTCCTCCCCGATGTTCCTCATTGAGGAGGCCCTCGCCTCCTTGGGGATCCGGGACAGGTTCGACGTCATCCATTCCGCCGAGCGGGAAGCCTTCGGAAAGCCCCACCCCGCCGTCTACCTCTCCACCGCCGCGAAACTGGGGGTGGACCCCACGGATTGCCTGGCCTTCGAGGATTCGGTGAGTGGGGTCCTCGCCGCCAAGGCCGCGCGGATCGCCTGCTGGGCGGTCCCGGCCGCCGCCGAGCGGAAAGACAAGCGCTTCGGGATCGCCGATGGGATATTGGAATCCCTTGAGCGGGCGGACGGGGCCTTTTGGGACCGGCGGGCGAAACCATGAGGGATGACCTGAACGCCTACCGCGACCCGCTGGTCTTCACCTCCGAACAGGTGCGGGAAGCCGTGGGCCGCTTGGCGAAAGCCGTGGCGGCCTGGGCGGGAAAGTCAGGTTCCCTCAACGTGGTGTCGGTGTTGGAGGGGGCCAAGCCCCTGACGGCCGGGCTCCAAAAACGCCTGAGGCCCGGGCTCGAGTGCTCCATCCGCGAGGTGAAGGTAAAGGCGACGATGGGAACCACCTTGTCCCTGGCGCGGAAAGTGACCAACCCGGGTTGGGACCCGGCGGTTTACCGGGGCGCGAGGGTGCTGGTGGTGGACGACCTGTTGGACTCGGGGGAGACGATCTCGTTCCTCAAGACCGGGCTCTTGGGCGCCGGGGCCGCCGAAGTGAAGGCGGCGGTGTTGGTCCGAAAATTCAAGGACTCGCCCGGCCTGGCCGATTTCGTGGGGATTGAGATGGGCCTAGACCGCGCAACCCTGGCGAAGCGTGGCCTCAAGGATATGTGGCTTTATGGCTACGGCATGGACCTGGACGGCCAGAACCGGGAGCTGACGGAGATACGGGCGAAAGAGATACCGCTCTAAAAAGGCGGATGGCGTTTAGCGGATGGCGGATTGCCAAGCTCCTTGGACAACCCTACGGTAAGATGTTTGCGGGTTAAGAATGAAGTCATCCCATTATGAGGAGCTTCCCGTGGCAGAATCTCCCGCCTCCACACCTTCCTCCCGGACGCCTCTCAAGGTCTTCGGCGTCCTCGGGATCCTGTTGGGCGTCCTAAGCCTGGGGTTCGCCGCCCTCCTCCTCGTGATGGCGTTCTATACCCAAAACCTCCCGAATGGGCAGGCGCTCCCGATCAAAAGCCAGGTGCCGGGGGTGCTTGTTTTCACCCTCGCGGGTTTCCTTTTCGCGGCGTTGGGTTGGGGCACCTTCATGGCGCGCCGCTGGGCCCGGACATTGTCGGTCATCGTGGGATGGAGCTGGCTGACGGTCGGGGTGATCTCCCTTGGGGTCCTCGCCTTCATGGTGCCGCGGATGTTGAACCCGCCGGGCGGCTCCCCCCTGGGCCCGGGCGGCCGGATCGCCGTGGTGGCCTTCACCTTCCTGCTGATGGGCTTCATCTATGTGGTGCTTCCGGTGGTCGGGTTGGTTTTTTACCACCTCCCCAAGACCAAGCGGGCCTTTGAAACCCTGAGTCCCGGGCAGGATTGGACCGACCGTTGCCCGCCGAGCGTCCTGGCGGTCGCGCTTTGTTATGGGGTGGGGGGGGTCTTCCTCCTTTTAACGATGCCGTTCATCAACTTCGGCTGGGCGTTCTTCGGCCGGATGCTGTTGGGTTGGCAGGGCCTGTTGGTCCTGGTGGTCCACTTGCCGATCCTGGCTTACCTCGCCTGGGGCACCTACCACCTGCGTTGGAGGGCCTGGATTTTCTCGGTGGTCGCCAACGTCCTTTGGACGATCTCGGTGGTCTGGACCTTCTGGGGCATCGACCTGCCGGAGATGGACCGCCAGATGGGGTTCTCGGAGGAGGTCATCGCCCAGGTGGCCCGCAACCCCATGATTTCGGGCCCGACCTTGGCGGTCCTCACGGGTTTCGTCTGCGTCCTCTGGCTGGGCTACCTCCTTTGGATAGGAAAGCACTTCAAGCGGGACTGATCGGTCCCCGGCCCTTCGCCTGATACAATAGACCCATGCCCAGGCCCCGCCCCCCGAAGTTCGACCTCGACGCCCTGAGCGACGAACAGCTCCTGAACACCCGGTTCCGGGACCTGCCCATCGCCATCGAGGGCACCTACCTGGAGGGCTG
>CAYMOV010000092.1:0-9370 GCA_964392085.1 uncultured bacterium
TTGGCCGGCCTCCTGGTGGTGCTGGTGCTCCAATACCGAAACATCGAGATTTCCTTCAACCTGCTCTGGGGATTGGAGAAACACCGGAAGATCCCCGCCCAGGCCCTCCGCGCGCTGGGGTACCTCCTCCTCGTTCCCACCGCCGTCTGGTCCTCCCTTCTCCTGAAGGGCCTGTTGGGGCACCTTCCGTTCCTCGAACCCGGCTCCAACGCCTTCGCGCGGTTCATTTGGGGAACGGCCTATCCTTACGCCGTGGTGTCGCTCGCCCTGGCGTTCCTCTACCAATACATCCCCCATACGAAAGTTTTCCCCCGGGCATCCCTGGGGGCGGGTTTCCTCACGGGCTTGGCGTTGGAATTGGGCCGCCACGTCTTCACCTTTTACGTCGTCCGCATCCTGCACCTCTCGAAGGTCTATGGGGCCCTGGGCGTGGTCCCCCTCGTGATGATTTGGCTTTACCTCTCCTGGGCGATCGTGCTGTTCGGGGCCGAGATGGCCCATGTGATCCAACATCTGGACAAACCCGAGGAGCGCCCCGGGCCGCCGAAGGTCGCCGCCCCCCGGTAGGGCTCGTCGGATTTAGAACCTCCAACTAAACCAGGCAAGTCAAACATTTTCACCACAAAGATCACTACCCTTCAGCCATCGGCTGAGGGCGTAAACGAGGTCACAAAGCAAAGCAATGGATTTAACGGATTTAAGCCAAAGGCCTTCTTAGTGAACTTGGTGATCTTGTTGGTTCAAATAATTTTGTTGGCTGTTCAAAAAAAAGCCGCCCGGGTCGGGGCGGCTTTATTAATTCGACGTAAGATCAATCGAGGTCCTCAGCGGCACTCCGCGAGGACTTGGTGGGCTTCCAGGTAATGACGGCGAGCGAGGGGATCAAGCAGGTGGCAGTCCGGACAGTCCTCGACGTGGGACTCGATCCAACGGAGGTCTTCCGTCGGCAATTCCTTCTTGAGATAGTTCCCGAAATTCCTGTGGACCTGTTGGCAATCCAAAGGGACCCCCTTCGCGATGAAAACGATTTCAAAGGACGATCGGAGTATATAACTTTCCGACAAAATTGGAATGGTTCGATCAATGAACGGTTATTTTTGATGCGTTCAACTGGAACGTAATGGCGAATCCCGATATGTACCACAAGAGGATGGACGAAAACCCAATTTCATTTCTCGTTAAACCACAAATTCAATTCGAATCAAAATGACACTAAGCCGATCCCACCTCCAGATCCCCGCAGGTTACGGGAGACTCAACCCTGCTCCAGCCGGCGGAAAAGGATCCGGTCCTCGAGATAGGCGTGGGTCGCGAGGTCCAATTCCAATTCCCTAAGCGCCGCCAAGGTCCCTTCCGGCGCGCCGGACCCCGTCGGCGTCGACTTCAATTCCTCGAGCATGCGCCGAAGGTTCGTGAGCTCATCGCCTTTCGCGTTGTGCTCCCACCGGAGGATCTTAATCGGGTGCGCCATCCCCTTGGGTGTCAACGCGGCCTTGGCTCCCGTCCTTTGGAGATCCTCGGCCTCCAGGATCAGCGGGAAGAGGGTGGTTTCCTCCCGGGCCAAGTGGGCCTCCAGGTCGGCGGCGAGGTGGTGGTACCGTTCTTGGAGGGGCTGTACCCGATCGTGGCCCAATTCGTTTCCCTCGGCGTCCCAGAGGTTGTCCAGCCGGTTTAGGAGGGCGCGCGTGTACTCATGGTGGCGGAAGAGGAGGTGCCGGACCAGCTTCAGGAGGCTGCAGGCCTTCCAGGGCTCGGCGGTTTCGGCGAGGCTTCGGCCCAGGATGCGCTCCGCCAGGACCTCCTGGAAGAGGTCCCAGGACAGGCCCGTGGTGATCGCGGCCTCGGCGAGGGTGATGGGGGCGGTCGGGGGGATCCCCCAGGCCGCAAGGAACCTCCGCGCGTCCGGTTGGGCGCGCGCGACGTCGACCAAGATACGGTTCGGTGATAGGTCCATCGGAAACCCCCGTCGTCAAACAGGATGGTTCAGATGGCAGCGGTCCTGGTTTTATTGTCCCTCGGGGTTCCCATGGATACTGTGACGGGGCGCAGGAATGGCCCGAATGAGTTGTCCCTTAAACCGGGGGGGTAACCGCAATCCCTGAAACGTCCCGGCCCCCCAGGACGCCGGTGGTGGCGCAAAGCCATTCATAACGTCGCTTCGGAGCCCAAAGGAACCGCCCCAAACTTATTCACAACGCCGTCGATGACACTTTTCCCCGCAAATTCCCGTCCAATGGGCCATGCGAAACAACTTCCTCTTTCCAGCGTTCCTCCTTTCCCTGACCTCCTTTCTCCTGTCGGGTTGCGCCACCCCGCGCCTCGCGGTGGACCTTCTGGACCACCCCGTCACGATCGACGGTGACCTCGGAGAATGGCAATCCTCGCTCCAGGAGTTCCCTGAACAGAAGGTCTGGATATCGGCGTCCGACGACGGCGAATTCCTCTACCTCGCCCTCCGCGTTTGGGACCGGGGCTATGTGCGACCCATATCCAAGGACGGATTGGTGGTCTGGCTGGATCCCACCGGCAAGAAAAACAAGGACTTGGGGGTGATGTTCCCCGTCGGGCGGCGGGGCGCCCCGGATTCGGTGGACCTGCTCGACGCGGCGGGCCACGTGACCCGGACCACCACTGAGGCCTTGTCGGTCTACGGTTTCGCGGCCCAATACTCCAGCACCCAAGACGATACGCTCGACTATGAGCTCAAGATCCCGATCAAGCCCCAGGATGGGAACCCCTGCTATGTCGTCCCGGGGTCCCAACGGATCATCGGCCTGGGGTTGGAGGTTCCCGAGGCCGGCCAGGGGAAATCCGACAAGTGGGAAAAACAACCCGGTGGGTCGCGGGAAGCCGGCGGGATCGACGAGGACGCCCGGGCGGCCTCTGAGGGCGGCATGCGCCACCACGGCGGCATGGGCGGGCGCGGCGGCGGACGGGAGAAGGGCGGGGAGGGGGAGGGCGGCGACGAGGACGCGCATTACCTCAAGGCTTGGTTCCAGTTGCGCTTGGCCCCACCGGGGCCCTCCAACTGAACGGCCCGATCACTTCGCCCTCTTCCTCCAACGGGATGCCGGAAAAATAAGCTGGTCTCTTCTTTTTTGGGCTTTGTCCAAAGCCTTCTCGACCTGGCCGAATGGTGTCCGTCGGCCAACGGCGACCGCAGGATTACGCGAACCCTTTTCAGCGGGCCCCCTCCATTCAAGCCTTGATCATAGTCAACAACATCTTCATCGGGACGGGCGCCGTGACCGAATGGGGGACGCCGGCCGGCATGAGCGCGCTTTCGCCCGCCTTCACCTCCAGGGCCTTACCGCCCACGGTCAACCCGGCTGAACCCTCCAGGACCTGCACCAGGGCGTGGTAGGGCGCCTGGTGCTCGCTCAAGGCCTGTCCTTGGTCGAAACTGAACAGGGTGAGGGAGCCGTTCAGGCTCTTCACCAGGACCCGGCTCACGATGGAGCCCTCCGCGTTTTGGATCAGGCCCGGCAACCCCACCGCCACCCCCGGCTCCAGCCCCTTGCGGATTCCCCCCGGTTTCAAGCCTTCCATTGCCCCCCCTTGTTTCTTTCGGTCCGACTACCGGAACCCTCAGGCGTTCGGCTCGCGCAGGTTGAACATGCCCCGCACCGTGAAGTACAGCATGGGCAGGACGCCTCCCACCACGAACGTCAGGTCCCCGATCACCCGGCACCAGGTAAGGGCCTGCACGATCGGACGGTTCCAGAAGGAAACGTCCCGGGCGGCCCAGTAGCCCTGGGTATAGCTGGTCACCATCTCCATGATCCCCACCGGGAAGATGTCGAGGGCCAGCATGAGGGCCAGCCCGATTTGGAGCGACCAGAAGGACACCTTCAGGATCCTGTTGGACCAGGCCTCCTCCTTGACCGTGAACCGAAGCACGAACAACAGCGCCGCGAGGGCCAGGTTGCCATAGACGCCCATCAGGGCCGCGTGGCCGTGGTTGGGCGTCAGGTAGGTGGCGTGCTCGTAATAGCTCACGATGGGCAGGTTGATGAGGAAGCCGAACACCCCGGCCCCCACGAAGTTCCAGACCCCCACCGCCACGAGGAACATCACGGCCCAGTAGTGGGCGAAGTGCCCGTCCTTCTCCTGGGTACCCGCCTCGTCCCTCCGGAGCTTGGAGAAGTCGTAGGCCTCCAGGGTCAGGAGCAGCAGCGGCACCACCTCCATGGCCGAGAAGAAGGCCCCGAGCGCCAGGTTGATGGCGGGCTGGGCGGTCCAGTAATAGTGGTGGCCCGTGCCGATGATGCCGGACCCCAGGTAAAGGATGATGTCGAGGTACACCACCCGCTCGGCGGTCTTGGATTTCACGAGTCCCAGGATCGTGAAGAAGTACGCCACCACCACCGTGGTGAACAGCTCGAAGAAACCCTCCACCCACAGGTGCACCACCCACCAGCGCCAGAAGTCCGCGATGGCGAAGTTCGTGCGGGGCGTGTACATCATCCCGAAGGAGAACATGAGCGGGATCGCCACGATGGCGTACACCAGTACGTAGGTCATGCTGCCCTTATCCCTGCCCTTCAGCTTGCCCCAGACCGCCCGCAGGACCAGGACGGCCCAGAGGCCCATGCCCACCGTCAGGAGCGCCTGCCAGAGGCGGCCCAGTTCCAGGTATTCCCAACCCTGGTGCCCGAGCCAAAACCAGGCGTCGCCCAACCGGTTCTTGATGCCCAGGTACTCGCCCACGATGGACCCCACGGCCACCAGCACCACGGCGCCGAAGAGGATGTTCACGCCGAGGGCCTGGCCCTTGGGTTCCTCGCCGCCGATGAAGGGCGCGATGAACAGCCCGGCCGCCAGCCAGGCCGTGGCGATCCAGAAAATCGAAAGTTGAAGGTGCCAGGTGCGGGTGATGGTGGTGGGTAGGATGGACCGGATGTCGAAGCCGTAGAACCCCGTGGCCTCGACGAAGTAGTGGGCCGTCAGGACCCCCATGAGGGTCTGGAAAGTGAAGAGGGCCGCCACCACCAACAGGTACTTCGACACCGCCACCTGGCTGGGCGTCAACTTGAAGCCTGACAGGGGGATGCTCTTCGTCTCCGGGGGGCCGTCGCCGGCCCAACCCATATAGTCGAACCGGCCGAAGAACATCAGTACGATGGCCATGCCGCCCAAAAGGGAGATGAGGGACAGCGCGCTCCAGAGCCAAACCGCTTTGGTCGGCCGGTTGCCCGCCGGTTCCTCCGGGGGCCAATTATTGGTGTAGCTGTAGTCCTTGCCGGGCCGCTCGGCCGAGGCGGACCAGGCCGTCCAGGCGAAGAAGGTCGTGAGCTTGTCCACGTCCTGGGCCGACTGGATGTAGTTGGCGGGCAGGACGCCCTTCCCCGCCATGAACATCTCACGGTAGGAATCCGCCAGGGGACGGTAGGACGCCGCCTGGTCGGCGGTCAGGGTAAGGGTTTTCGCGCCCGGGTCGTACCGGTTGGCCTTGGCGTCGACCGCCACGGCCCGGTCGATCCCGGCCTGCTGGGCCTGGGTCAATTGGGCGTAAGGGGCGTGGAAGTCCGAGACCGCGCGGGTCTCGCGCTGGAGCAGGCAGGACCGGTGCAGGTAGTCCGAGGTGAAGTCGGGGCCGCGGTAGGCGCCGTGGCCGAAGACGGACCCGTAGTCCATCAGGCCGTACTTCTGGAAGACCGCCTGGCCCGCCAGGATGTCCTCACCCGTATAGAGGACCGCGCCGGAGGCGTCCAACACCTTGTCGGGGATGGGAGGGGCGCCCTTATAGACGTTGTGACCCATGAACATCAGCACCGATAAACCGACGATCAACACCAGGACGGCGCCGTGGCGCCAAGCCTTGGAGATCTCCATGATTTCCTCCCGAATTCAGACCTTCCCGACGTCCGGACTATCGCACCGTGGCAGTTCCGGCGCAGTAACCTAAGTCACGGAAAAAGCGTAAAAACAGCAGCCATTTTCACCACCACCCGTCAGCCTTCGGCTGAGGGCGTGAACGAGTTCACCATGAACTCCAAGAAGCCTTATGGGTACAGCAAAACCAAAGCCCAGCCCTTTTGAACCCCTAAGATCACAAAGCAAGCTTCAAACCTCGGCTAATTAATCCCAATAACATCCGAAACACCACGGTCGTTCCGGCTTCATTTGTACCCATCAACCTTAACTTGTCTTATGCCGTCTTAGTGACCTTTGTGAACTTAGTGGTTCAAATATCAGTGTCCACGGCCGTGCGTTGGGTCACTGTCGGGTTCCCCGCTCCCCGGTATCCTTTTGATCACCAAATCGGATCTCCCGGAGGTAGGTTCCATGTTCGAACCGCAAACCCAGCCCGCGCTCCAATCCCCGAGGGACCGCTTCGCGGAAACCCCCTTTTTGGTCATCTGGGAAACCACCCAGGCCTGCGACCTGGCCTGCCAACATTGCCGGGCCTGCGCCCAACCCAAACGGGACCCCCAGGAACTGGATACGGCCCAGGCCCTGGACCTGATCCGCCAGGTGGACGAATGGGGCGTTCCCCTCTTTGTATTAACGGGTGGCGATCCCCTTAAGCGGCCGGACCTCATGGAGCTCATCGCCGAGTGTTCCAGGAGGAGGATGACCTTCGCCCTGGCTCCCTCGGTGACTCCCCTGGTGACCCAGGAGAAGCTCAAGCGATTGAAGGACGCCGGGCTCCACCGCATCTCCATCTCGCTGGATGGCGCCGACGCCGCCACCCACGACGCCTTCCGGGGCGTTCCGGGCAGTTTCCGCGATACCTTGGCGGTCCTGCGGCTTATCCGGGAGGCGGGAATCGAACTGCAGGTCAACACCTCGGTGGGCAAGCAAAACGCGGGCCAGCTCCATCGGATCGTGGACCTGATCCGTCCGCTGGGGATCGAGCTTTGGTCCGTCTTTTTCCTGGTCCCTACGGGTCGGGCCACCCGAGACCAGATGTTGAACGCGCCCCAGGTGGAGTCGGCCTTGGGATTCCTCTATGCCCAGTTGGAAAAGGGGGAATTCGACATCAAGACCACCGAGGCCCCGCACTTCCGGCGGGTCATCCTCCAAAAGAACGGCGTGAAGCCCGAGGATTTGGGGGAAGCCCTCAAGACCCACCCCAAGCCGGGGTTGTTGCGCTCCGCCCGGGGAGTCAACGACGGCCGGGGGTTCGTCTTCGTGTCGCACAAGGGCGAGGTCTTCCCCAGCGGCTTTTTGCCGGTCAGCGGGGGACGGATGGGGGAGAAGGCGTTGAGGGAAATCTACCGGGAGAGCGAAACCTTCAAGACCTTACGGGATTCGGACCAATTGAAGGGAAAATGCGGCGGGTGCGAATATCGGTACATTTGCGGCGGGTCCCGGGCCCGGGCCTATGGGATGTCCGGCGACCTCATGGCCATCGACCCCCTGTGCGCCTACCAACCGCCCTCACGGGTGGGTTGACCGACATCACGGGCAGGCGGGGGATGCTCGAGGATGTCACCCGTGGCCTTTTGCTCGGCGTCGGTCAGGACCGCCTCGATCCGGCCGAAGAGGACGTCCTCCTCGAACCGGATGTGCCGGACGATCAGGTCGGCGAAGCCCAATAGGCATTCACCCGTGCCCTGGAAGGCGAGGGACTCCAGGAGACGGTGTTCCCTCCGGATCCTCCTGGCGTCCGGGTCGTCGCACCCGACATGGGACTCGAAAAGGTTCAGGATCCTTTCCTCGTCCCAAAAGTGCTGGAGGAGTTCCCCGTCATAAAGTGACTTCACCTCAGCCGTAAGTTCCGTGACGGGGCCGGAATCCGGCCCCGCCGCGGAAAGGGCCTCCCGGATACGCCGCGCCGCCATCAGCGCCCGGTGGTGCGATTGGCTCAGGGGCCATAGGTATTTCTCGCGTTTCATGCCCCGCCTCCCCACGGCCGACATCCCGTCGTGCGGGAACAGGCCCTAGTCCGCCCAGCCCAGGGCACCCGCCCGGGCGAAGAGGACGTTGTTCTCCAGGTGGATGTGGAGGTGCAAATCCGCCTCCAGGTCCGCCAGGCCCGAATAGAGGGCCCGGAAGGAGTTGCAGGCGTCATCCGGGGGGGTCAGGTCGCCGGTCAGTTGGCGGACCCGGGCCAGTTGCGCGCCCACCGCCTCATGCTCGGACATCATCACCCGCACCGGGCCGGTCAATACCGGGTTCTTCGGCGCCTGGTCCCCCGCCGCCTCCAGTTTGCGGAGCATGGGGAAGAGCACCTGTTCCTCCTTATGGAGGTGGTCGTCCAGTTCAGAGCCGATGGCGAAAACCAGGTCCCGGAGTTCGGCGAGGAACGGGTGACGATCCCCGTGGACCCGCGCCACTTTCTCGGCCAACCGGGCGACAAGGGCGGTTTGTTCCCGGGTATAGGTGTGGTGCTTGGCCAGGATATGGTCGATCAATCCCGCGAGCGGGGCCTTCTGCCAGTCCGTCCCCGGGACTTTCTCCCGGTCCGCGGCCTTCGCCCCCAGCTCGGCCGCGACCGTTGCCGGGTCGAGGCCCTTGGACAGGCAGGCGTCCTTAAGGCTGTGCTTCCCTCCGCAACAATAGTCGATCCCCTTGGACTCGAAGAACGGGATGGACCCCGAGAACTCGACGGCGATTTCACCGACGCTCTGTTCGATGGTGATGGGCATGGCTTCCCTCCAGCGGTGTTTAACAACATGGAGAGGATGACCCCTACCGGGTCGGTTGTCCGTGACTTAGGTGCCGGTCGAGGGGATTCACGGGGGTTGGGCAGCGGGGGAATTCAGCTTTTTTCGGTGCCTTCGGCGCGCCTTTTCAACGCGTTCAGGTTCGGCAAGAGCCACCGGCCCCGGTCCAAGGGGGTCACGAGGCCCTCCTGCTGAAGCTTGGCCATGGCCCGGGACACCACCTCTCGCACCGAGCCGACCCGGGCGGCGATCTGGGGGTTCGTGGGCACCTGGACGGCCATCCCCTCCTTGCGCTTCACGCCCCGCGCCAGGGCCTCATGGAGGAGGTAGGCGGCAAGGCGCTGGTCCACTTCCTTCAGCGACAGGGATTCCACCAGGGCGCTTGTCTTCCGCAGCCGTCCCGCCAGGACCTTGAGCGCCGAAAGGGCGATGGAAGGGTGGGCGAGCATGCAACGCTTCACGTCCTCCCGGGGGAGGAACAGGACCTCCGTGGGCTCCTCGGCCGCGACGGAGGAAGGGGTGGGTTGGTCGTCGAAGAGGGGGAGTTCCCCGATGGTGGCGCCGGCGCGTTCCACGTGGATGACCTGCTCGCGGCCGTAGGGGTTCTCCCGGTAGGCGCGGACAGAACCGAGGGCGATGACGTAAAGGCCCTGGATCGCCTCGCCCGCGAGGAAGAGCGTCTCGTCCTTCTTCAGGCGCCGTTCCACCGAGCAGGCGGCGAGGGCCTTGAGTTCTCCCGGGGCCAGGGGTCCGAA
>CAYMOV010000093.1:0-9322 GCA_964392085.1 uncultured bacterium
ATACGGCAACCTTTACCCCGACATTCACGCCAACTTTTACGCCATCATTTACCCCTAGCTTCACTCCGAGCTTCACGCCGTCCTTTACGCCTTCGTTCACGCCAAGCTTCACCCCAAGCTTCACGCCGACGGACACCCCATCCTTTACTCCGACCTATACCCCCAGCTTCACGCTGACGGACACGCCATCCTTCACACCGACTTTCACGGCGACGTTTACTACCTCTTTCACGCCGTCGTTTACCCCAACCGACACGCCTAGCATCACTCCGACGGATACCTCGAGCTTCACCCCAACAGACACGCCCAGCTTCACGTCGACGGACACCCCGTCCTTTACTCCGACCGATACTCCAAGCTTCACGTTGACGGACACGCCTTCATTTACGTCCACCGACACAACAAGCTTTACGCCGACCGGTACGCCTTCCTTTACGCCTTCGGACACCTTGACCTTTACGGTTACGGATACTCCTACAGAAACGTCGACTGACACATTGACCTTTACGTTCACGGACACGACGACTTCGACCGAAACCTTTACGCCGACCTTCACGTCGACTGACACCCTAACTTTCACGGAAACCCCAACGCCCACCTTCACGCCGACGTTTACTCAGACCGACACGCCATCGTTTACCCCGACCAATACGCGTAGCTTCACGCCGACAGACACGCCATCGTTTACCCCCAGCTTCACGCCTACGGACACGCCTAGCTTCACACCGACGGATACCCCGTCTTTCACTCCGACCGACACCTCCAGCTTCACCCCGACAGTCACGCCTTCGTTCACCCCGACGGATACGCCGACCACGACGAACACGGGGACTTCAACCGATACACCGAGTTTTACGCCGACAGATACGGCTAGCTTTACTTCAACGGATACCCCGTCCCTGACGCCGACGGATACGTCTAGCTTCACGCCGACAGATACTCCCAGTTTTACGCCGACCGATACTCCAAGCTTCACGTTGACGGACACGCCTTCATTTACGTCCACCGACACAACAAGCTTTACGCCGACCGGTACGCCTTCCTTTACGCCTTCGGACACCTTGACCTTTACGGTTACGGATACTCCTACAGAAACGTCGACTGACACATTGACCTTTACGGCCACGGACACGACGACTTCGACCGAAACCTTTACGCCGACCTTCACGTCGACGGACACCCTAACTTTCACGGAAACTCCAACACCCACCTTATCGATGACGGGAACAGATACTTTTACTGCGACCAATACGCCGACCCTGACGAACACGGGAACTTCGACGGATACCCCAACTCCGACGCCTATCGATACGGATACATTTACCTTCACCAAAACCCCGACAACAACCTTCACCGATACACTGACTGATTCCCCGACCCCTACGGTTACCTACACGCCTTCCTTCACCATGACGACCACCTGGACCCCTGTCGCGACGAATTCCCCAACCTTTACCCTGACCGCCACCGCATCGTTTACTCCGACCGCGTCCCCGGTGGGCCAGGGTGTCTACCAGATTGTTCGGTTTTATGATGATCGAGGGGAATTGGTGAGGGAAATCCAGGCATCGGTTCCAGTGGATGCGTCGAATGGCTTGAACTTTAATATCGGGACGTTTACCCCCGCGGTTTCGGGTGACGGAGGCAGCGTCACGGTGTATTTGAACGGATTGGGGATCGCCAATTGGGATGGATTTGACTCAGGGGGATCGCCGGTTCCGAACGGGGTATATCACGTGGTGCTTGATTACCACTCGGCTGATGGGAGCGTTTCAACCTTCGCCGGCAATGTCGCGGTCGCAGCCAGGCTAATGCCGAATCAATTGACTTTCGAATTGCACCCGAATCATGTTCGATCGGGCGATAAGGTCGAAGTTTGGGCTTCTTTCGGTGGAATTGGGGCCGATGCCCAAAGTAGAATAAAGGTCTACAACACCGCGGACGAACTCGTGGGCAAATTCACCGTTTCGGCCGGCCGGGGGTCCTGGAACACCCAAGGTTTATCCGCCGGGATTTACCTGTTGGTATTGGAGGGAGTCCAGCCTGGGACGGGTTTGAAACTCCACCGTGTGGTCAAGCTCCTGATCGAGCATTAGCAGGAAAATGAAAAAGTCGAACTGAATTGACTTTTTCGTGTCGTACTCGCGAATCGTCCCCCCAAAAACCGGGGGATTCACGGCGATTCACTCGAACCACGTGGCTGTTGACAAGGTGCAAGTACACTTTTTCAGCACCTCGTTAGGGGAATGGAACTCATGAATAGCGGTAAACGGGGGAACGGAACGTCCCGAATCGTCGCGTTGGTATTGGCATTGTCCTACGGACTCTCGGCGTCCACGGGTTGGGCGATGTTCTCCAGGGGCGGTGGCCAAGGCGAAGGTGTTCGGGCCATGGGAATGGGGGGGGCTTTTGTGGCCGTGGCCGACGACCCCAGCGCTTCCTATTGGAACCCCGCGGGGGGCGCCCAAATCCGACAACTTGAAATAATGGGGATGTATGCCTCCTTATTCAACGATAAGAGCAGGAACTCCTATATTGCGGTTCACGTACCAACCCGCGATGACATCCACATCACTGTTTCCTTTTCGAGCCTGTTTTACCCCCAAACCTCCGGCGCCCAAGAGGATACTTTGTTGGCGTCCGTCGCGATCCCTCTGACGCAAAATCGACGGCTGATGTTTGGAACGAGTTTTAGGCTGCTTTACGGGGAACTCGGCGTTCCGGGGGGAATTGCCCGTGGGAGGGGTTTGGACCTGGGATTCCTCTATCTATTGCCCCTTCCGAGAAACAGGCAATTACGAGTCGGTTTCGCGGTCACGGATTTGTTTACAACCCTCCGTTTTACCGACGGCTTGGAACAAATCATTCCCCGTTTATACACGCCGGGAGTCGCTTTCAAGTTTGATCCCGATACGGAAATATCCATGGATTTGGGTTGGACCGACACGCAAAGCCTTTCCCAGGAGGATAAGTTCCGCGTCCGGGGCGGCTTGGAACACTGGTTTTTCGACCGAAAGTGGGGCATCCGGGCGGGTTTCGAGAAATTCACGACCCTGCCGGGCGAATTAACACTCGGAACCAGTTATGAATCCAAACGCTGGTCCTTGGACTACGCCTTCATGAGCCATCCCCAATTGCTGGGGAATTCCCACCGGATCGGGGCTAGTTGGAAATTTGATTTACCCGGCATCTCGGCGCCGGAAGAAGTCTTCTTGACCGACCTGTCCGGGTTGGTCGGCGACGAAAAGATCCAATTGAACTGGACCTTGCCCCCCAAAATCCGGGTGGACGGTTATTGGATTTATTACCGAGCCGAAGATGAGAATGAATACCATCGCCGGCGTCCGGAGTTCCTTGAAACGAATTATTGCGTCTTGCGGGGCGCGCATAATGGCGTCAGGTACCATGTCTATGTCCGGCTGATCGTCAACGGTAAGCAAGGTGAACCATCCCATGAAATCGTCCTAACCCCCAGGCCGATCTTGGGGGAGGCCAAGCCCTTTTACGACCGGGGCGTCGTTTCACTCGATTCCGGCGACACTGAGACCGCTATGGCCCAGGCGAGGCAGGCGGAGCAACTGGACCCCGATAACTTCGACATTAAGGAACTCTTGCGGCGGATCGTCACGGCCCGCCAAGAGGGCTTGTTAAAGGGGGAGAAATGAGCCGAACGATCCGCCCGATCCTATTGGCGGTTTTGGCGCTAGCCGGGTTCGCGCGGCTTTGGGCCGTAGGCGATGCCGCTGGCCTTTACCAAAAAGGAATGGACGCCTATCTCCAAGGGGATTACGACCAAGCCATCCTTTGCGCGGCGAAATCCCTCGAGTTGGACCCGTCCTATACGAAATCAAAGGACCTGCTTTCAATCTTAATCGTGGAAAAAGAACAGGGCGAGCAGACGGAGATTTGGCTGGATGGGAAACAGCGGAACCTACCCGCGCCCAAAACCACCGATCCGAACCTATCTTCTGAACTGGACAAACTGAATTCCCGCGTCAAAAAAATCGAAGGTCGCAGGGGGTTCGACGAATTGGAGCATCGGATCCAAGTCGTCGCCGATTTGATGGAAAAGACCACGGACGGCCAATACCAGGAACTTCGGGACGCCCAAGTCCAAACCCAACAAAGATTGGATACGCTGGTGAAGGGCCAAACCGGCCAAGGTACAAATCTATTTTGGCTCTTTGTCCTGGTTTGCTTAAGCCTTGTCCTTTCGGTTTGGGCGCATTTTCGTCGAGACCCGAAACAGGCTCGCAGGCTGGCCGGGGAAAACGAACCCGGGTGATCCGGGCCTGATTGCGAAAAGTGCCCTTTTTAGGGCCCGATAATCCTTCGGACCGGTGTTTATAGGTTCGATTACATGCGATAATAACCTTGTTCGTATGAGCGCAAAGCAGACGTCGATGGGTCCTAGCTTGACGCGATAGGGGTTGAAATGGGGAATTCGTCCGAAGACCCGCGGCCTCTCGTCATGATTGTGGATGATGAACCCGATTTATTACGCCTGATCGAGATATGCCTCAAGGCCCAACCCATTCAGGTGGAAGCATTCCATGAAGGAAAGGTCCTCCTGGAACGCCTCGCCAGGGCCCCGAACCCCCAACTGATCATCTTAGACGTCATGATGCCAGTTCTCAGCGGATATGAGGTGTGCCGAGCCCTTCGTGCCCTCCCAGGTTGCGATAGCATCCCGGTCGTTTTTTTGACGGCGAAAACCCAAGCGCGCGATTATGTTTTGGGGTTGGAATCGGGCGGCAACTATTACATTGAAAAACCGTTCGATGTGGAAAAAATCGGCCAGAAGGTCCTGGGTTTCCTGGCTGCTGGGAAGGGGGAATAAAGGATGGAGCCTTCACTTGGGCCCATGAAGATGGACCGACGAAGCTTATTGTTCATCCTTCGGCTCCTCTCCGTGGTGACACTCGGGATCATGCAGGTATCGGGGCCGGGGGGGTGGCAGGAGACCCCGCCCTTGTACCGGTGGATTATGTTGGCTTACGCCGTTTGGGTGCTTTTGGGTTGGGCGCTGAAGCCGAAGTATTATCGAAAGACCACGATCCTAGTGACTTTGTTCCTGGTGGATACGGTTTTAGCCTTGGTTCTCCTGCAGGGTCTTTCGAGCCTTTACGGAGAGTTGTTCCTGATCTACTTCGTGACGATCTTCGTGGCGGTGCTCGCCCAATCGGTGAGCGGCGGCGTGGCCGCGGCGGTCCTGTCAATCCTCCTTTACGCCTTTCTCCAATACCTCCGGACCGGCCAATATTTCATCTTCGACGCGGATCACCTGATCCGCTACCCGTTCATCCTTGTAACGGGGGTCCTCTGTGGTTTCCTGGCCGAGGAAGGGCAGCGGGATGACGGCGAGAAAAAACGCCTTCGCGACACCACCAACATGTTGGCGGACAAAGTGGACCTCGCCACCCGGAAGCTGATCGAGAGCAACCACAGCTTGAAGGCCATGCTGGATTACCACAAACGGATCCTTTCCTGTATCCAGACGGGGATCGTGGTGGCTCACCAGGATGGGATCATCAAGACTTTCAACGATGGCGCGGTCCGCATCACGGGTTATTTGGAGGAGGCCGTTGACAATAAGAACCTCCTAGAGCTTCCCGAACGATTGGGTCCTCTCACTAAGGCCCTTCAAAAGACACTATCCGAAGGGAAGGGTTATAACCTTGAGAACCTCGAGATCACTACGGCTCGGGGAGAGGTTTTGCCGGTTTCTCTCCAGACTTCAGTCATGCGGAGCGAGGAGGGAAAAGTGTTGGGGGCCATCGCCACGCTGAAGGACATCTCGCTCCTCCGTCAGATGGAAATCCAATTGACCCGTTCGGAAAGGCTTTCGGCCTTGGGTGAAATGGCCGCGGGGGTGGCCCATGAGATCAAAAACCCACTAAACGCGATCCAGGGTTTCTCCATGCGGCTATCCTCAAAGGTCCAGGACCCGAGCCTCAAGAAATACGCCGACACCATCGTGCAGGAGGTTCAACGGCTCGACACCATCATCAATGACGTATTGGAATATTCACGCACCACCAAGCTCAGTAAAAAACCCGAGGATTTCCAGAAACTGGTGGATGAGGTTGTCCAATTCGCCGAGGAAAAGTTCGAAAAGGCGGGGATTAGGATCGTGCGGGAGTTCGACCCAAACCTCCCGCTGGTCCCCATGGATTACAATAAAATCAAACAAGTGATCCTGAATTTGGCGCTCAACGCCGTCCACGCGATGAGCGGAGGTGGAACCTTGACCTTTAAGCTCTCGGTGGCGGAAGCCCTGGGAGACGCTGAAACGCCCGGTTCCAAGGACTGGGTCGCACACGTCTTTTTGAACCAGAAGGTGGCGGTTCTGGCGATCACCGATACGGGCTGCGGAATCGCGCCTGAAAACATGTCGAAACTCTTCCACCCATTCTTCACCACGAAAACCACAGGGACGGGACTTGGATTGAGCATTTGCAATAAACTGATAGAGTCACATGGCGGTACCATATCCGTCCAGAGCGTTGTAGGAACGGGGACTACTTTTTCCGTTCAACTGCCCTTAGACGCGTAACAGGAGGCTGGGATGGACCCCCAAAAATACACCGTTCTTGTGGCGGAGGACGAAGAAGCCTCGCGCTTCCTTTACGAGGAGGAACTCAAGGACGATGGGTACCAAGTCAGAACCGCGGAAAACGGGCTCCAGGTATTAGGCACCTTGGAGGACTTTCCGGTTGATCTGCTGGTGACGGACGTCAAGATGCCGGATATGCACGCCATCGAGATGGTACCTCGGGTCCGCCAGGACTTCCCGGAACTACCGATCCTGGTGGTGTCGGCGTTTAAGGGCATGGAGGATGATTTCACCCTAAAGGAAGCCCGGGTCTCCGCGTTTTTCACGAAACCGGTGAACATTGAGCTTTTAAAGGGAAAGATCCGTGAAATCCTCTCCTCGCGTCCGCCGAAGGGTTCTTCGCGGCCATGATCCCGATAAGAGCGCTTAAGGATGGGCCACGGGGATCCGTTATAAATGAGAGCTCAGGATTCCGCGTTTTTCACCCAAGGGGACCGCGTTGACAGGCGTCCGAGACGGTCGGTAGAATGACTAACAGGGTGCTGAAAAGTGTTTTTACACCCTGGCGTCAGGCGGCATGCCCGCCTGACGACCCTAGCGAAAACTGGCATTCGCAAGGCGAGTCAGCTGTCACGTGGTTCGAGCGAATAGCCGTAATTCCCCCGTCTTTTGGTGGGTAATTCGCGAGTAAGGCACGAAAAAGTCTCTACGGTGCGACTTTTTCATCATCCTGCTAAAACCTCCGGGAGTTGAAATTGAACCCCATCCCTCCGCATCACGGCTCCAGAACTCCAGCGACCCCTTTCCGGTGGGGAGCCTTTCCCGCTTAACCCAAGCGGTCAAGGCCCCAGCCGGCTGGTCCGGCTGGGGTTTTTTTATTTTCAGCCTGGAGACAGCCTTGGAACAAACGATTCGACCCATCCGTTTCACCCGCCATTACACCCGATATGCCGAAGGTTCGGTTCTCGTGGAAATGGGGGAAACGCGCGTCCTTTGTAACGCGACCATCCAAGAGGAGGTCCCGAAATTCATCAAGGGAACCGGTCGGGGTTGGGCGACCGCCGAGTATGCCATGTTGCCCCGAAGCACCCACGACCGAAACCCGCGGGAAGCCGTCAAGGGGAAGCAGGGAGGTCGGACCCATGAGATCCAACGCCTGATCGGGCGGTCGATGCGGGCGATCCTCGACCTATCGGCCCTCGGCGAGAGGCAGATCCTCTTGGATTGCGACGTGCTTCAGGCGGATGGGGGAACCCGAACCGCTTCCATTAATGGGGCCTACGTGGCAATGGTGGACGCTCTGAATGGGTTGAGATCAAAAGGGCTGGTTGCCGCGCTCCCGATCCGGGAAGCCGTCGCGGCCGTCAGTGTGGGGCGGGTCGGCGGGAACCCCGTTCTCGACCTTTGCTATGAGCAGGATTCCCAGGCGGATGTGGATTTTAACGTGGTCATGACCGACTCAGGACGGTTTGTCGAGGTCCAGGGGACCGCCGAACATGATCCTTTTGACCGGGAACAGTTGGATGAGATGTTGGGTTTGGCCGGACAAGGGATTCGCCAGGTCTTGGATGCCCAAAGAAAGGTTTTGGTAAGCCCTTGAGGATGGTTTTGGCCACAAACAACCGCGACAAGGTCCGGGAAATCACTGAGTTGATGCACGGCCTTCCGGTGGTATGGTCGGCGGCTTACGATTATCCAAGCGTCCCCGAACCGGAAGAATCAGGGTTGACCCTTGAGGAGAACGCTTGGATCAAGGCTTCCGCCTTGATGGACGCGACCGGTTTTCCAGCCCTGGCGGATGACACGGGATTGTTCGTGGAGGCGTTAGGGGGCGCACCAGGTGTCCGATCGGCTCGTTACGCCGGGAAATCAGGGGATTACCAGGAAAATGTCCTGAAACTGGTGAAAGAGATGACGGAGGTCCCGGGGGAGAGGAGGGGAGCAGCGTTTCGGACCGTAGTGGCGATAGCATTACCGTCCGAGAAACCTGTTTATATAAGAGGGGAGGTTTCGGGGGTGATTCTTGAGGCTCCCCATGGGACCGGTGGTTTCGGGTATGATCCCGTCTTCCGACCCTTGGAATCGGACCAATCCTTCGCTGAGATGACGACCACCGAGAAGAATCGGATCAGTCATCGGGGCCGGGCTTTTCGGTTGGTGCGTGAATGGCTTGAGAATAGGTTGGGGTCGACGAAACGATAGGGTTTAAGATTCATCAGAAAATTGTTAAGACAGGTACATGCGGTCACCCCTTGGGTGGGGCTCGTTGAATAAACCTGGGCATCGTGATGCTGTCGAGGTGAATACGGTTCGAACGGTTGGTAGGTGCGTGAATAGCGCACCAGGGACCCAAGGGGGCCGTCTAAGATTAAGATTCATCTGGCCGGGGCGTAGCGCAGCGGTAGCGCACTTGGTTTGGGACCAAGGGGCCGTGAGTTCAAATCTCACCGCCCCGACCAGATTAATCTTGATGATTTAAGGAAATCTCACTTCCTCGATAGAACTGGATTGAAGGGTTGTCTCGGGGTACATAGGGGCGGAGCCGCTAACAGGCCGAAGGCCTGTCGACGGCCATATTCAAAAACTCCCTCCCCCCCGTTTTAGAGAGTCCGCATCGGAGGTCCGAGCGCTCCGCCCCGACTAGATTCATCAGGATATTGACGTTATCCCACCACCCAAGGCCGGGGTGATCGGGCGGTTGGAAGGGTTGTTCTGGGGCGCTCGTAGCTCAGTTGGATAGAGCAACCGCCTTCTAAGCGGTAGGTC
>CAYMOV010000094.1:0-9221 GCA_964392085.1 uncultured bacterium
TACGGGTTCCCGGCGGAGGATTGGACCACCTCGGAGATCCTGTCGGAGTTGGGCAAATACAAGTCGGGCGGTTCCATCCAGGATTCCGCCGAGAAGTGCCTCAAGGTCACCGACCGGATCCTTTACGCCGAGGGGATCTTGAGCTCGACGGCGAGGGAAGCCGTACTTCAAGCCTTGTCTTCCCTCATGCCTAGAACCGGCTCATAACTCTCGGCGGTTGGCTGACCGTACCTCATTTGGCCGTGGGCCTGGTTTGTCCCGGGTGTTGCATTCAGCCGACCGCCGACGGTTGAACGCTCATGGGGACGACTGATTGGAGATGGGCGATTACAAGCAGAACCCAGCAATTTGAACAACGAAAAAAGGAGTCCACCGTGGCGACCGAAGTCGAGAAATTGACGGCCGAGGGCGAGCGCCTCAGCGCCCAGTTCCAAAAGGCGAAGGAAGAAGTCCAGAAGGTCATCGTGGGACAGGGACCGCTATTGGACCGGCTCCTGCTGGGCCTCTTGGCTCGGGGGCACCTCCTGCTGGAGGGGCTGCCGGGATTGGCCAAAACCCTGGCGGTCAGGACCTTGGCGGACACCCTTGGGGTGTCCTTCAGCCGGATCCAGTTCACCCCGGACCTCCTGCCGGCGGACCTTTTGGGAACCCGCATCTACGTGCAGGCGAAGGGCGATTTCAAGACCCAGAAGGGCCCGGTATTCGCGAACCTCGTATTGGCGGATGAAATCAACCGGGCTCCCGCCAAGGTCCAGTCGGCGCTCCTGGAGTCCATGCAGGAACACCAAGTCACGATCGGCCCCGACACCTTCAAGCTGGAGGAGCCTTTTTTCGTGATGGCCACCATGAACCCCATTGAGCACGAGGGCACCTACCCCCTACCGGAAGCGCAGGTGGACCGGTTCCTCATGAAGGTGGTGGTGGGTTACCCCACCAAGGAAGAGGAAAAGGAGATCATCTCGAGGAACACATCCGGGGCATCGGCCAAGGTCAAGGAGATCCTGTCGTCCGCCGCGATCCTCAAGGCCCAAGAAATCGTGGACGGTGTCCATGTGAGCGAAGCCCTGAAGGATTATATTGTGGCCTTGACGGGGGCCACCCGGGACCCCAAGGGGGCCGGCCTCGCGGACTTGAAGGCCCTGATCGAGTACGGAGCGTCGCCCCGGGCCTCCATCGCCCTGGCGGCCACGGCGAAGTCGCGCGCCTTCCTGGACGGAAGGGGTTATGCTACCCCCGAGGACGTCAAGGCCGTGGCACCGGACATCCTGCGGCACCGGTTGATCCTCACCTATGAGGCGGAAGCGCAGGATCTGACGGCGGACTCGGTGGTGACGAAGATCCTGGATAAGGTGCCGGTGCCTTGAACCGAGAAGATCGAGAATCGAAAATGAAAAAAAGACCCACTCACAACCGAAATTGGGCGCTGACCCTCCTGGTCCTGACGGTGGGCCTGGCGGGTTGCGGCCGCTCGAAACTCCTCCCAGAAACCCAGCTGGCCCTTCCGCCGGTGGGGGATTCGGGGGTGGCCGACGGTTGGTATTACCAGACCGAATACGGTTTCGCCCTGCCGATCCCCAAAGCCTTCGGGGCCTACGCGCCTGAACCGGATGACCTCGATGCGGAGGAGTTGGACGAGTGGGTGAGGTTTTTGGACGTTAAGCATGGCCCCTGGATCAAGATCATGACCCAACCGACCGACCCAACGGTTCGGTACAAGGTCGACGACCTGGAAAAGACCCTGGCCCGAATCCTGGATTCGGCGGCCTACAAGGTCCAGGGGATCGGAAAGAAGACCGGCTGGAAGGCGGGTTCGGACGAGTGGACCGTCGTCCCCTATGACCTCCAGGACCGGGTCCAAAAACAATGGCGGACCTGGGCCTGCGTGATGCAACACGGGGATTTCGTGGTCTGGGCCAGGGCTACCCTGCCGCGCAAGGACGCGGACGGCCCCTCCGGCTCTAAGTTCCTAGAGGACGTGAGGATTGCCCTCACCCAAATCCGTTGGTATGAGCCCATCGGGCCCCGGGGCATCTCCCTTGAGAATTACGAACTCAAGAACTTCAACGACGGCTTCCTCGCCGCGTTGGAATCGGGCCGGGTGGACAAAACCTTGGCCTATTTCGACGAGACCTCCCCGGCCCGTTTGACCTGGACCGATTGGTACCGGAAACAAGTTCCCGCCGAGGCGAAGGGGAACAGCTTGTTGGCCGGGTTGAAGGCCCAGACCGCCGGGTTGGTCATCGATGGTAAAAAGGCCACGGCCTTTTTCCTCCTTGAAAAAACCGGACAGGCCCCCACCAAGCTGGGTTTTCGCCTGAACAAGGACGAAGGGTCCTGGCGGATCGTGGCCCAGGAATCCCTGAAGCCTTGAGGAAAAAGCCGTTCCCGATAATTAGCCTTAAAATGTCCTGACAAATGTTATAATCCCGGCCATCCAATAACTTTCCAGGAGGCCGTGCCATGGCCGCTTTTACCCGTCTGCCGGTCGTTGTCGTGGATCCCAGCCTGACGAGCGTCACCGTCTCATGGCAGGTCGATACCATCACTTACGGCCAGATCGGCTATGGGACCGACCCGAATAACCTGGACCAGGTCCAGTTCGATTCGACGTATGACACGACCCATAGCGTCCTCTTGAGCGGTTTGACGGCATCCACGTCATACACCTACATCGTGACGGTCATCGATGCCGGCGGAAACACGTTGATCGACTCAGGCAAGCTGACTTTCCAGACCGTAGCCGCTCCCGCGCCCGCCATCACCACCGGACCCACGGCGCTGGCTGACCCTAGCGCCGCGAACATCGCCTGGACCGCCAACGTGGACGGGATGGGCCTGGTCAATTTCGGGACCGCGGCCTCGGCCCTGGTCCAGGTGGTCACCGACCCCACGGTGTCATCCGACCACGCCGTGTCGATTCAGGGCCTGGCCGCCGCCACCCAATATTTCTACAAATGTTGCAATACCGACCCAACGACAGGTTCGGTGCTAGTGGCGAGCGACGTCCTGAATTTCACCACGGCGGCCGCGCCCCCCGCCACTGGTGGCTGTCTCGTCCGGGCTTGCGCCACCCCCATCCGGGTCCCCAAGAACGGGACAACCCAATTGAACGTTTGGCTCCGAAAAGGGCAGGTTCCCATCGCAGGGGCGCCGGTGACCTTCCAGCTCATCACCAACAACGGGACGATCATGACCCCGACCGTTAAAACGGACGCAACCGGACGCGCGGTCACGACCTTCAAAGCAGGCGGAAAAGGGGGATTTGTGGCGGCTAAAACGACCTCCCCAAACGCCGTGAATACCGCTTTCATGCTCTTCATCATTCGCCGCTCTTAACCCGGGGCTTTGGTATAATTTCGACCAACCCGGGGTAAGGTTTGACCATTGCGTTTTACCGATAAAGCGAAATCCGTCTTTCAATGGACCGATGTGGCGACCCGATTGGTCGTCATGTCGGTCTTTCTATTACTACCGGTCGCCGTCATGGCTTTACCCGCCAACCTCTACCTGGTGGAAGGAAACCAAGCCGTTTCGGTCTACGGGACCGGGGGAACGGCAAATTACCTGGATTACCGTTTTGCGGCCCAAAATTCAGGAGCGGTCACCCAAGCTAGAATTTATTGCCTGAATACCATCGGGACGGCGCCGACCTATTCACTGGAATTGTGGTCGGATGTCTCCGGGACCCCAGGTGCCAGTCTCCAAGTTAGTACGGTGGCCTCCGTCGGCGCGGCCGCTTGGCGGAACTTCTCCTTTGCGACCCCACCGACCCTCATCAAGGGAAATGTCTACCACTTATTAGTGAAGGCTTCGGGGGGAGACAACCTCGATCTCGCGACTTTCGCGGCCACGACACCCCACAACGGTATTTACCCCGCCGCGCCCGTCTCGGACTTGGATGCCAATGTCCTCACCTCGACAAACGGGGGCGGTAGTTGGGCGAATCAAAACGAGAACCCTTGTTATGTCCTGGACCTATCCTCGGGGGCGCAGGAAGGGGTCCCTTACCCCAAGAACGCCCTGGCCCAGGTCTGTGCCTCGCCGGCCCAGGTCGCGGCGGAGGGCTTCTCATTGTCGGCCACGAGGATCGTGAAGGGCTTCCGGGTCCGGGTCCACACTTCATCGTCGGCGCCCACCGCCAACCTCGACTACAAACTCCTCAGCATCTCGGGAGCCGTCACCAACACGTTGGACACGGGAACCGTGGGTCTTTGGGCCAGTACCGCCTCCACTTGGCTCACGGGGACCTTCGGGTCGGTGCAAACCTTGACTCCAGGGGCGGTGACTTATGTGTTGGCGTTCACCACGACCTCCGGGGTCCCCGGCGCCAACGATTATGAGTTCTGGGCGGGAAACACCATCACCCCGATCCCCCCCTATACGACGCTGTCCTACGACGGGACGAATTCCTTCGCCATGACGTCCTCAAACGGCGGTTCGACCTACACGATCATCCCCAACGAGGACCTAGCCTTCGAACTTCTAGAGGCCCCCCAGTCGGCGACCGGCGGTTCCATATGGGGACAGGTGCTGGGTACACTTCCGTTCGGGGCCCGCTACGGCGCGGGTGGGGCGGTTTATAACGACGGGACCGGCAACAAGATGTGGCTGGTGGGAGGGTATGACGGTACCGCGGCCCATAAGGATCTCCATGCCAGCCTGGATGGCATCACTTGGAACAACACGACGATCTCCACCATGGGGGCCCGCGAGAACCTGGCGGTGGAGGTTTTGGGTATCCCCGCGACGCTCTTTTTGTCGGGGGGATACGACGGGATCAGCACCGTCTATCAGGACATCTGGAGCAGTTCCCAAGGCTCGGCTTGGACCCAGATCGCGGCCAATCCCCCCATGGGGGTGCGCATGGGCCACACCCTCACGGCCTTTGGGGGGAAGCTCTGGTTCATCGGGGGCGCCACCACCTCAGCGGGGACGGGCAACAGCGACATTTGGAATTCAACGAACGGGTCCAGCTGGAACCAAGTGGCAGTCGGTCAGTTTCCTGGACGTACTTGGCATACCTGCACGGTCTTCGACGGCCGTCTTTGGGTGATCGGTGGATACACCGGATCCGGATTCCTAAACGACGTTTGGTCGTCCACGGACGGGGTGAACTGGACCCAAAGCGCGGTCCCGCCCTTCGTCATCCGGTTCGGCCACCAGGCGGCGGTTTTTGACAATAAACTTTGGGTTTATGGCGGGCTGAACGGCGGCACGGCTAAAAATGACGTTTGGTGGACGCAGGACGGCGCGACCTGGACGCAAGCCACCACGGGCCCGTTCTTCACGCCCCGTTACGGGTTCCTGGGGCTTCCGTTCAACAATGCCCTTTGGGCCTTTGGCGGTTACGACGGGACGTCATATACGTCGGACGTCTGGGCCTCGCCCCCCCCGCCCACCCCGACACCCACCTCCAGTCCGACCGGTTCCGCGACGCCGACGAACACCTCGACTATTTCCCCGACATGGACCGTGACGGGTTCTGCCACCCCGACCTGGTCTCCGACCATCACGCCGTCGCCGACGAGCACCTTTACGCCACCCAACACTTTTACCCCGAACCCGACCCTCACCCCCCAATGTCCAGGTGCCTCCAATTTCGGAAAAACGACCTTAGGGGCAACCTGGAATAGCTTGACGGGCCAGGTGGCGTTTCGGCTTTCCAAAGCGACGCTTTCCCAAGCGGTCACGGTGACCTCTCTCTCGATCTATTTCGGCAGTGCGGATCCCACCGCCCAAGTTCAGCTCGGCCTTTACACCGACAACGGGGGAGTCCCTTTCAATTTAATCGTTCAGTCGAACGCCCAACAGGCTTTTGCGGGATGGAACACCATTGGCATACCCTCGACCGGACTTTTGCCGGGCACGTACTGGATTGCATTCATGTTGGATACGGTGGGGATGACCCAATTCCTCACGGACAATGGGGTTACTGGGTCGGAATACTATTGTTTGACGGGGTTCGGCTGGGGCGGGCTGCCGGCGTCTTTCCCGGGAGGTAATCCGAGTACTTTCCTCGACTCAATCTACGCCAGTTTCTGCCCGGTTTCGGACACCCCGACCCCCACCTTCACGGGTTCCCCGACGCCCTCCCCGACCTGCGGCGTCGCGACCCCGGTGGCTTGGTGTTGGTCCCCGGACGCGCCGGATCCCGCCAATGACCCGATCATCACCTGCTTCTCCGCCGGACTGGACGGTTGGGCCAGCCAGGCCACCTCCGGTTGGGACGCAAGCCAAAGCGCCGATGGGCCCGGGGGGGCCATGTCCATCACGGGATCGGTTTCAAACGGAACGGACCTTTTCACGAGATTCATCCCGACCGGGGATTTGGCGGGGTATGACCAGGTCTCCTTCCAATTCAGAAATACCACCCCCGCCAGCGTGGTCATCCAGGTATTGGACCAATCCGCGGCGAACCTAACCTCCACGGCGAGCTTCACCGTCCCGACGGGGGGGACCTGGAATAACTGCGTTCAATTCCTCACTGGAAACTATAAAACGGCCAATGAACTGAGGATCCGGAGCCTCACTTCATTCACCTCGGGTTCAGTCTGGCTCGACGAGGTTCGGCTCCACAGCGTCTGCGGAAACGTTTGGGTGCGGGACCCGGCTTGCTGTCCCGCCCTGACCCCCACACCGACGATAACTTCCACGATTTCCCCCACGCCCACGTTTTGCGCGGGAACAAGCGGGAACGTCGGTTTTGGGAACGCGGGATACCCCACCACGGGGGGGTCCCAAACCGTCTTGAACGGCACGGCCGGGATTTATGTCTATTTCCCTGGGACCGGGATGGTCACCGACCTCCGGATCATCGGATCGAACGGTGGGTCGTCGTGCCATATCGGGATCTACGACGACAACGGGTTGGGAACGGCCCCCACCACCCAGATGGCCTCGGTGTCCTTCACTGATAATTCAGCCGGGACCATCACGGTCGGGTTGAGCGGGCCCGTCACCGTGTCGGGCGGTAAGTGGCTCGCCGTCTCGACGAACTTCGCAAATTTCCCGAGCTGCACCACGAACGGGATCCTTTTCGGCGCCTCGATGCCCAACAACGCCGCCCCTGTGACCCTCAATCCAACGGGTCCCGAATTAACCGCGGACTATTCCTGCTTGACCTTGTTTACGCCTACATCAACAAATACCTTCACGGCTACTTTTACCCCCTCCTTTACCGCGACTTATACGCCTAGTTTTACGCCGAGCTTCACCCCATCTTTTACGCCAACTTCGACCTGGACGGCGTCGTTCACGGCGACCTTCACCCCAAGCTTTACTCCGACATTCACGCCAAGTTTTACGTCCTCCTTTACGGCCACCGCGACCCCGACGGCCTCATTTACGGCGACCTTCACTCCAAGCTTCACGCCCAGCTTCACTCCAAGTTTTACGCCCTCCTTCACCCCAACGACGACTTTCACCGCGACCTCTACGGCTTCTTTCACACCGAGCTTTACACCCACGTTCACGGCGACTTTCACGCCGTCATTTACACGGACCTCGACCTCGACCGCCACCTTTACCCCGTCGTTTACCGCGACCTTCACCCCAAGCTTTACGCCATCATTTACCCCGAGCTTCACGCCCAGCTTCACTCCAAGTTTTACGCCCTCCTTCACCCCAACGACGACTTTCACCGCGACCTCTACGGCTTCTTTCACACCGAGCTTTACACCCACGTTCACGGCGACTTTCACGCCGTCATTTACACGGACCTCGACCTCGACCGCCACCTTTACCCCGTCGTTTACCGCGACCTTCACACCCAGCTTCACGTCTTCATTCACGCCTAGCTTTACCCCCTCTTCCACCTCGAGCTTCACGCCGACGTTCTCGGCGACTTCCACCCCAAGCTTTACGGCGTCCTTCACCCCCTCCTTTACGCCATCCTTCACTTCAAGTTTCACGCCTTCCTTTACGGCGACACCGACCCCGACGGCCTCGTTCACGGCGACATTCACTCCGTCATTCACACGGACTTCGACCGCCACCTTTACCCCGAGCTTAACCGCGACCTTCACACCCAGCTTCACGGCTTCATTCACGCCAAGCTTTACCCCCTCTTCCACCTCGAGCTTCACACCGACGTTCTCGGCGACTTCCACCCCAAGCTTTACGACGTCCTTCACCCCCTCCTTTACGCCATCCTTCACTTCAAGTTTCACGCCTTCCTTTACGGCGACGCCGACCCCGACGGCCTCGTTCACGGCGACATTCACTCCGTCATTCACACGAACCTCGACCTCGACCGCCACCTTTACCCCGAGTTTTACCGCGACCTTCACACCCAGTTTCACGGCTTCATTCACGCCAAGCTTTACCCCCTCTTCCACCTTGAGCTTCACACCGACGTTCACGGCGACGGCGACTCCGACCGCGACGTTTACGCCCTCCTTCACGGCCTCCTTTACGCCCTCTTTCACCTCGACCTTTACGCCCAGCTTCACCCCTACATTTACCCCCTCCTCTACCCGGACATCGACTCCGACCGCCACCTTTACGCCGTCGTTTACCGCTTCTTTCACCCCCAGCAATACCCAAACGGATACTCGGACCCCGACCCTGACATTCACCCCGACGCAAACATATACACCCACCCTCACTTCCACCTGGACATTCACCAGCACATCGACCGCGACTTACACGATGTCCTTCACTCCGACCTACACCTTCACCGCGACCGCCACCTTTACCCCGAGCGACACCCACACCTTGACCCCGACCCCGAGCGAGACGTCTACTTCGACGGACACGCTGACCCCCACTTGGACCGCAACTTGGACCCCAACGCCCACGGCGACCTCCACCTTCACCGCAACCCTGACTCGAACCCCCACATTGACGCCCACCTGGACCTTAACACCGAGCCTGACATTTACGACGTCGCCGACCTGGACGCCGACCATCACCGATACCCCTCAACCGACGGATACGCCGACTGATACGCCGACGCCCGCAGTCGCCTTGACCTTGGACTCCAATGCCTTCGACCCCACCCACGGTCCCTTGGGCATGGACCTCAAAGTGACGGCGCCGGGCCGGGTCAAGGTCTCCGTCTACAACATCGCGGGTCAGTTGGTGACGGAGGGGGTGAATGATTACGGGTCGGCGGGGAACTATCGGACCCAATGGAACGGGACCAACCGGAACGGCCAAACGGTCGGGAACGGCCTCTATTTGCTGGTGATTGAGATGCCGGATGGTTCCCGGCAGATCCA
>CAYMOV010000095.1:0-9212 GCA_964392085.1 uncultured bacterium
CGAGGGAGTTCACGGGAGCCTTCAAGGGCGAGGGGGCGGAAACCCACTCCCTCGACGAGGTCATCCGGCGCCTGGAGGACGGGGAGTTCGACCTGGTCGCGGTGGGCCGCGCCCTCCTGTCCGACCCCAATTGGGTCGAAAAGGTGGAGCGGGGATTGTTCTCCGAATTGATCGGGTTCAACCCGGCCGACCTGGGCCGACTCTCTTGAGCCGGGCCCACCCCCCCGCGCTTCCGCTCCGCCGGGTAAACCGGGGAGTAAACATTTCCACGGGCTCGACACTTTCGGCCCCCCTGACCGTCTAACCTTTATGCCTCCCCACCCCCCCCAAACCCCCGTCGGCCCGACCATCCGGGTCCTGGGCCTTTCCAAATCCTTCGGGGACGTCAAGGCCGTCCGCGACCTTTCCTTCGACGTGGCCCGGGGCGAGTGCTTCGGGCTCCTGGGCCCCAACGGGGCCGGCAAGTCCACCACCATCAAGATCCTCATCACCCTGCTGAAGCCCGACAAGGGCGACGCCGAGGTCAACGGCTTCCGGCTGACCCGCGATCCCACGCGGATCCGCGGCTCCATCGGCTACGTCCCCCAGTCCCTCTCGGTGGACGGCGTCCTCACCGGGCGGGAAAACCTCGCCTTCTTCGGGAAGCTCTACGGCCTGGGCGGCCGCGACCTCCAGGGCCGGGTGGATCGGGTCCTCGCGGCCTTCGACCTGGCCGGCGCGGCCGACCGCCCCGTGTCGGGCTACTCGGGCGGGATGATCCGGCGCCTGGAGATCGCCCAATCGATCCTGCACCGTCCTGCGGTGGTTTTCCTCGACGAGCCCACCGTCGGGCTCGACCCCACGGCCCGCGAGGCCCTGTGGGGCCACATCCGTTGGATGCGGCGGGAGCACGGCACCACGATCCTCCTCACCACCCACTATATGGAGGAGGCCGAGGGGCTCTGCGACCGGATCGCCATCATGAACCGGGGGACCCTGGCGGCCCTGGGAACCCTCGCGGAGCTCCGCCGGAAGGCCCGCATGCCCCGGGCCGACATGAACCGGCTCTTCACCCGTTTCACCGGCGGGGCCGAGCAGACGGAAGGAGATTTCAAGAATGTCCGAAGCCAACGCCGAACCGCCCGCCGCCTCGGGTGAGGGGGTCGCCCCCTCCTTCCGTTACGCCCGCGAGACCTGGGTCATCCTCTCGATGGAGTCCCTCAAGCTCCTCAAGGACCCCACCGAGATGCTGGCCCGAAGCGTCCAACCCGCGCTTTGGCTCGTGCTCTTCGGCGGGGCCATGCGCCGCGCCCAGGCCATCCCCACGGGCGGGGTCGACTACCTGGCGTTCCTCCTGCCGGGCGTCCTGGCCCAGGCCATCGCCTTCGTGTCCATCTTCAACGGCCTGGCGGTCATCTGGGAGAAGGACATGGGCATCCTCCACAAGATCCTCACGACGCCCATCCACCGGTCCGCCCTGGTCCTGGGCAAGATGCTGGCGTCGTCCCTCCGGTCGTTGTCCCAGCTCGTGGTCATCCTCCTGCTGGCGCTGTTGATGGGGATCCCGCTGGAGTGGGGCCTCGGGCGCGCCGCCGGGGTGTTGCTCATGGTGGTGCTGGGATCGGCCTTCTTCACCGGGCTTTCCATGCTGATCGCCGCGATCGTCAAGACGAGGGACCGCATGATGGGCATCGGTCAATTGGTCACCCTGCCGCTTTTCTTCGCCTCCAGCGCCCTCTACCCGTTGTCCATCATGCCCCCCTGGCTGAGGGCCGTGGCCTTGGTGAACCCCTTGAGCCGGCTGGTGGACGGCCTGCGGGGATTGATGGTCGGGCCCTCGGCCGCGGGCCTGCCCCTGGACGCGGCCCTCCTGGCCCTGGCCTCGGGGGTCGTCCTCTGGGCGGCCTCGGTGATGTACCCGCGCCTGCTGACCTAGGCGGGGGCGGGGCCAAAACCGGATCGTCCCGGTCGGTTGCCGGCGATGCCCGGGGACTTAAGACAAGGGTGGCCAATAGCCGTTTCCCATGATCCACGGGCGCGCCCGGTCATTCACGGCTGGTCAAAGCGACGGTTCCAGGTTAATATTTTCACACCCGGGCTGAACCCCGGGCCCCCTCCAGGGAGGCCGACGACCTGAAGGCCCTCCCGCCCAAGCCGAAGTTCCAGTTCGCCTCTTCCAATATCACCCGGAGAAGCCCCATGAAACACCCGAACCGCCTGGTCCCCTTCCTCCTCTTGGCCGTCTTGGCCCTCCCCCTGGTGAACTGCTCCAAGAAGAACAGCCCCATGGCCCCCGTCGGGCCGGCCACGCCCACCCCCGGACCCGGCTTCACCTGGAACATCGCAGAGGTCTACCGGGTTGAGGACCTGGGCGTCATCACCGACCAGGCCGACGTCAACCTGACGCTCAACGGGGCGGCCGTCTCCACCGTGGGCGTGACCCTCACCGGGTCCGGCCTCTCTTCCCCCGTGCCTTTGTCCTTCTCGGGGCTCGTCACCAACGGGAGCGTCTACGCCTCGTACATGGCGAACGGCTTCCTCTACGGTCCCGGGGAAACGATGGTCCTCACCACCCGGTCGGGCCCCTTTTCGGCCGCCGCCACCCTGACGGCCCCCGGCAACATCACCAACGTGGTGGACGGGTCCCAGGTCTACTGGACCTACGGCGGGTCCCAGAACCAGGTGGCCGTGCGCCTCGGCACCCTGCTGACTTACGACAGCTCCGTCTATTCGGCCACCGTCATCTCGCCCTTTACGATCCCCGTGACGGCCTACCTCGGGGGCGGGATCTTCACCCTCACCACCTCCTGCGCCAATTCGACCACCCAGGTCGCGGGGACCACCAGCGCTTCCTATAAGGTGTCCGACACCCTGGTCAGCGCCATCACCCTCGACACGGACACACCCACCCAAACCCCGAGCGCGACCGACACCCCCACCCCGACGGATACCCCGACGGTCACGAATACGCCGACCGATACGGAAACCGAAACCTCCACGCCGACGGATACCCCGACGCCCTAGGGGCCGAAGGCCGGCTCCCAGCGGTCGGCCGTCAGCGACGGTCCAGGTCAAGAAACCGCGAAACCGGATCCCTTTCGGCTTCGCGTCGCCAAGCGGAACAAGCCACTTCGTTCGGAACGACGAAGGGCCTAAAACGGGGCGAACCCCGCGGGAAAGGAAGATCCAACAGTCACACGACCGGGTCCGAAAACACCCGGATAAATCGGCAATATAACCCCGGGTTCGCCGCCATTGATCGGCGGGGCTGGACGATGAAGTGGACCCAATCCTCGGGGTCCGGCCCTATTTCGGGGGGATGTTCTTCTTGGATAAATCCCCCGGCCTATTGCCGATTCTCCAGCGGGGTTCCGGCCCTTCCCTCCCCCAACGTTAACACCGGCTTAACCCCCGCTTCCCTCCCCGACCGGATAATGGCCTTTCCCCGACCCACCCCCACCGGTTAAGGAGAAACCATGAAACGCGCGATGGTGCTGTTCCTCGCCTTGGCGGTCCTCGGCCGGCCGGCCCTCGCCGACGATGACGACGACACCCCCGGCCTCGACGTGCCGGGCCAAGCGAACCGGCTCAATACCGAACTCTGGCGCTTCGCGAAGAAGGGGTCCTACGCCCCCGTCGAGAAGAAGCTGGCGGCCCTCCACGAGGCTTCGCGGGCCGAAATCCCCAAGGACATGGTCCTCCCCACGGGCTGGCGCATGGCCCCCGCGGGCCACCAGCTGGAGTTGGGGCGCTACCCCCTGGTGGTCGTCCCCTTCGCGGGCAACCTGGTGGTTCTGGACAACGGCTATTACGTCGAGACCAACCCCGAGATCTCAGTGGTCTCCGGCGATGGGATGACCGTCCTCAAGACCCTCACCACCCCTTCCCTCTTCCCCTGCGCCCGGGTGAGCCCCGACGGGCGGCTCTACGTCAGCGGCGGCTACGACCAGACCATCCGGGGATACGACCCGGGGATGGAGGAGGTGAGGGACTTCACGGTGAACGGCTTCACCTCGGGCCTGGTGCCCCTCGACGCCAAGACCCTCGCGGTGGCCTACCTACTGATGGATGACAGCAAGGGGGGCTACAAGTCCCGGGGACGGCTCGCCCTCGTGGACACCGGGACCGGGGAGGTGAAGGACGAGCTGGACTGCGGCCGCATGCCCTATGCCCTCGAATGGCAGGACGGCAAGCTCTGGGTCACCCTTTTGCAGGACAACGCCGTGGTCCCCTACCAGGTGGCGGCGGGCCGCCTGAAGGCCCTGGCCCCCATCCCGGTCGGGGCCGGCCCCTCGGCCCTGGCGGCCGACCCGGCGCGCCACCGGCTGTACGTAGTCGACCAAAACTCCGACGAAATCACCGTGTTGGACACCCTCACCGGCCGGAAGTTGGCCACCTGGAGCGTCCGCTTGGGGTCCTCCAAGTTCGGCGCGGCCCCCACCTCGGCCGCCGCGGCGGGCGGCAGGTTGTTCGTCACCTTGTCCCGCGTGAACGCCGTGGCGGTGTTGGACCAGGCAACCGGGCGTGAGTTGGGGATGATCCCCACGGGCTGGTACCCCACGGACGCGGTGGTCGACGGAAAGAACCTCTTCACCCTCAGCGCCAAGGGCATCCGCCCCCGCCGCCCCAACCCCAATGGGCCCCAGCCCACGAAGAAGCGCGAGGAACCCGGCTACGTCCTCACGCTCCTGAAAGGGAGCCTGGGGACGGTCCCCCTCGGGGACCTGGAGGCGAACCTGGCGGACTGGACGAAATCGGTCGCCGAGGCCTCCCCGGTCTACGACCCGGCCCGGGGACTCAAGCTGCCGGTCAAGTACGTCTTCTACCTCGTGAAGGAGAACCGCACCTACGACCAGGTGCTGGGGGACCTGGGGATCGGCAACGGGGACAAGGACCTCTGCCTGTTCGGGAAGGACGTCACGCCCAACCACCACCAACTCGCGTCGCAATTCGCCGACCTGGACAATTTCTACGTGGACGGCGAGATCAGCGTGCTCGGCCACAGCTACACCACCAGCGGCTACGCCAGCCCCTTCCTCGAGTGGCTGGGCATGGACGACTATTCGGGCCGCCTCGGCACGAAGGACGCCAAGAACCCCCGCAAGAACGAGGACTTCTGGCCTTTCGGCACCGTCCCCTTCACCTTCTCACCCGCCTACCTGTGGGACGCCCTGGACGCGAAGGGCGTCGATTACCGCATCTATGGCGAGGATTATTATTTCTTCTGCAAGCCCTACCGGATCCTCACCGACAAGTTCGGCGAGGACGGCGCCCTCACCCGGGCCTGCTACGACCGGTTCATGGAGCTGTCCAAGGACAAGGCGCGGGATTGGGCCTTCCAGGAACTGATGAAACCCTTCCGGGGCCGCAACGGCACCCCGGGGGACTGCGAAAAACTGCTGGAGGACCCGGGCTTCCTCGCGAAGTTCTCGGCCTTCTATTGCGGCGACCTGGGGCTCGCCCAGGCCATCGCGGGGGACCCGGCCTTCAAGGCCCAGTGGGCGGCCTTCCTGTACCACTGCTCCCTCGACTTCAAGGGCTGGGACCTGGCCTATTCGGACCTGAGGCGGGTGGGGACCTGGCAGGCGGACTTCAGGCGCCAGGTGGCGGCGGGAAAGGTGTTGCCCCTTCAATATATCTGGCTGCCCAACGACCACACCGCGGGGATGGATCCCAAGTCCCTGAACCCCAACCAGCTCGTGGCGCAGAACGACGCGGCTGTGGGGGTGGTCCTGGACACCCTGTCGAAGAGCCCGGTCTGGAAGGAAAGCCTGGTGGTCTGCATCGAGGACGACTCGCAGAATGGGCCGGACCACGTGGACGCCATGCGCAGTTTCTGCCTTGCCGCCGGCCCCACCGTGAAGCGGGGTGCGGTGGTGGGCGACCTCTACGACCAGCTGAGCCTGCTGAAGACATTGGAGCTTATCCTCGGCCTGGACCCCATGAACATGAACGACGCGCTGGCCGCCCCGATGTTCTCGCTCTTCGCCGACCAACCGGACGACCGGCCCTACCGGACGCCCCCGCCCTCGAAATACCTGACGGCGGAGGACCGGGCCCTGTACCGGGACCTTTTATCCGGCCGGGACATCCAGGAACCAAGCCGGGAGGGCGCGAACCCGAAGGATGTGAGGTAAGGATTCCGGTCAACCGGCCGCGAGGGATTTTCCGCCCGCCTCGCGGACCCGCCGCATGACGTGGTGGGCGTTGCAGGGCAGGGCCTGGAACAGGTCGGCCCCCGCCCCGAAGACCGCCTCGATCTGGTCCATCCTCGTGAAGGGCCCCAGCGCCGCGAGGGTGTGGTGGGCGTCGGCCCCCCGGACCTCCCCCAGGACCCGGGTCACCCCCGGGTCGAAGGCCGGGAAGGCCGCCACGACCGCGTCCGGCTTATGGAAGCGCGCCAGGGCCGCCAAACGGTTCGGGGAGGCGCAAACCAAGAGGGTATCACGGCGGGACATCTCCGACTGGAAGGCCCGGACGAGAAGGACGTCGGGTGAGGCGAGGATCATGAACATGGGAAACCTCCCGGTTGGACTGTCCAGGAGCTTAACCCACCCATCGTTATGTCAAGTTATAGTCATGTAATGGCTATGTAAATGACTCCGGCCGGCCCCGTCCGCCCTGGTGGGTGTTTCACCGTGGGGCCCCATGGATAGTTGTTCCTTTTTTGTCATAGGACAGGCTTCGACCCAACCGCTAGAGGTAGCCCATCTTGGTGAGTTGGGTCTTGATGGAGCCGACGGAGCGGCCCGACTCGAGCGCGAGCTTCTTGAAGGACACCCCATCGTGGAACGCGGCCCCGACGGCCTTGGCTTCCCCGTCGGTCCAGGCCCGGTGGGGCTTTTCATGCCCCTTGTCCCGGGGGTCCTGGGAGGGTTTCCTCTTGGTCTTTTCCAGGAGGCGGGTGACGTCCTGGAGGGTCTTCATCAGGCGGTCGAAGTCCTCCTCGGGAACCTCAAAATCCCGGTTGCGGGAGGGGTCCTTGAAGACGGACCGGAGCACCACCCGCCATCCCTCCTCGGGCCCCTTCTTGACGTCGATCACGTAGTCCTTCAGGCGGGTCTTCAGGGTTTGCGAGGCGAGGGTCCTTTCATCGGCCATGGGAATCCTCCGGGGAACAGGTTCGACCAGGGACCTGCAGTTTAAACCCCTCCGGTTCGGCGGATGCCCCGCCGCCCGTTAATTAACACCCGTGAAATATGACAAAACGCGAAAAAGCCCTTAAATCATCGTGCGGACGTTCATCGTGAAAGCCTTGGGATCGGCCCCCGGTAAACAGTTCCCCTCTCCCGGCTTTCACCTCACCAGGACCAACGGCAGGACCGAACGGCCGCCTGGTGAGGCCACCCGGACGTAATACACCCCGTCGGCCAGGGGCTTACCCCGAAGGTCCCTCAGGTCCAGGCCGAAATCCACCACCCCCTTGGGCACTGAGGTCCAGTTCCTCGTGAGGATCCTCCGGTAGGCGGTCGTGTAGATGGAGAGGGTCACGGGCCCCGGGGATGGGAGGACCAGGCGGACCGTCAGTTGGTCCCCCTGCCGGACCGGGTTGGGCCAAAGGACCGGGGCTGGCGGGGACCAGGGGGTCTCCGCCGGTGTCGCGGTCGTTCCCAAGGTTGAAGTCGCGCTCGGGGTCCGGGTGGGGGACGCGGTCCCGGTTGGGGAGGGTGTTGAAGTATTGGCCGGGGGTCCTGTCGCGCTGGGCGTCGCCGTCGGCGTGCCGCTGGGTGAACCGGTGGAAGTGTGGGTGGCGGAGGCTGTGGCCGTTCGGGTCACCGTCGGGGTCGGGGTTGGGGTGCCCGTGCGGGTGAAGGTCGCCGTCCAGGTGGGGGTCGCCGTTCGGGTAGCCGTCGGGGTCAACGTGGGAGTCCCCGTCCGGGTGGCCGTCGGGGTGTGGGTGTGGGTCGGCGTGCCGGTAAAGGTGCGGGTGAAGGTAGGCGTGTAAGTCGGGGTCCAGGTGCGGGTGAAACTCAAGGTGATCGTGGGGGTCCAAGACCCGGTGGGGGTGTAGGTCCCGGTTTCGGTCCGGGTGGAGGTGGGCGTATAGGTCGAGGTCCGGGTGGGGGTTTCCGTGGGGGTCAAGGTCTGGGTGCGCGTGAAGGATGGGGTATAGGTCAGGGTGAAGGTCCGGGTCGAAGTGGGGGTGAAGGTCTCGGTCCGGGTGGGGGTTTCCGTGGGGGTCAAGGTCTGGGTGCGCGTGAAGGAAGGCGTGAAGGACGGGGTAAAGGTTCGGGTCGAGGTGGGGGTATAGGTCTCGGTCCGGGTGAGGGTGACCGTGGGCGTCAGGGTGTCCGTACGGGTGAAGGAGGGCGTGAAGGTCGGGGTTGGGGTCCGGGTATCCGTCGGGGTATTTGTGTCGGTTCGGGTGTTCGTGAAAGTAGGGGTGAGGGTCGGCGTGCGGGTATCCGTGACGGTGAAGGTGTTGGTCGGGGTGCGGGTGTCGGTGGGGGTGCCTGTGTTCGTCCGCGTGAAGGAAGGGGTAAAGGTCGGGGTGAAGGTGCGCGTGAAGCTGGGGGTCGGCGAGGGGGTCCAGGTCGGGGGCAGGCAGGACATCGCGACGGCCACCTGGTCGAAGACGGCGGTGCAGAGGGCCGGTCCGTTGGCGCCGTCGGTCACGGCCATCCCCGCGTGGGTGTTGGCCGACAGGGCGGCCGTGACGGCGGCCGCGGAGATCCAGGTGAGGCCATCGGGCGACCAGGAGGCCTGGAAGACATTGCCGACCCGGGTGAGGCGCAGGAAACAGGGGAGGCCCAGGGTGTCCGGGTAGGCCGTGGTGGCGACCCCAGCGGGCGTGAGACGGCTGTGGATGACCACCTCCCCACCGGGGGTGACGCCGACGAAGACAAAGGCCGAGGGGGAGGTCCCGGTCTCGCGGATCATGATCCCGGCTTGGTCCGCGGCGGTTCCCCCCGACACCGAGACCACCCGGGCCGTGATCGAACCGTCGCCGCAAAAGGTCTGTTTTGTGAACTGGAGGGAATCCGTGGTGTAGTTCATGGGGCCGCCGGTGCCGTTGACCGTGAACACCCCTCCGCTTTCACTCGCGCTACCGGGGACCCGGGGGTTCCCGAGGTCCTGTTCCACCCAGGGGGACGGCAGGGAACCGGCGACGTACAGGCTCACCGGGCAGGATGTCGCGAAGGCCCCTTGGTTGTCCCAGGCCCGGGCCGAGAGGAAATGGCTTTGGTCCGGCACGAGGTTCCAGGTGAAGGCGTAGGGCGCCGAGGCGCTCG
>CAYMOV010000096.1:0-9187 GCA_964392085.1 uncultured bacterium
GTCCAACTCGGGGTCGAGGTGATCGTGAAAGCGGCCGTCACGGTAGTCGTGGGCGTGAAACTGCGGGTGGTCGTATAGGTCATTGTGGAAGACGCCGTAGGGGTTGGCGTCTTGGACGGCGTGGTTGTAAACGAAGCCGTCGGCGTAGGCGTCGAGGACGCGGTGAAGGTCCGGGTCGAGGTAAAGCTCGGTGAAGGCGTCAACGTTGAGGTCGGGCTCGGGGAGGACGTGAAGGTGAAGGTGAGCGACGGGGTCCCCGTCGCGGTCGGCGTGGCTGTGGGCGTAGAGGTCCGAGAGGCGGTATAAGTCGAGGTGACCGTGAAAGTTGTGGTGAAGGTCGGAGTCGGGGTGAAAGTCCGGGTTGAAGGGGCGGTCGGCGTGGTCGTCGCCGTGGCGGTCGCCGAGGGCGAAGCCGTCGAGGTCCTCGTCGATGTCGGGGTTAGCGTGGGAGTGGCGGTCGCGGTCCAAGTGGAGGTAAAAGTCGATGTCGCGGTCCATGTGGGCGTGAATGTACGGGTGTCCGTCAAGGTCAGGGTGGAGGTTGTTGTTAGGGTCCGCGTGGCGCTCGGTGTGGCCGATGGCGTGTAAGTCGGCGTCGAAGTGGAGGTGGCAGTGAAGGTCGAAGTTGGGGTGCTCGAAGGCGTAAAAGTGCGGGTGGGGGTCATGGTCGGCGACGCTGTGCGCGTCGCGCTCGCGGTGGAGGTTGGCGTAGCCGTGGAGGCGCAGGGGCTGTCGTTGAGGATCTCGATGGCCGCGAAGTCGGCGTTACTGACCGAGGGGGCCCCGGTGATCGTCAGGGCGCCGCCGTTCACGTTGACATAGAAAGGTCCCCGGTCATAGGCGTCGTATGACCCCGCCAACTGCCAGACATCCAGGTTGCCGATGACCGTAACGCCATTCATCAGGACGCTGAAAACCCGGGCCCCCACGGTGTTCATGGTGAGTTCAACCAGCTTCAGGTTCACCTGGTAGGCGCCGTTCGGCAGGGTAAAGACATAGGTGATCGGGGCTCCCTGACGGACGGATTGGTAGAGGACATCGTCCGTAGTCCCCGCGATGGCGTTGGCCGTCGTGGCCGTAGTGGTGGTACCCAGGTAGCCCCAACTTCCCGCCGCGAAGGCTTTGTCCGCCGCCCATGCGTTTCCTGAGGTCGTGACGGCCGCCGCCGACCCGCAGTCCACCCGCTGCGCCACGATCAGGCAGGGATTGGGGGTGTAGGTGGGAGTAGGAGACAGGGTCTTGGTCGGGGTGGCGGTGATGGTGGAAGTGTTCGTCCTAGTCGGGGAGGGAGTGAAGGTGCAGGTGGACCCTCCGCAATTGCCGGAAGGTTGGACCGCCGCCAAGAGGAACACCAGCGGGGACTGCCAATTGATGGCGATCTCATTGGAGGCGTAGGCCCCGGTCTGGTCCGTGTAGCACTTGGCGGGTTTCGCGGCGGCCGGGGTGATGCCATCCGAGCCGTTGCCCGTGCTGTTGGGCCCGCCGGACAGCAGGCCCGGCCAGGGCGCCAGCGCGCTGTACTCGGGGGACCCGCTGGGCCTGTGGTGGGGATGCAAAAAGGGGTTGGACCCCACATGGGTCACCCAGGACAGGCCGAAGGTGTTTCGCCCCAACAGGTAATGGAGGTCGTTGAGGGCCGCCTGGACGTAGGCCGCGTTGGGTTGCATATTGTTGGCGATCATGAGCATCATGCCGTAGTTCGCCACGTCGCCGTTCGAGCCCCAGTTGTACTGGGTCAGGCTCAGCCGGTAGCCGTTGGCGGCGCCGTTGGTCCGGGTCGAGATGGTGTTGGCGGTGGTCACGGTGTCGTTGAGGATGGTGGTCTTGAGGGCCGCGTTGGCCCCCGTCGCGTAGTAGTAGGTCCAAAGGGCCAGGTTCTTCAGGCTTCCCCAGTTCTGCGGCCCGGTCGCCGAGAACAAGGGAGAGCCCCCGGCGTTGGAGGTGACGTAAGTGGAATAGGCCGCGGTCCCGGTCGTGCGGAACAGTTCGGCGGCGGCCCAAAGCCGCTCGTCCGTGCTGTTGTTGTCTCCGTATCCCCCCGTTGAGATGTTCGCCGGCTGGTTGTAGTAGACCGTGGGATGGGCCGTCACCCAGGTCCAGGCGTTCTGGGAGGCGGTCAGGCAGGTGGCCGCGAAGGTGGCGTCGTAGGGCTGGTAGAGGCGGGCCGCGATGGCCATGACCGCCGCGAAGTCGGCGGTGGAACAGCTGGTCTTATAGGGGGTGCCGCTCCCGGTGCCGATGATGAGCCGGGTGCCGCCGTTGTCGTTCTCCGGGAGGACGAACCCGCCGAACCCGGCGCTGGTGTTCTTGTGCCACACCCCGCCGTCGGTGTCCTGCATGGTGAGCATCCACTCGAGGTTCCACCGCGCCTCGTTGAGGATGTCCGGGGTGCCGTTGCCCGACTCGGGGAGGTTCAGGTTGGTGTTGCCGATGCGGTCCTTGTACCACTCATAGGTCCAGAGCACGGTCCCGGTGGATATCCCGGAATTCACCACGTACTTGCCGTAGTCCCCCGCGTCGTGCCAGCCCTTGCCGGTGTTCTGGGTGCCCGTCTTTCCGGAGGAGGGGTCAAAAGTGGAAGGCAGGTCGTTACAGGCCCCCGAGGAGTGGCATTGGGCATGGGTGTAATGGACCCCATCCACGACGCCCATATCCACCGCGATGCCGCAACGCTGGACATAGAAACCCCGCATCGCCATAGTCCAGGCGTTGTTGAAGGCCGTGGGCGAGATGGCGAAGTTGTAGCTGGTCCCTACCCCGGTGACCGCCAAGTAATAGGACCCCACGGCGTTGACCGAGGTGAAATCGGCGGTGGAGATCACGTCGCCCGAGTCATTGTCCGTGAAGGTGGCGCTGGAGGTGCCGGTCAGGACGGTCACGCCCGTGGAGACGTTGACCACCCCGAAGGCGAGGTTGCCGCCCGACCCGACGATCATGGCGAGCTTGGGGTTCTCGGTCGGCAGGTACCCGACCTGGTCCACCCGGATGGCCGTGCTGGCGGCGCAAAGGGCCCGGATGGGCGCGAGGATGAAAAAGAACGATCCCAGGAGGACCAGGGTTCGGTTCAATATCGTTTTCAGGCGGGCCACGGAAGGGGTCCTTTGGAAAGTGAACAGTCTTGAGGCTTAGGGTGTTTGGATAACCCAGTATCAGCACGATGGGTTGAAAACGTTATTTCGTAGTTTAATTGAACCGCAATTATCAGTGGGGAGTGTTAATAAATGACGATTTCATATATCAAATTTTTTAATCATGAATAACCCGGGAAATGCCTATTTTAACGTTCCGGGCACGGGTTGGGCTTATCTCAATATAAGGAGGGGCGATGTCTTGCTGGACGGCTGCCCGCCCTGCCCTTCAACAGTGGCTTGGTAGAAATAGAAGCCGTTCGACAGAGGGGCTCCCTTGAGGTCCAACCCATTCCAGCGATAGCTGTTCCCCCCCGCCTTCACGCCGACGAGTCGAGTTTCCCAGATCTTGAGTCCGCTCTGGGTGAAGATCTGCAGGGCCACCTTGGCCGTGGGGTCAAAAGAACCCACCGCTCCCCCACCCACCTCGTAATACAGGGTTGCAACACCGTTCATGGATGGATTGGGATAGCTCACCACCCTCAGCAAAGTAGCTCCGGAAAAGACCCCAGGTGTCGGCCGGCTCGAAGACATGGTCGGGGTCCACATGGGAGTGGCGGTCACGGTTTGTGTCGGCGAGAAGGTCGGGGTGCGAGTTGGTGAATAAGTCCCGGTGGGCCAGGTAGAAATGGGCGTGCCGAGGGTCCCAGTCGGGCTCACGGTCGGCGTCCATGTCATGGAAGCCGTTGGGGTTGATGTCGCGGAAACCACCGGCGTTGGGGTACGGGTGTAAGTCGGCGTCGGGCTATGGTTCAGGGCGATCACCGCCCACCAGGAGAAGTGTGTCGTCATAGTGGTGACGGTTTGGGCCACCGTATCCACGGTCGTCGGCATAGTTACCCAGGAAGAACCGTCGAAATAGTCGATCCTCAGGTCGGCGGGAGTGGTCCCAACCGGGAAGGCCGACAAGTCGTAGGGGAATGTCACGGTGACGGGACCCTGGAGGGCCGCGCCGCCCGCGTCAATCGTGAAGGCCCAGGGTCCGAAACTGAAGTAGGTCGCGGCCGGGGGGGCCGCGGCGGAATCAAACACCTGCACCGTCAGGGTCGTGGCCGAGGCGAAGCTCCCGGCGGGAAGGGTGATCGTGGCCCCATTGGGGAGGGTCAGGGTCGAGGGTGCCGAGGGCGACACCACCACCGTCCCGGCCCCAAGAGGGGTAAAAATCGGAGTGGGAGTGGGGGTACGGGTGAACGTGAGGGTCGGGGTGAAGGTGAAGGACCCGGTGGTCGTCGGCGTGGAGGTGAACCAGGTCCCCACCGGGGTTACGGTCGGGGTCGGACTCTTCGTGGCGGTCCAGGTCGAAGTGGGCGTCGAAACGAGGGTCGTCCCCCCGTCGAACGTGACGTTGTCGATCGAGAGGTCGTAGGCCTGCCCTGCCTGGCTATTATTGAACTGCCATTCCATCGCGAGGACCTGCGTCCGGTCGAACGGAGCGACCGCGCCCCAGCCTTCCTGGCTCAAGTCCCCCCCGTTGACGACCTGGTCCAGGTAAATCGTCTTGTTCGTCCAAGCCGTGGTGAGGCCCGTGAGGTTGACTCCCCAATGATCCCCGCAAGCTCCCGATGAACCAGTGCAGGTCCCGTCAGGCGCCGCCGAGGTCTGGAGGGTCGGGAACAGGGCCCGGACGGTGGTGGCGGTGGAGAGCATCCGGATGCTGAAGTTGATCGAGGTAAAAGCCGAGAGGTCATAGGGCTTCCGGGCCCCGGCGCCTGGGTCGAGGAAAAGGAAGCCCATCCCCACGAAGGGGCAGGTGTTGTACGGCGCGTTACAGGTTGGGCCCACGACACCGGTGATCCTCGCGGCGAAGGCGCTGGCGTTGGCCCCGCCCGCCGACGGCACGAAGGCCTGGCCCGCCCCGCCGGCCACCGAACCGGAACCCGTGAAGACGGCGCTCTGGCCCCAGGCGTTCACGTCCTTGTCGGTGAAGGTGAACCAACGCCCGTCCCGGCCGCAGTTCAATTGGATTTGGTCGTTTCCATCCTCCAAGTCGTCGATGTTCCGGCAATAGGGGCCGGGGGTGGGGGTGGCCCAAGTCCCGGTCGGGGTCACGGTCACGGTGTAGGTCGAGGTTCGGGTAATGGTAAAGGTCGGGGTAAAGGTGTAGGAACCGGTGGTGGTCGGCGTGGAGGTGAACCAGGTCCCCACCGGGGTCATGGTCACGGTCGGGGTCTTTGTGGCGGTCCAGGTCGGGGTGGATGTCGAAGCAGGAGTCGCGCCCCCGTCGAACGTGACGTCGTCAATGGAGAGATCATAGTTCTGCCCGGCTTGGCTGTTGTTGAACTGCCATTCCATCGCGAGAACCTGCGTCCGGTCGAACGGAATGGTGGTTCCCCAGCCTTCCTGGCTCAAGTCCCCCCCGTTGACGACTTGGTCCAGGTAAATCGTCTTGTTCGTCCAAGCCGTGGTGAGGCCCGTCAGGTTGACTCCCCAATGATCCCCGCAAGCGCCTACTGAACCGGAACAGGTCCCATCAGGCGCGGCGGAGGTCTGGACGGTCGGGAACATCACCCGGACGGTGTTGGCGGTCGAGAGCATCCGGATGCTGAAGTTGATCGTGGTGAAGGCGCTGAGGTTGTAGGGAATCTCGGGTCCCGACCCTGGGTCGAGGAAGGTGAAGCCCATGCCCACGATAGGACAGGTGTTGTAGGGGACCCCGCAGGCCGGTCCCACGACCCCGGTGATCCTCGCGGCGAATGCGCTGCCGTTGGCCCCACCCGCCGAAGCCACAAAGGTTTGTCCCGCCCCGCCGATCGACGAACCGTAACCCGTGAAGACGCTGCTCTGGCCCCAGGCGTTCGCGTCCTTGTCCGAGAAGCTGAACCAACGCCCGTTTCGCCCGCAGTTCAATTGGATCTGGTCGTTGCCGTCCTCCAAGTCGTCGATGTTCAGGCAATAGGCTCCGGGAGTGGGGGTGGGCCAGGTCCCGGTCCTGGTGGGCGTAGGGGTAGGGGATGCCGTGTAGGTCCGCGTGAAGGTCGGAGTGTGGGTGCCTGTCGACGTGGGGGATGCGGTGGTCGTGACCGGCATCGCGGTGTTCGTCGGCAATGGGGTCGCCGGGACCGGCAAAGGCAACCCCTGGTTCCCCGCCGAGAGGCAGACCTGGTCGACCCAGAACGCCATCGTCTGGGGTGCTCCCTGGGTCATCCATTGGATCGAGGTCACATTCGTCAGGGCCTGGTCTAGGGTCAGGTTACCGGGCGAGGGAAGGGTCACCGGGGGCGGGCAAGACCCGGTTCCCCAATCCTGGCATTGGATCGCCGACCGGGGGATCGACAAGTGCTGCCAGGTATTTGCGCTTGTGACGACGATGTTGTATCCGTACTGGTTGTCGTTTCCTCCACCGCCGCCCAAATTCGGGTCCGGCAGGATCGCGATGTCCGGGTTGTGGAGGTTCACGCGGAGGGTGCAGGGGTTCGAGGCCTTGAGGTCGAAATCGAGCTGGGAAAGGTACGTCAGGTCCCGGTACCCGGACCCCAGGTCGGTCGCCAAAACGAACCCCGCGTAGGTGGCCGGCGTCGAGAGGCCGTTGTCCTGCCAATCCCCCGTGATCTTCGCGGAGTAGGCCGAGCCCGCGGAGCCCGTCGACCCGTCCAAGAGGATGGAGGAAGGGGCCACATGGGCTTTCCAGGGAAGGCATGGGACGTTGTTGGTCTGGGTCCAGCGGTACGACCACCAAACCCCGTTGGCGGCGTTGGTGAGGTTGCCGTCCTCCAAATCGTCCAACTTGAAACAGGCGCCCGGAGTCAAGGTCGCGGTCGGGGTGGCCCAAGTCCCTGTCCAGGTGGGCGTCGGGGTGGGGGAAGCCGTGAAGGTTTGGGCGGTGGTGGGAGTGGCCGTTTGAGGTTGGATGTGGCTCAACAGGCAAATTTCATCCAACTGGAGGGAGAAGGAGCCTGCCTGGCCGTTACTCAGGCATTGGATTCCCATCATTTGGGCTAACGCAGCATCGAGGGAAGTCGGGATGGCCTGGGTATAAAGTTGCCCCAAGTCCGTTTTCAGGATCGTGATGGGGATCCAATTGGTGGAGCTGACCACGAAGTTCGCGCCCCAGGGCCCCTCAAGGGCGGCATTGATGGCGTTGCTGTTGATCTGCATCCTCAGAGTGACCGGGCCCGCCACGGTGTTTCGGGCGTAAAACAAGATCCCCGAGAAGGTCGAACTCGCGTCGAGGGTGACACCCATGTTGCCCGTGATACCCCAACCGGCGGAAGGGTTTGCCCCGCTGCCGCCGTACTGCATGGCGGTCCCGGACTCCCCGCCGGCGACGATGCTTCCCGCCGTGGCCGTGGCGCCTATTCCCCAGGTGTAGGTATACCAACCACCCACGGTTCCGTTAACCGTGCTCAACAGCCCATCGTTGAAGTCGTCATAGGGGACACAATAGGGGGTTCCCGGGGGCGTCGTGGGGGTATCGGTCGGGGTGGCCCAAGTCCCTGTCAAGGTGGGTGATGGGGTGGGAGAAGCCGTAAAAGTCCGGGTGGACGTCGGTGTCCCGGGGGACCAAGTCGGAGTCCAGGTCGTGGTGGAAGTGGGCGTGGGGGAAGCGGTAATCGTGACGGGGGCCGGGGTATTCGTGGGCAAGGGGGTCGCAGGGACCGGCAGCGGTAATCCTTGGTTCCCGGCCGAGAGGCAGACCTGGTCGACCCAGAACGCCATCGTCTGGGGTGCTCCCTGGGTCATCCATTGGATCGAGGTCACATTCGTCAGGGCCTGGTCTAGGGTCAGGTTACCGGGCGAGGGAAGGGTCACCGGGGGCGGGCAAGACCCGGTTCCCCAATCCTGGCATTGGATCGCCGACCGGGGGATCGACAAGTGCTGCCAGGTATTTGCGCTTGTGACGACGATGTTGTATCCGTACTGGTTGTCGTTTCCTCCACCGCCGCCCAAATTCGGGTCCGGCAGGATCGCGATGTCCGGGTTGTGGAGGTTCACGCGGAGGGTGCAGGGGTTCGAGGCCTTGAGGTCGAAATCGAGCTGGGAAAGGTACGTCAGGTCCCGGTACCCGGACCCCAGGTCGGTCGCCAAAACGAACCCCGCGTAGGTGGCCGGCGTCGAGAGGCCGTTGTCCTGCCAATCCCCCGTGATCTTCGCGGAGTAGGCCGAGCCCGCGGAGCCCGTCGACCCGTCCAAGAGGATGGAGGAAGGGGCCACATGGGCTTTCCAGGGAAGGCATGGGACGTTGTTGGTCTGGGTCCAGCGGTACGACCACCAAACCCCGTTGGCGGCGTTGGTGAGGTTGCCGTCCTCCAAATCGTCCAACTTGAAACAGGCGGGTGGGGCAGTGGTTGGAGTCAAGGTTTGGGCTATAAGGGTAAACGGTCGGAGAAACGCCACAAAGAGGAGGAAAACGATGAAGGCTCCGGCTTTGTGCGGACGATACATGGCGGCCCCTTCAAACAAGTTCTATACCCTACCTATCAAACATCGATTAACGGAAAGGTTCCATGGGGCCCGTCATAGAGGCCCACCGACAGGACATCCCTCGATCGACCTTTGACGGTTAAACTTCCCGTGTCGCGGGGATCAAAGGATCCTCCCTGGATACTGTTGGGGTCAGGCGTCGTTTATTCCCGCTAAACGCATAAACTTTCCCCCTACCTCAAAACCACCAAAGGTGAGGTTTTGGATGAGAGTTTTCCTGCCACCCCCACCACCGTCACCCGGTAGAAGTAGAGGCCGTTCGACAGAGGGGCTCCCTTGAGGTCCAGCCCATTCCAGAGGTAGCTGTTCCCCCCCGCCTTCACGCCGGTCAAGCGGGTCTCCCAGACCTTGAGCCCGCTCTGGGTGAAGACCTGCAGGGTGACCTGGGCGGTTGGGTCCCAGGATCCCACGGTTCCCCCACCCACCTCGTAATACAGGGTCGCAAGGCCTTTGGTGGTTGGGTTGGGATAGCTCACCACCCTTAAAAGTCGGGGGCTAGAAAAGTTACCCGGCGTTGAAGGGTTCGACAACGGGGTTGGGGTCCAGGAGGCCGTGAGGGTCGCGGTCCATGTCGGCGTTGCCGTCGGCGAATAGGTGCCGGTGGGCCAGGTGGAAACCGGCGTGCCGGGGGTCCCGGT
>CAYMOV010000097.1:0-9173 GCA_964392085.1 uncultured bacterium
GGGGCCTTTGGGGACGGGCCCTTACCACAGTGTACTGCAGGTGTTGCCGGTATCCGCCGCGGTCCGGTCGTAGGCGTAGTAGGGCAGGGTGCTGTTCACCCGGAAGCGGAACTTGGGGTAGGCGTACAACGTGGCGTTTCCCGGGTCGATCACCTGGACCCAGGCGTAACCCGGCATGGACGTCAACTTGACGCAGAAGACGTCGTTGACCTGGACCTGGGCCCCCTTGGCCAAGGTCGAAGTCGGGAAGAATTGGCCCGCGGGCGGCACCCCCGGGAAGTCCACCATTGGGCCGTTGCCCATATAAGCCAGCAGGTTGTCGGTCGGCGTGTAGTTGTTGCCCTCTTGGAGGGAGTATTGGGACCCCGTCCAAGTGACTCCCATGTCGTTCCCGGTCACGCTCACGGGATAGGCCGAGAAGGTATCGGCCGCAAAGTTGTAATCCCCGCCGTAGTACTGGGTTGTGTTAAGGACGGTGCAGTTGCGGCTCACCGAACCCAGGTCCACGCTTAGGCCGTCCGAGGGCAGTGGCTGGGCAAGGTTGATGGAGACGGCCCCCACGGCCACGGGGGCCTGGGTGGCGGCGTCGTTGAGCTGGAACGAGAGGAGCCGGGGCCCGCCGCCGGGTACGTCGAGGTTCGCCAGGTAGTCCAGGTCCCCGTTCGCGGAAGGGATGGGGGCTCCCGGGTTCAGGGTCCCGACCAGTGGCGAAGCCAGGTCCGGCCCGTTGATCCGGTATAGGATCTGGGGCACGGCCGCCAACGATTGGGACGCCACGTCGGGCCCTCCCAGGGCCAGCGAAAGGTGGATGGGTCCCAAAAGTTGGGACGTGGGGGCCAAGGGTTTCCCCTTCGCGCACCCCACGTAGAGAAGGACGACGGCCGAAAGGAGGCCGGCCATTTTCAAGCGCGTGAGGCTCACCAGGCCACCTCCCAGGAAGAGCCGAACGTAAACCGGTTGTAAGCCCCGGCGACCAACGCCCCGGAGGCGTCCACCCCGCCGTGTGGGAGGAGGATATGGTCGTAAGAGGTCGAGAGGACCCAGGCGCTCTTTCGTCCCATGGGGATCCTCAGGGACGGCGAGATACCGAAGAGCCATCCGCCCCCGTCGCAACCGGACTCACCCTCGGGATACCCGTTGGCGGTCACCCATTTGACCGAACCGTCAATCTTCATTTTCCGGTAACGGTAGGAAGGCTGGACATAAAACCGTTGGCCCAGCGAAGCGTGACCCTCGGTCACCAGGGCGCCTCCCTCGTTCCGGCGGGCCTTGGTATAGATGTTGGACCCCGCCTCATAAGAAAACCCCTTGGTCCCGCCGCGCGAATAGGAAAGGTTGAGGTTGGGCCCAAGTTGGAAGACGTCGTTCCCATCCTGGCGGGTCGGCCGGTAGACGAGGAAACTCGCGCGGAAGGTTTCGTTCTTCCCGTGCCCAAGGGGATGCACCCGGTTCCCCGCCACAAAGAAGGCGTCCCCCGCCTTCAGGTCGCCCGATAAACCAGGGTCCGGTTGGTAGGCGCCTTCCACCTGGTAACCGGCCGCCAGGCCCAACCGGGACTTGCCCCAGGGTAGGGCCATGGCGTACATCCCGCTCATCCCGAAAGCCCGACCCTCGTACCGGGTGTCCACGAAATCCGTCGGGAGGTTCCCCGCCACCTGGAGTGTCTCCCACTGTTTGTCCCCGGTTGGAAGGTTGCACTCCAGGCTGACGAGGGAATCCGCGCCGAACGCCCGGAAGTTCAGGTCCCCCCCCAGCTTCGTGTCCGAGAAATGCGTCAGGATCTCGGTTTCGGGAAGGGCCCCTAACTGCGAGGTGTATTGGCCGGTGCCGTACTGGGACCGGGAGTAAAGGTCGAAGGCCGGGGAGAACCTCAGGCCCAGGGAGAGGGGCGTCCAGCATTCCCACCCGCTGAACCGCCGGTCGAAGTCGCTGGACCAGGTCTGGTAGTTTTCTCCGAAGCCGAAGGAACCCCCGGCCAGGCTGAGGGTGGGTGGGACGATCCAAAGGGCCGCCATCAGGAGCAGGGTCCGCCTCATGGCAGGGTCTCCGGTTGGCCCATCCGGAGGTTCAATTTCAGGCGCACCCCGCCCTGGACCGCCGGGTCCGTGAGGCTGTTGTCGGCGTCGGTCCCCAATCCCCGGCCGAGGGCCTGCTTCAGGTCCTCCAGGGTCTTCCGGGAGAGCCCATCAATCCGGTCCTTGGGTTTGACAGGCGGGGTCGGGTTCCAAGGCTTTGAATCGCCGTCATGGAACTCGACCGCCTCGCCCTTGCCGTGGGTCTTGAGTTGTCCCTTCAGGTCGCTCCAAACCGTGCCGTCCAAAACCTTAAGGACCGCGATGTCATGGGGCGGGTCATAGGAGAGTGAGAACTTCGTGCCCCGGACCCCGCACACCACTCCCCCGGCCTTCAACTCGAACCGGGACTGGGTCCCCACGAGTTTCCGCACCCGGCATAGGACCTCACCCAGGACCAGCCGGGCCCGGAGAAGGATGCTTCCTCCTTCTGGTTTTTGGTGGGCCACCAATGTGACCTGGCTGTGGGCCGAGAGGGTGAGGGTGGACCCGTCCAGGGTGGTCACCACCACCGAGGCTTTTTCCCCGGTGGCGACGGTGTCGCCCGTTTCCAGGGTCCGGCCCTCATGGGCTGGCCGCCAATCGGCTTGGGCCGGCTTCACTGAAACGGGACCCGAGAGGGACCCCAATTTGGCGCCGGTATCGTCCGCGCGTACCGGTAGGGAAACCCCCGCCAATAAAAGCAATGCGGAAAGGAGAAAGGTCTTTTTCATGGATGAACGGATGATAACACCGGCCCCGGAAAATCCTGAGGTGTCCCGGCCGGTTTTTGGGGAAAACGGTTCCCCAAGGGATCGGGGAGCGTCTCCCAATAAAAAAAGCCCCGGCTCCCAAGGGGAACCGGGGCTTCTAAGGACATGCTAGGGTCCAAAAGTATCGAGTGAGTAGTTGTATTGGTCGGCCACGGTGATCTTACCCGTTCCGTCGATCGCGATCCCCCCGAGGCCGTTGAAGTAGTCGGTGGTGTTGCCATCGGTCCAGGAGGACCAATAGGTGAGGTAACTCCCCGTCGAGGAGAACTTGTCCACCTCGTTGTAACTGGAGGAATAAATGTTGCCCGAGGAGTCCACCGCCACGTCCATGGGGCTGTAAATGAGGCCCCCCCCGATGTTTTTCAGGTAGTTGCCGTTATTGTCGAACTTCTCGATGACGCCGTAGTTGTTGTCGACCGCGTACAGGTTTCCCGCCGTGTCGGTCCCGACCCCCCGGAGGTAGCTGAAGGTGCCGGAACCTCCGCAACATCCGCCGAACTGGGTCACCGGGGATCCCCCGGTGTACTTGGTGATGTAGTAGGACGTGTCCGCGACGAAAACGTTGCCCGCGCCGTCCACGTCGAGGTCCACCGGGGTGTTCGCCATCGGGAAGGCGCTGAGCGAGTTGCCCTGGGCGTCCATGACCCAGACCGTATTGCCCGATCCGGTATCCGCCACGTAGAGCGTGGTGGCGGCTCCCCTCGAGGCGGCCACCGCCACGGGGTTCGTGATCCAAGAACCGATGGTAGCGGATGCGCTCCCCCCCGTCAGGACTTGGACCCCATGGATCGTCACGGGTAGGGGGGAATAGACTCTCCCCGCCTGGTCGGCCGCGATGTACAAGGGCATATATCCCAGGGAAGCCAGGGGCCCCGGGACCGGCGTGGGACCGTAGGTGAAGTTGTCGTTGCAGTTCACCGCGCCCACGGTCGTCATGTCGAACCGGTAGTAGTTGTAGCCGTCGTTGTTGTACCGGAAGGTGAAATCGACCTCGTAGGGCACGCTCCCATTGCTGTAGAGGCTGGTGACTTGGAGCCAAACCAGGGCGTTTTGTCCCGGGAGCTTGATGCCGTAGACGTCCCCGACACTGACCGGCCCGCCCTTGGCGGCCCCGCTATTGGCGAAGAAGGGTCCGGCGATCCGCGGGAAGTCGACGAACTCCCCGTTGCCCAGGTAGGAGATGAGGGTCTGCCCCTGTCCGGTGCCGTCCACCAGGAAACCGGTGTTGTAGTCGATTCCCAGGTCCCCCGAGTTGGTGTTGGTGCCGCCCTGGTCGAAGTTGTAATAATCGTTACCGTCGCCGTCGTAGACATACCCGTTGTAGCAAGAGGAGGTCAGGTTGCCCAACTGGAGGGTGAAGGGTGTCAAGCCGTTGATGTCGACCTCCTGCGCCCCAAGGAGGAGGGGAGTCTCATTCGATGTCCGTTGGGACTTGACCCAGGGTTTCACCATCCTCATGTGGGGCCCCGACAGCGCCGTCACGGTTACGGATTGCTGGATGTCGAATACCTCCAAGGCGACCAAATACTTACCGGTCCCGGGCAGGTTGACCGTCATCGTCGGCGACTGGTTATTGGTGTTGTTGGTGAGGTCGAAGTTCTGGGACCCCGTCACGGGAGCCCCCCCCGTCGAGGGAAGGATGTTGTATTGCACCCGGACCGTGGTTTGGACCGAAAGGTCCAGCGCCTTCATCCGCGACCTCAGCTGGGCGGCGTTCAGGGTCAAGGAACCGGAACGACCCGCACGGGGCGCCACGGGGCTGGAAGACTTTAAGCATCCCGCCAAGACCCCGAGGGACAAGCAAAGGACTCCACTAAGAAGCGCGTTTTTTTTCACCATTGGTATCCCACCCCGGTCCCGAAGGTCACTTCGTTGTAGGTCACATCGGTTAGGCTCCCCGTGGAGTCCAACGCGGCCTGGTTGTTGGTGATGTGGTTGTAACCGAGCGAATAACTCGTGTAGGTGTTGTTCCCCATCTTCCATTTCAGGCCTTGGCTGGCCCCGACAACGGTCCCACCGCCGTTATAAAGTGGGTAGGTCTCGTCATAACCGTTCGCCGCGATGGATTTCAAGAGGAGGCCCGTGGTCAAACGGACCTTGGGGCCCGCGCCGTATTCCAGGGCCGGGGCCAGGTAGAACCTGTCCCCAAATGAACCGTTGAGCTCCGTCCCGTAGACGCCCGTATTGACCAGCTTTCCCTTCCCGTAGATCGAATATCCCGCGTCCAGGAGGAAGCGGGTGGTCTTCCCGCTTTCCCAGCGGAGGTCCAGGACGGTCCGGGTGGGGACCCGGAAGGCCGGCGCCCCGTCGATTTTGCTGTCCTGCGCGATTGAATCCAGGGCCTTGACCCTGAACAGGCTGGAGGCCGTGCGGCGTCCCAAAACCAGCCCGACGACGGTGTAGTTCCCGTAATCCACCACGTCCTGGGAACCCGCCACCGAATCCACGGAACTGGAATAGAGGTAACCCGCCACGGCGGAAAGGTTCCAATCCCCGAACTGTTTCCCGATCCCGTACATCCCGTCGAAGCCGAAACCCCGGCCGCGGTAACGGCTCGACTCGAAGATGATCGGGATGTTGCCCGGGAGCTGTTGTTGCTCCCAGCGCTTGTCGCCCGTCGGGAGGTTCACCTTCAAGGCCAGCGTCGAGGAAAAGGACCCCAAGGGGATGGAGTAAGCCAACCCCAGGAGGGTGTCCGTCAAACGGTTCCCGTCGAACGCGCTTCCGCCGAACCCCAGGTCCTTTTGCAGGTAATGTCCCTGGACGAAGGCGGTCGAAGCCGTGACCTGGAGGCGTCCATTCGGCGCCTTGAACTCGAAGTGGAACGGCATCAGGACTTCGGAACCCGAGGCCTGGAAGTTGCTGGTCCAGGAATCGTAAACCGCACCGTATTCAACCTCAGCTTTGGCCGAAACGGATGGGGCCAGCCAACTCATCCCAAGGGTGAACCCGAGAGCGGCCAACCAGACTTTCTTCTTCGTCGGGGTCCTCAATTGCTTCCTCCAGTGCCTTCAGGGGTATTCAATTGGACTTGTAGGACCGAATTGGCCTGTTCGTTCCCCAATCCCGTCTGGTTGTCGTCACCGGCGTTCCCGGTGGTCTCGTTGAGGGTGCCCGCGACGACGTCCATCACCTCGTCATTCCCCCCGGTTCCGGCCGTACCGTTGTCGGCGCCGCCGTCCCCATCCTGGTAGAACTGCGAATCCCCAGGGTCGTTGCCCTGTTGTTGGCCGGGTTTTCCGTCCTCGAAGGTGATGTGGGTTCCAGGTGGGAGGGATTGGGGGTTGCCGCTGCCGTCATCGATGAAGACGTTGCCCTCAAAGTTATAGAAGGTGGTGGTGCCCTGGCCGTCGGTTTCCCCTCCGATGGTCGTGCCTCGGACGCCGCAAATCACGCCGCCCGCCTTGACCTCGAACCGGGAGGTCTTACTGGTGAGCTTGGCCACATGGGACCAGAATCGTCCAAAGGCCAGTTCCAACCGGGTTTTACGGGTCAGGCCCGAGGGGGTGTGGCTGAATTCCGCGAAGGCCAGCTGGGTCTTGCCCGCCAAGCGGAGGTCCGTCCCGTCGGATACCTTCAGGAAGAGTTTGGATTTCTTGGTGTCCAACCGGATCGTCTCCTTTTCCACCACTTGGTCCCCGACCTTCAGGGTGCGTTCCTTGCCGGCGGCGTCGATGGCCACGGCGTTCCCCTTCAGGTATGAAACGGTTGCGGTCATGGAGGTGTTTTGGGAGGAGGCGAGGGCGGGAAGGAGGGAAAGGAACAACGCGAGACACCAACGGCTAAATTTAGCTTTCATAGTCGCAGTCCACCTGGGTTGGATTTGATGAGGGTGGAATTGTACCGGCGCAACTCGACAAAAACAATCGGAGCCCCCTTTTTTTACCCGACGTTTCCATAGCCTGGAAGAAACGCTTTTGGGGGGCCACGGGGGGAAACGAATGGGTGTACCCGGGTGACATTACAATAAGGAAGGATCCTCCGGATTGTGCGGCCCGGGAGCCGAGGGCCGGCTAAATACCCGGTTATTTCGTCTTCATGACGAAGACCCCGTCCCAATCGCTGGGAGGGGGGGCGTCCTTCAGGGCCTCACAGCGGTCCAGGAACACTCGGGCCGGCCCATCGGCGGCGTCCAGATCCACGCAAGTCCGGAATTTCCTGGCCGCTTCCTCGAATCGGCGGGCGCGGTACTCGGCCAAACCGTCCTGGAAGGTCTTGACCTTCAACATGAGGTTCTCCGGCGCCTTGGCCCTATAGGCCAACAGCTCATAGATCCGGATGGGCTTGTGCTTCCCCTTGACCTGGATCAGGTCCAACTCCCGGCAAAGCATGTCCTCCTTGACCCGCTCGTAGGTGTCCTCGCCGATGATGATCTCGACCTTGTATTGCTTGGTGGTCCCTTCGAGCCGGCTTCCCAGGTTCACCGCGTCGCCGATGAGGGTGTAGTTCTTGATGGCCTCGGACCCCACGAACCCCACGACCATCTTTCCGGTGTTGAGCCCAATGCCGATATGGAGCTTCTCGCGGCCCTCCAACTCCCATTTCTTGTGGAGGATGTTCTTCAGCAGGTCCACCATCTGCAGGGCCGTGGCGCAGGCCCGGAAGGCGTTGTCCGGTTGGTGCTTCGGGGCGCCCCAGAAGGCCATGATGGCGTCGCCGATGTACTTGTCGAGGGTGCCCTCGGTCTGGAAGATCAGGTAGGTCATCTGGGTGAGGTACTCGTTGAGGATTCCGACGACCTCGTGGGGCGTGTGGCTTTCCGAGTAGGTGGTGAACCCCCGGATGTCGGAGAACATCACCGTGAGTTCCTTTTCCTCGCCGCCCAGCTCGATGCCGGAGGGAAGTTTCAGGATCTCATCCACGACCGAGGGGGCCACCATGGTCTGGAACATCTGCTTCATGTAGCGGCTGTGTTTGACCTCGGTCCTGAACTTGTAGGCGGTGAGGACGAGGTAGGTCAGGGACAGGGCCGACATCGGAAAGACCATGTTGATCTCGAGGTTGTCGAAGGCGAAGAAGGCGCAGGCCGTGATCACGTAGGCCACCAGGATCCCCGCGAACCAGACGATGGCCGCCCAAGGGGAAACCCGCGGCACCAGGAACCACATGCCAAGGGCCAGGATCAGGATGAGCAGGTACTTGAGCGGAGAGAAGGCCTGGTGGACGAAATTGTCGCCGACGATGTTCTCCAGGATGTTGGCGTTGATCTCCACGCCGGGGCTGGCCTTGGTGAAGGGGGTGGCCCGGATGTCCGACAAGCCGTCGGCGGTGGCCCCCACCATGGCGATACAACCCTTGAGCATCTTGGGGTCCGCCTTGCCGCTCAAGACGTCGGCCACGGAGATCCAGGGGAACGTCCCCTTATCGCCGCAGAAGTTGATGGAGGAATATCCCCCGAACTCCATGGGGATCTTCCGGTTCCCGAGTTCCGCGTATTCGTTTCCGACGATCCGCAGTGGCTTCTTCTGGACCCCCATGACGTAACGCGCCATCTGAACGGAGATGTGGGGGATCAGGACATCCTTGTATTGGATCACCACCGGGTAGGACCGGTAGATGCCGTCCGCGTTGGGCCTGTACCGGATATGGCCGGAATCCAACATGGCCTTCCGGATGTTCGGGAGGTTCACCAGCAGGGAGGACGCCTTCTCGAACTCGAAACTATCGTTCGGGACCAGGGTGGCGAGGGAACAGTTCAGTTCCGCCGGGTCCGGGGTCGTTCCATCCTCCGATTCGGCCTCGTGGCCCTCGACCGAGATGAAGGGCACCACCGGCAGGAAGACGTTGCCCGCGTCCTTAACGGAGGCCGCCAACTTGTCGTCACCGGTTTCCGCGCCCTGGAGCCTGTGGATCTCCCGAAGGATCCTTTCGTTGGCTTCCCTCGCGTGGGCGTTCTGGGATGAGCCGTTCCCCACGGACTTGCCCAATTGGTCCAGGATCGCCTTGCTCGGGTCCTTTTCCTTCTCGGAGAAAATAATGTCGAAAAAGACGTACTGGGCGCCGTCTTCCTTCAACTTGCGGGCCAAGTCGGCCTGCACGGCCCGGGGCCAGGGATACCGGCCGACTTCCTGCAGGCTCTTTTCGTCGATGGCGATGATTCGGATGGGGACGGCGGGCACCCGTTCCCCCCGGATGTTGAAACGGAAATCGACCAGTTGGTTCTCAAGGGAATCGAAAAGGGAGACATTCAGGAGGGAACAAACGGCCAGGAAGCCCATGATGCCCAAGGTCATCCAGAGGGATTTCTTGGCGCTGTAGCGGACCTTCATCTCTTTGGGTTCGGGCATGGGGGACATTCTAGGGGGAGGAAGGTCGATAGGGCAACGGGTGTGAACCGAGAGTCTTGGAA
>CAYMOV010000098.1:0-9059 GCA_964392085.1 uncultured bacterium
GTGAGCCTGTCGGGGGCGATCCTGTCCTGCACGCCCCGGGTCATCCTGACGGTGGCGGCCGAGCATTTCATCCTGATGTGGGTTTCCATCGGGTCGGTGGAGATGGGCTTCTGGCGGGCTTGGACCCCGGTCCCGGACCCGGACGACCTCGGCGCGTTCGTCGCGTCGGCCACCGCCGCCATGAGGTGGCATATCTTCCTGGAGCAGGGGGCCCGTTGGTCGGTCTTTCTGGTCCTCCTGATCCTGGTCTGCGGGATCCTCGCCCGACAAGTCTGGGTGCGCGAGGAGGGGCTCCGCGTCCGGGAGCGGAACCTGGAGCAGAAGCGCCGCCTGATCCAGCTCGGCGAATTGACCGGGCGGATCGCCCACGGGGTCAATACGCCCCTCGGCCTCGTCTCGGGCAACTTGGAGATGCTTTTGGGCGAGACCCGGAAGGGCACCAAACTGCACAAGCGCTTGGTGGAACTCGACGGCTTCGTCCAGCGCGCGATCCAGACCGTCCGCCAAACCCTGGATTACAGCCGTCAGACCATGTCCCAGATCCGGCCCGTGGTCCTGCCCGAACTCTTGGCCGCCGTGGTGGAGGCCTCCCAGGTGAAGTTGACGAAAAGCGGGGGGCAGTTGATCCTCGACATCCCTCCGGGGATCCCGAAGGTCAACGGATACCCGGAAAGCCTGTTCCAGGCGTTCCTCAACGTGGTGGAAAACGCCCTCGATTCGATCCAAGCGGGGGGTGTGGTGACGGTCAACGTGGCCTTCCAGTTCCATTCCTTGCGCCTCTCGGCGGCCGACCGGCGCGGGGATGTCCGGGTGACCGTGCGGGATACGGGGCGGGGCATCCCCCCTGGGGAGATGGACCGGATTTTCGAGCCTTTTTATTCCACCAAGGACTTCGGCCACGGGACCGGTTTGGGGCTGGCGATCGTGAAACGGGTCATGGAAGAGCACCAGGGACAGGTTTCCGTGGAGTCCAAACTGGGCCTGGGGACCGCGGTGACATTATCCCTTCCCGCGGAGGCCCCCCCGGCGGAAATCACGGAGCCCCCCCGGGGGTTATAATGCGGTAGCCGACGAAAGCGAGAACTTAAGTGAGCCCCTCCAAGAAAAAAAAGACCGCCCGGAAATCCAAACGGCCCGTCAAGGCCAAGAACCTCCCGGCCCGGATCCTGGTGGTGGACGACGAGCCGGACTTCGCCCGGATGGTGGCGCGGGCCCTGGCCCGGGAAGGCTATAAGGTGGATGAGGCCGTGACCGCGCGCCGGGCCATCGAGCTGGCCCGGGCCCACGCCTACGACCTGGCCGTGGTGGACCTGAAGATGCCCGAGATGACCGGGCTGGAACTGCTCCAGTACCTCCGGGCCCGGGACCAAAAACTCGCCGTGCTGATCATGACCGCCTATGGGTCCATCCAGGTGGGAATCGACTCGCTCAAGAAGGGCGCCAGCGACTACCTCTCGAAGCCCTTCAAGCTGGACGCCCTGCAGGGCAAGGTGAAGGACGCCTTGGCCCGACGCCGCCGGTACTTGGAGGAGCAGACCCTGCGGCTCGGCCAGGAAACGGTGGACGAGTACTGACGGAAAAGAGGGGTTGGGAATGGGGAGTGAGCCGGTGGGTTAAAATCCCGAACCGGGATTTGTGTCCCGCTCGCGAACCAAACCCTCGATTCGTTCGACCGCCTGGGCGACTGTCCGGGAGCCGTACCCTCTCATGGCGCCCTGGTAGGAATTGGATCGCGGGGCCGCCAAACTTTGAAGCAAGCAAGGTTCTCAACCGCGCGATGCCGACACCCAAGAAACATCCCGAGTCCAAAACAATCCCCGAGCCGGTCGCGTCGCGCCTTCCGAACTACCTCCGGTCGTTCGTGGGTTTCGAGCGCGAGGGACGCTCCACGGTCTCCTCCCAGGACCTGGCGGAGGCCACCGGCATACGGGCGGACCAAGTGCGGAAGGACCTGGCCAGTTTCGGGTCCTTCGGGCAGCGGGGGATCGGCTACGACGTCAAGAAGCTCGATGGGACGATGCGGGAGATCCTGGGCCTCAACCGAGCCTGGCGCATGGCGTTGGTCGGGGTGGGTCACCTCGGCATGTCGCTCCTCCAGTACGGCGGTTTCGCCAAGGCGGGGTTCCGGATCGAGGCGGCTTTCGACCAGGATCCCTCGAAGATCGGATGGGAGCTGGAGGGCGTGAAGATCTGGCCCGTCCAGTCGCTCCGCCAGGTGGTCCGGGACAAACAGCTGGAAATCGGCATCGTGGCGGTCCCGTCGAGCCGGGCCCAAGCCGTGGCCGACGCCTTGGTGGACGCGGGGGTCAAGGCGGTCCTGAATTTCGCGCCCTGCCTGATCACGGCTCCGAACTCGGTGCTGGTTCGGGGAGTGGACTTGTCGTCCGAGCTGGAACACCTCACTTATTTCCTGGGAAAATCCAAAAAGTAACCCCCGACCCCCAGGTCCCCGCCGGGAGTCGGTCCTCCGGCCCTCGACGCCGGTCGTTCCGCCTTGACCCTCCCGGAAGCCGGGTGTAAAGTCGCCGAACTTCATGGGAGCCCTTGATGATCCAACCGAAAACATCCCGAGCCCACGAGCACAAGCCTTTCCTCTCGACCCGGAAGGTTTTCCACGTCATCGCGGCCTCCGTGACGCCCCTCTACTATTGGTACCATCCCCTCGCCGCGACCGTTCCCCAGGCCAGGATCCAGGTGGTGATCGGTTCGTTGGTGGGATTCATCCTGTTCCTGTTGTTTGACCTCTTCCGGATGAGGGACCGGGATTTCAACTCGAAGTTCATGAACACCTTCTCCTTCATCGTGCGGCGGGGCGAGGAAGGCCGCTTCACCGGGGCCACCCACCTCTGCTTCGCCTTCGTGGTGGTGTCCTGGTTCTTCAGCCGGGAAGTGGCGGTGACCGCCATGTTGTTCCTCTCCCTGGGGGACACTTCAGCCGAGATGGCCGGGCGTTACTTCGGCAAGAACAAGGTCTTCCGCCGGTCGCTGGAGGGCTCCCTGGGTTTCTTCCTGGTGACGTTCCCGATCGCCTGGGTCATCCTGGACGATTGGCGGGTGGCGGTCTTGGGCGCCTTGGCCGGCACCCTGGTGGAGCTGTTCTCGTTCGAGGTGGACGATAATTTGACCGTCCCGATCGGATCCGCGGCGGCCCTCTTCGGCGCTCTCATTCTGATGCACACCTATTTTCCCTGAATGACCGGCTTCGCGGGGCCCAAAGACTTGACGGAAATTCCACGACTTGGGTACCGGTTTACCCACTCCGCGCCCTCCATTCTTCCTTTTCGTGGAATAAAGGCCCGATGGGGCTGTCTATAAGTTGAGGCGAAATGGGCTTTTTGCCGAGGGCCCCACTCCAAACGGGCATCACCTCCCTTGGCACGTTTGATGCTTTTAATCCGTTTGGATCTTGAAGGATCCAGCGCTCAGGACCGGGGATGGCCATGGAAACGCCTTGTGAAACCGTACGAACCAAACTGGATGACCTCCGGGACGGCAAGCTGGACCGGCGGCTCCAAACCGCCATGGAACAGCACCTCCACTACTGCGAGGACTGCATCCTGAAGTGGGCCCTGGTCCGCGCTCCCCGTCAGTTGGCGGAGTCGGGTGCGCGATAAAGTCGCCCTCCCCATCCCCCCACCGGTGGGATCCAGGCCGTCCCCTTTCCAGGGGACGGCCTTTCTTTTATCCGACAACGTCAAAATCAGTTTTGAACCACCACCCATCAGACTTCGTCTGAGGGCGTAAACGAGTTCACCAAGTTTGCAAAGAACAGCCATGAATGGTTTGTGAAAACGGAAAACCTTTCAAACGCTTTATCTTTGCTTTTGTTGGTTAAATTCCATCCGCTTTCGCCTTTCTTTGTGAACTTGGTGAACTTGGTGGTGAAATGCTTTGTTTTGGGTTGCTGATTTTGTTTTTTGACGTAAACCGGATGTTGCTTTTCGTGGGGGGTACGCAGGGGGGAACGCCCTGTGAGAGTGCGTAAGGGTGGTCCGCACCAGGTTGACTTTGGCTAACCTGCCCGCCTATCCTCCCCTCGGCACATAAATCACCGGCTACCCGCCCTCTTGGGCGCGGGCGGCCTTTTTGCGTTTGGAGCGGTCATGGCCGACCAAAAACCCATCCCCAACCTGATCGAACCGACCCTGAACCAGGTATGGCCCCTGGCCGAAGAGGCGTTGGAGTCCCTCGGGAAAAAGCCCAAGGATTTCCTGGTCCGGGGTTTGCCGGGTTCCTCCAAGGCGTACTTCCTGGCGAGGGCCTGGCGTCATTCCAAGCCCGACTCGCCATGGGTCCTCCTGACCCCGACCCGGGAGGAAGCCCTGGCCCTGCGGGACGACCTGACCGGGTGGCTCCCGGGGGTGCCCGTCCATCTCTGTCCCTCCTGGGAAGTCCTGCCGCTCGACGCCGAATCCCCCGATCTCGACCTGGTGGGCGAAAGGCTCCGCGCCTTCCACTTCCTACTCGACGGCAAACCCGGGTTGGTCGTGGCCCCCCTGGTGGCGGCCCTCCAGAACACCCTGTCGCCCGGGGATTTCCTCGACTCGTGCCTTTGCCTCAAACCCGAGGAGGACCTGCCGAAGGATTGGGCCGCGCGCCTGGTGGCCCTCGGTTACGAACGGGTCACCCAGGTCACCCTGCCGGGCCAATTCGCCATCCGGGGTGGGCTGGTGGACCTGGCGCCTCCCGGGTCGCCCTCGGGCCCGGTCCGCCTGGAACTCTTCGGCGATACGGTCTCCACGATCCGCGCCTTGGACCTCGGCAGCCAGCGGTCCTCCGGCGCCCTCGCCGAGGCCTGGATCTACCCGGCCCATGAGGCGCTCCTGACTTCGGACAAGCGCAAGAGACTCCAGTCGCTCATGACGGAAAAGGCCCGCGAGGGTTTCCCCTGGGCCCAGTCGGCGCTCGACCTATTCCAGCGCCTGGGGCTTTTCCCGGGCTGGCCCTGGCAGGCCCTTGGCTTGTCCCGGCCCCAGGCTTCCCTGGTCGATTACCTGCCCGCCGCGGCCCGCGTGGTGATCGTGGAGCCGCTGGCGATCCAACGGCAGGCCGAGGACCTGGCCGCGCGGTTGGAGGTCTTCTCGAAACAGGCCGCCGAGGAGGGAAGCGACCTGACGCCCCTGGAGGACCTGTTCCGCCCGGCGAAACCCTGGTGGGACCTCCTGAAGACCGGCCGGGCCTTCGCCCTCGGCCAGCTGGACCAAACCCTGGGCTCCCGCGACGCCGCGGCCTCGGTGGACCTCGCGGTCCAATCGCTCCCGCCCTACTCGGGCAAGTTCGCCTCTTTCGCCTCGGACCTGAAGGGCTGGCTGGGGCAGGGCCGGAGGGTGTTGCTTTGGTGCCACAACCGGGGGGAACGGGACCGCCTGACCGAGCTCCTGCGCGAGGCGGGTTGCCCGCCGGGGGGAAACCTGGGACTGGCCCTGGGCGAGTTGGAACAAAGCTTCGCCGTGGACGGGGCGTCCCTCACGGTGGTGCCGGACCACGACCTTTTCCGCCGCTACCGGGGCCGCCGCCACCGGGTGCGCAAGTCGGTGGAGGGCGGCCGGCCCCTCTCCTCCCTGAACGAGCTTCACCTGGGGGACTGGGCCGTCCACGTGGACTACGGCCTGTGCCTGTATCGGGGCTTGACGCCCCTCACGGTCGACGCGGTCACCCGCGACTTCATCCAGCTGGAGTTCGCCGACAGCGAGAAGATCTACCTCCCCACGGAGCAGATCGCCCTCGTGCAGAAGTTCATCGGGGCCGAGGGGTCGCCCACCCTGTCCAAGTTGGGCGGGGAACAGTGGGCCAAGGCGAAGGCCAAGGTGCGGCGCGACGTGGCGGGTGTGGCCCGCGAGTTGATGGCCCTCTACAGCGCCCGCCAGGCCCTGTCGAAGAACCCGAACCCGCCGGACACGCCCTGGCAGGCCGAGTTCGAGGATTCCTTCCTTTATGAGATCACCCCGGGCCAGCACCAGGCCGTCACCGCCGTGAAGAAGGACATGGAGTCCTCCAAACCCATGGACCGCCTGGTCTGCGGCGATGTGGGCTACGGCAAGACCGAGGTGGCCCTTCGGGCCGCCTTCAAGGCCGTCCAGGGCAAGCACCAGGTGGCCGTGCTGGTGCCCACCACCGTCCTGGCCCAACAGCATTACCAGACCTTCCGGGACCGCTTCGCGGATTGGCCGATCAAGGTCGAGGTGCTTTCGCGGTTCAAGAAGAAGGCGGACCAGGACGCCATCCTGCGGGACGCGGCCATGGGAAAGGTGGACGTGCTGATCGGGACCCACCGGCTCCTGGCCAAGGATGTGCGGTTCGCGCGGCTGGGCCTGCTGGTGGTGGACGAGGAACACCGGTTCGGGGTGGCCCAGAAGGAAAAGCTCAAGGCCATCCAGAAGGACGTGGACGTCCTGACCCTGACCGCCACGCCGATCCCCCGGACGCTCCATATGACCCTGTCGGGCATCCGCGAGATCTCGGTGATCGACACCCCGCCCCGCAACCGGCGAAGCGTGTCGTCCCAGGTCCTGCCCTGGAACGGCAAGGTGGTGGCCGAGGCCGTGCGGCGGGAGATCGGCCGGGAGGGCCAGGTGTTCTACGTGCACAACCACGTGCGGGACATCGAGCGTTCCGCCGACGAGTTGAAGGAACTGGTGCCCGAGGCCCGGCTCGCCGTGGCCCACGGCCAGCTGACCGAGCACGAGCTGGAGTCCATCATGCTGGACTTCGCCGAACGGGAGTACGACGTGCTGGTATGCACTTCGATCATCGAGTCCGGCCTGGACATGCCCAACGTCAACACCCTGATCGTGGAGCGGTCCGACCTCATGGGGCTGTCCCAGCTGTACCAGCTCAAGGGCCGGGTGGGCCGCACCGACCGGCAGGCCTACGCCTACTTCTTCTACCCCCGCCACCGCACCCTACGGGAAATGGCCCAGAAGCGCCTGGAGGTCCTGCAGGAGTTCTCGACCCTGGGTTCCGGCCTTCACATCGCCATGAAGGACATGGAGATCCGGGGCGCGGGCAACGTGCTGGGCACCCAACAGCACGGCAACATGGAGGCCATCGGGCTGGACCTCTACGCCCAGATGCTCACCGAGGAGGTCTCCAAGCTCAAGGGCGAGCCCGAGCCCGCCGCCCGGGTGAACCCCGTGCTGTCCCTGGGATTGAGCGCGTACCTGCCCAAGGAATACGTGGCCGACGAGGAGGTCAAGGCGGAACTGTACCGGCGCCTGGGCGCCGTGACGGGCGACGACGAGGTGAAGGTCCTCAACGAGGAATTGGTGGACCGCTTCGGCCCGCCGCCCGAGGAGGCCCGGGCCCTCATGGCCGTGGCGGCCCTCCGTCCCCTCGCGGTGGGGCTGGGACTCACAAGGGTGGAGATGTCCGGCGGGTGGGTGTCGCTCACTTGGCATCCCGAGCGCCAGCCCGAGCCTCCCCGGGTGGCGCTTTGGGTGAAGAAGTACCCGCCCGCGCGCCTGAGGTTCTCGCCCAAGGACCCGAACACCGTCTCCTTCCGGGTCTGCAAGGGGGATGAGCCGCCGGAGAAGCGCCTCGAGGCCGCCAAACGCCTGCTGGCGGAATTGACCGCTTCCTGAAATGAATAACGTTTATTTCCGCGGATGACACGTCCCGCGCCCGATCAATCATTCAATGAAAGTGGGACAGCCCCGCCCGCCATATCCTGGAAAGATGGGCGGGGCGGAGTTCACGGAGAAGGCGGAGAGATACAGTTTATAGTCGGATAGTGATTTAACCCTTTATCCTCCGTGACCTCCGCTTACCCCGTGGTTCAATCATTGGGGGCTTTGATTTCGTTGAATATAGGGAACTGGGTGGGCGGGGCCGGGTCTCCCTAGAACACGGAAAAATCCCATAGACAGGCCCATTTCCAGGCGGACTTCTCCGGGTTTTGCTTGGACAGGCTTTGGGCCCGGTGCTATCCTAACGCGCTCTTGGGAGCCCCCCGCAACGGGGGACGGCTTTTTTCCCCAACCCCATCAAGGAGTGTTCGATGAAGTCCAACAAGCTTTTCGGCGGCATCCTGTTCCTGGCCCTGGCGACCGTCCTGGGGATCGGCTGCGCGAAGGATAAATTGGCCGGTGACAACACCGTGGTGGCCGAGATCGGCGACCAGAAGGTCACGACCGCCGATTGGGTGTCCCACATGGACCTGTACCGCGTCGTCCAGCCGGGAGCGGGGATCGACCCGACGGATCCCGACCACGTGAAGCAGGTCCTCGACAGCCTCCTGGACCAGGATGTGGTGCTCACCGCGGCCGCCAAGGAGAAGTTCTCCAGCGCCGACCTTGATAAGGAACTGAACAAGTCCCTGCCGGATTCCGAGACCAAGCTGGTGGAGCTCCAGACCCGCCTGGAACGCGACCTGGCCGCCGTCAAGCACGTGCGCAAGAACTTCAAGGTCGACTACACCAAGATGCTGACGGCCCAGGCCTACGCCCAGACGAAGGTCAAGGACGTCATCGTGACCGAGAAGGAAGTGAAGGACCGCTTCGACGAGTACGTATCCGAGGCCAAGAGCGCGGGCGAGAAGCCCCAGCCCTACGAGAAGGTCCGCGACCAGGTCCGGCTCCGCGCGATGGCCGACAAGCTCCTGACCCAACTGCGCGCCGAGTACAAGGTCTCCCGGCATGAGGACGCGATCCAGAAGTACCTGGCCCAGATCTCCCCCTCCCAACAGATCCTGAAGAAGGACAAGTAAGAAACAGCCCCCCCGGGGAGCGGAAGAGGATGATCCGAACCGGACGGCCGGGAGACCCCTGGAGGGGGCTTCCGGCCGTTTTGTCTTCGGGCCCGTTTTGGCGGACCGCCGCCTTGGGCCTGTTGTTCCTGACGGGATGCGACGCCACGGTGGACATGTCCCCCCGGCCCGTGGAACCCGACCAGGCCGTGGTGCTCCTCAACGGCGAGCCGATTTCCCTTGAGGAATTCGACACCGAGTTCCGCCTGATGGAGATCCACTACAGCGCGGTTACTGAGACCCAGATGCGGGTGATCAAGCGCCGGTTGTTCGACCAAGTGGTGGACCGGCGGCTCCTGGTCCAGCGGGCCCGCCA
>CAYMOV010000099.1:0-8482 GCA_964392085.1 uncultured bacterium
CTTCGCGGGCATGGGCTTGGCCTGGGCGGTGTACGGCCAGAAGAAGACCTTCGTGGTGGACCAGACCGAGAAGCGCTTGCCGGGCCTCCGGGAGATCCTGCAGAACAAGTTCTACGTGGATGAGATTTACGACCACACGGTATTGGCGGCGGTGCGCCTGACCGCCCAATACGTGTCCTTCAAATTCATCGACCAGATGGTCATCGAAAAGGCGGTGGACATCTGCGTGGCCGGTGTCCAGGCCCTAGGCCGGTTCGCGCGCCGCCTGCAGACCGGGTCCGTGCGCTGGACGGTCGCGGGACTGGCCGCCGGCGCGGCCTTCCTCCTTTTCTGGGTGGTCCGATGAACTTCCACCGGACGACCGACCCAGGGGTGAAAACGTGCAACTGACCGCCCTCATCCTCTACCCGCTCCTCGGGGCCTTCCTCGTGGCGGTCCTGCCCAAGACCTGGGCCAAGTGGACGGCGCTGGCCGTCTCAACGGCCCTGTTCTTCACGGCCTGGTCCCTTTACGGCGGTTTTGACCAGGCCGACGGCGGCTTCCAGTTCGGCGTGGACCGCGAGCTTTTGCCCGCCCTAGGGGTGCGATTGCACCTCGGGCTCGACGGCATTTCCCTCTGGCTCGTGATCTTGACGGCCTTCCTCACGCCCCTGGTGATCCTTGGCAGCTTCAAGACCATCCAGACCCGGGAACGGGGCTACTACGCCCTGATGTTGGTGCTCGAGTCCGCCATGGTCGGCGCCTTCGTGGCCCTCGACCTGGTGCTCTTCTACATTTTCTGGGAGCTGATGCTGGTACCGATGTTCTTCCTGATCGGCCTTTGGGGCGGCGAGAACCGCATCTACGCCACCGTCAAGTTCGTGCTCTTCACCTTGGTGGGGTCCCTGCCCATGCTGGTGCTGATCCTGCTCGTGGGCCACGCGGGCCACAGCTTCGACTACGTGAAACTGCTCGAGAACCGCCTGCCGCAGGACCTCCAGCTCTGGGGCTTCCTGGCCTTCGGCCTCGCCTTCATGATCAAGGTGCCCCTGGTGCCCTTCCATACCTGGTTGCCCGACGCCCACACCGAGGCGCCCGCCGGCGGGTCCGTGATCCTCGCGGGCGTCCTGCTGAAGATGGGGACCTACGGCCTCCTGCGCTTCTGCCTGCCTTTGTTCCCGGACGCCTCCCAGACCTTGGCGCCGCTCCTGACGGTCCTGGCGGTCATCGGCGTCATCCATGGAGCGCTCTGCGCGGCGGTCCAGCCCGACATGAAGCGGTTGGTGGCCTATTCCTCCGTGTCGCACATGGGCTTCATCGTGCTGGGCATCTTCACCTTCACGCTCCAGGGTATGCAGGGCTCCGTCCTCCAGATGCTCAACCACGCGGTCTCCACGGGCGCGCTCTTCTTCCTGGTGGGAATGATCTACGACCAGCGACACACCCGGAAAATCGAGGACTACGGCGGCCTGGCCAAGGTGGTGCCCCTGTTCGCGGCGGCGTTCCTCTTCACGTCGCTGGCCTCCGCGGCCCTGCCGGGCCTCTGCGGCTTCGTGGGCGAGTACCTGATCCTGTCCGCGGCCTGGAAGACCTCGCCGATCCCCACGGCGGTGGCGTCCCTCGGGGTGATCCTGGGGGCCTGGTACCTCTTCTCGCTCTACAACCGGGTCTTCCTGGGGCCGGTGAAGCACGAGGCGAACCTGAAGATGAAGGACATGTCCCTGCGGGAAGGCCTGGTGTTGGCGCCCCTGCTGGTGATGATGCTTTACTTGGGCGTCCAACCACGCGGCTTCCTGGCGCCCATGGAAAAAAGTTTGGAGCTGTCCGTGATCAACCGCCTCAAGCCGCCCCCGGTCATGACCGACTTCGCGGCGGAACAGAAGCACCTGATCGATGAGGGCCGCGTAAAACTGCGCCCGGGCCGGAGGAACGGACGATGAGCCCCTTGCAGGCTTTCCTGCCCCTTTGGGTCACCCTGGCCGGGGCGCTCCTGCTCTTGGCCCTTGAGGCGCTGGGCCGCGAGGCGGGACGCCGCGCCGCGCCGGTGCTGGCCGCCGCCGTCCTGATGGCGGCGCTGGTGGCCGACTTTCATACATTGGCCTCGCCTGGCGCCCCCGGGCTTTTGTTCTCCGGGGCCCTGGTGGTGGACAAGCTCACGCTCTGGTCCTCCGCCGCGATCCTCTTCGCCGCCCTTTTCGCCGTGGGAAGCGCCGCGCCCTACCTGCGGCGCGAGAAGGCCGTGACCGGCGAGTACTACGCCCTCCTGTTGTTCGCGGCGTCCGGGGCCCTGATCCTGGCCTCCGCCGAGGAACTGCTGACCCTCTTCATCGGGCTGGAACTGCTCTCGCTCCCGGCCTACGTCTTGGCGGGCTACCTGCGCTTCAAGGAGGAATCCTCCGAGGCCGCCCTGAAGTACTTCCTCCCCGGCGCCTTCGCCTCGGCGCTCCTGCTCTACGGCTCCGCCCTTCTGTACGGCGCCTCGGGTTCCACCTTCTTCACGGGCATCCGGGCGGCGGTCACCTCCGGCTCCGCGCCCTTGCTCTACGTGACCGCGGGCGGCGCCCTGGTGTTGGGCGCCCTGGCCTTCAAGGTGGCCGCCGCGCCGTTCCACGCCTGGGCCCCCGACGTCTACGAGGGTTCGCCCGGCCCTTCCGTGGTCTTCCTCGCCACCGCCGTGAAGGCCGCCGCCTTCACCGCCCTGCTGCGGCTCTTCCTCGACGCCCTTGGCCCCCAGCCGGTCTGGGGCGAGGCGCTCGGCCTATTGGCGGTCCTGACCCTGGCCATTGGGAATTTGGGGGCGTTGGTGCAGACCCGCGTGAAGCGCATGTTGGCCTACTCCAGCGTGGCCCACGCGGGGTACGTGCTGGTCGGATTGTCGGTGGTCGGGGTCGCGCCCGACGCGGACGTGGCGCGCGGTGTGGCGTTCTACCTGACGGCCTACACCTTCATGACGGCGGGGGCCTTCGCGTTCCTGTCCTGGGCCTCGGGGCCCGGCGAGAAACTCGAGAATTTCTCGGACTTCGACGGCTACGCGGCCAAACGGCCCGGCGAGGCCCTGGCCTTCTCGGTGTTCCTGTTCTCCCTGGCGGGCATGCCGCCCACCGGCGGCTTTTTCGGGAAATACATGCTCTTCAAGCTGGCCGTGGACCATGGCCGAGCCGACCTGGCGTTCATCGCCATCATCTTCAGCCTGGTTTCCTTCGCTTATTACCTGAAGCCCATCATCTCCATGTACATGAAACCCGGCACCCAGGAACCCGTCCCGGTGTCCCGGGCCCACCAAGCCGTCCTGCTTCTGGCCCTGCTGGGCGTGCTGGTTCTGGGCTTCATGCCCATGCCGTTCTGAACGTTTTTCCACACGGATATTCCGGAATTCGGTTTCGACGTTTCTGTCGGGTGAATTATCCGTCGGTTCCTACCCTGACCTAGATTGTTGCCCGCTCGCAATTTTTCCATTACAGTTTGGGTGCCTCGACGACTGACCTCCGTATAAAAAAAGGAGTTTGCTGAACCATGGGCAAGATCACCTTCGGAACCTCGGGTTGGCGGGCGATCCTCGCCGACGACTTCACCTTCGCCAACGTGCGCATCGCCGTGGGCGCCATCGCCAAGACCCTCCAGAAGGACGGCTCGGCCAACAAGGGCCTGGTCGTCGCGGCCGACTACCGGTTCTTCTCCGAGGAGTTCATGGAACTCACGAGCCGCGTGCTCGCGGGCTACGGCATCCCGGTCTACCTCACCCCCGTCGGCACACCGACCCCCACGGTCTCCTATGAGCTTTTGCGCCGCGGTTGCGCCGGCTCCATCAACTTCACCGCCAGCCACAACCCCTACCAGTACCAAGGCCTGAAGTTCAACGGCATGGACGGCGGCCCGGCCCCCGTCCACGTGACCCAGGCCTTGGAAAAGGAAGCCGAGGCCCTGGGCGCCTCCGGCGAGGCCATCCCCGAGATGGCGCTCGAGACCGCCCGCGAGAAGGGGCTGGTCCGCGACATCGACCCCAAGGCCGACTACTTCAAGCGCATCCGCGAAATCGTGCGGTTCGACCTGCTCCGCCAGGCCCGCATGAAGATCGTCGTGGATCCCATGAACGGCTGCGGAATCGGCTACCTCGACACCCTGCTCCAGGAGTCCGGTGTCCAGGTCAAGGTCATCCGCAACACCCGGGATCCTTTCTTCGGGCACCACCACCCGGAACCCGGCGTCAAGGAACTGGTGGAGGCCGCGGGGCTGGTCCGCACCTGGCCCGCCCACTTGGGGCTGGCCAATGACGGTGACGCCGACCGGTTCGGCATCCTGGATTCCGACGGCACCTACCTGACCTCCAACGAGGTGCTGGCGGTGTTGCTCGACCACCTTCTCACGACCCGCGACTGGAAGGGCGCCCTGGTCCGTTCGGTGGCCACCACGCACCTGCTCGACGCCATCGCAGCCTCCAAGGGCGTACCGGTGCGCGAGACCCCCGTGGGGTTCAAGTACATCGCCGAGGTCATGGCGAAGGAGCCGATCATCCTGGGCGGGGAAGAGTCGGGGGGGTTGACGGTGCACGGCCACATCCCCGAGAAGGACGGCATCCTGGCTTGCCTGCTGATGGCCGAGGCGGGAGCGACGTCGGGGCGACAACTCAAGTCCGTCCTCCAGCGCATCTATAAGGAACATGGGAACTTCTTCGGCGACCGCTTGAACCTCAAGCTCAAACCCGGACTCCGGGAGACCCTCGTGGACCGGTTCAAGAACAACCCGCCCTCCGAGATCGCGGGCCGCAAGGTCGAGAAGGTTTTGACCATCGACGGCTTCAAGTTCTTCCTGTCGGGCGGCGATTGGATCATGGTGCGGTTCTCCGGCACCGAACCCCTGGTCCGTTGTTACATCGAGTCCCGGACGCAGGAGGGCCTCGAGGCGCTCCGCGAGGCCGGCCGGGGTTTGACGGCCCCTTGACTTCGTTCCTTCCCTAAAACCCCACAACCCCTGACCTGGGGGTTCCCATGCGACAAATCACGGGAACCTCACGAATTCACCGTGTCCTGAGGGACCCATCGGCCGAATTCGGAAAAAGGGGTTTTCAGCCACGCTTCCCCGGTCTCCTGACACGTCCATTCCCCCTATGTTTGCGTTAAAATGGCCGTCCGGTCGCGGGTCCATCCGACAGTTCCCGACCTTGGGGTATTCATGGAAAACGAAAAACCTACAAAAAGCATCGTGGTCCGGATCCAGGACTTCGTGGGCTTTGTCCTCCTTTGGCTGTTCCTCTCCTTCAGCTTCTATGTGATCGCCACGAAGTTCACGATGGATTCCTACAACGCCCAGACCCTGGCCCAGATCTTCGCCCTGATCCTCCTGGTGTGGTGGTTCCTGGTGAACTGGCGTTCCAAGGTGGCGTTTCTTTACCAGCTCCAGGAGTTCCTCCGGGAACGCAACATGCTGCCCTACCACCTGCCCCTCTTCCGGGGGGGCATGCCATGGTCCCTTAAGCCCAAGCGCGAGGAGATCCTCCGGGCCACCGCGGGCCAATACGACACCCTGACCCAGAAGGCCGCGGAGGCCAACAAGACCCTGGAGAAGTACCTGGGCAGCAACGTCAGCGACCAGGCGGTCAAGAGCGCCGGTAAGAACGAGACCGGGGGCCAGCTCCGGCGGGTCTACGTGCTCTTTTCCGACATCCGCGGGTTCACCCAGATGGCCGAGAAGCTCAAGCCCGAGGAGACCGTCGACGTCCTGAACCGGATGTTCACCGCCATGGAGGAGGTCCTCACCCAGAACGGCGGCGACATCAACAAGTACATCGGCGACGCGATCTTCGCCTATTTCCGCCGCCCCTACGGCGACGAGTCGGAGGCCTGCCAGAAGGTCCTACGGGCCGCCCTGCGCATGCAGGACCGCTTTGAGAGCCTCAACGCCCGGTACCGGGTCAGCTACAGCCAGCCCGTGGAGATCGGCTTGGGCATCGGCATCACCGCGGGGGAGGCCATCGTGGGCAACATGGGGTCGCCCAACCGCCTGGAGTTCACCCTGATCGGCGACTCCATCAACCTGGCCTCGCGGCTTTGCGGCATCGCCAAGCACGGCCAGGTTTTGGTGAACGAGGACATGGCCAACGCCGCGGAGCATTCCTTCGAGATGCTGGCCATGCCGCCGGTCGCCATCAAGGGCAAGACCGGCATGCACACCCCCTACGCGGTCGTGGGCGAGAAACTCACGATGTCGCGTTGACGTTGTGCGGACCTCCGATCCACACCCTCATGGGGGCTTCGCCCCTCTGTACCCCAAGGCGATATCTGTCTGGTCTGCGTGATCGTTGAGGACCCAGTGATGAGCAGAAATGCCAACCAACCGTCTTGCTCGGCCCTCCCATGAAGCGAAAGAGGACCACCGCGGCCCACGCGGCCTATTCCCATATGGGACTTTCCCGGGACCCCTTCACGACCATGGCCCTTCCCGAGGGGCGGCTGGCCGATTTCGTCGGGCGCGGGATCCAGGCGGACCGCCTCGCCGCGGCGCTCTTCGCCCTCCACAACGTGGCGGTGGCGGGGGAGCCCGGCTCCGGCAAGAGCAGCCTCCTTCAACTGGTCCGGTCCCGCATCCCGAAGGATTTCCACGTGGTCTCCATCGGGGTGCCGGTGGACGATCCCGCCTACCTCCTCCAAGAATTGCTCCAGGAACTGACGTCGGTCCTTCCGTCCCCGAGGACCCTACGGGTTTCGGGCAAGCGCCCGAAGGGCGACGCCAGCGCGCTGAAGTTTTCCGCCCTGACCCAGGTGAAGCGTCTCGTGGCCGAAGCCCGGAAACCGGTCCTCATGTTCGTGGACGACCTGGAAAAGATCCAAGGCGATCGGGTGGCGCACCTCACGCGGTCCGAGCGGACGCTCCAGGTATTGGAACGGCTCAAGGGACTGTTCGAGATGCCCAACGCGGCGTTCGCCCTTTCCCTCCAGGACGAGTTCCACGCCAAGGTCCGGGAAGTGGTGAAGGCCGGGGCCGACCCCACGGTGTTGGGCCTCTTCAAGACCGTGGTGCGGGTGGAGCCCTTGGCCCCCCCGGAACTCCGACAGGTCGTGGAAAGGCGGCTCCAGGGCGCGGGTTGGAAAAAACGGACCGACGAATTCTTCGATCCCGAGACGCTGAACCTGGCCGTGGCCCTGTCCCACGGCAACCCACGGCGGCTGATGTTCCTCCTGTCCGAGGCCCTGGACCGGGCCTTTTTGCGCCGCGGCCCGAGGGTCGAGTACCAGGACCTTTTCGAGGCGATGAACGAGCACCTGGACCTGGACCAGGTCTGCAAAAAACTCCTGTTCTTCCTGGCGAAATCCGGCCGGGCCATGGCCTCCAACCTCGATCTCCAGGCCTTCATGGGGCTCGATTCGGTGTCCCTGAACCGGCGGTTCGAGATCCTGGTCAAGACCCGCCTGGCGGAGCGGGCCAACGTCTCGGACGGGTCGTTCGTTTACGCCCTCCCGGGGCTGGCGCAGGGGGTGGAGGACGCCCCGCCGCCGTCTGGCCGCTCCCTCACGCGGGTGGAGAAGTTCAAGGACGAGAAGATGTGGGTGCTCGACCCCGACGCCACGGAATAAGCGAAAACGGCAACACGTTTAATCACGATGGACACGGTGTTCGCGATGGTTTTGGGTCAACATCCGGTGGAAAAACCTAACCTCCATTGTGGAGGATTCTTGAACATAGGGGCCGTTGGGCCCTTTGGGTCCATTGGGGTGAACATGCTTGGCGGTTAAGCCGTTGAAAGGGTCCCTGATGAAATACGTCGTCGTGATGGTGACCACGCCGAACCGCGCGACCAGCCTCCGGCTGGCGAAGCTTCTGGTCGGGAAAAAGCTGGCGGCTTGCGTGAACATCGTCCCGGGGCTCACAAGCCTATTCCGTTGGAAGGGAAAGGTGGAACGGGCCCGGGAGGAACTCTTGGTGATCAAGACGGCTGCCCCGCGGTACCCGGCCCTGGAAAAGGCCGTCCGCGGCGCCCACCCCTACGAGACCTGCGAGATCCTCGCCTTGCCGGTGGATCGCGGGAACCCCGCCTACTTAAGGTGGATCGAACAAAGCTTGGGTTCGAGACCCTGACCGGTTCCTTGCGGACCCCGGGACCCCGGGGTGATGGGACCGGGCGATAGGCGTCGAACGAAGATCGGAAACACCGTGGCGTACTCTGATCATCAACACCAGACCTTGGGATGGGTCCTCCGGATCCACGCCATCATGGTCTCTGTCCTGTTTTTCCTGGTTCTTTTCGTCGAGAAAAACGACAAGCCTGAAACCTTCACCTCCATCGACCTTTGCCTGACCGGCGGGGTGACCATCCTGGCCCTTTACTTCCTCTATAAGATCCGGCGGGCGGAACGTTGGCTGGCCCCCATCCTCTTCCTCATGGACGGGCTTTTCATCGCTATGGCCGTGGCCCTCAGCGGCGGGTCGGTCAGTTATTACCTTCCTCTCTTCCTGGTGAGCCTGTCGGGGGCGATCCTGTCCTGCACGCCCCGGGTCATCCTGACGGTGG
>CAYMOV010000100.1:0-8378 GCA_964392085.1 uncultured bacterium
CCGCTCAGCCGTCGATCCCATAACGGTTCATGAACTCCAACGCTTCCTTGCGCCACCCCGATCGGGAATGGCGGTCCATCCAATCCGCGGGATGCCAATCGTCGCGGAATACCTGGTCGCTGGACGGGAGGGATTGTTTATAGGAGGACAAGGCTGAAAATTTGGCCGTGATGTCCGGGGGGCCCGGGATCCCCCGGGGGACGGGGCCCCAGGCCGTGGGCGTGGAACGGGCCACCAGGATCAGGTTGTCGCGTTTATGGGGCTCCCCCAGGGCGTAGAGTTCCACTTGCGCGAAATCCCGCTGAAGCGTCCCGGCGATCACGGAGGGCACCAAGCTGTCCGGACCGGAGTCGAAACCCACGTAATTCATCAGGAGGGCCCCCTGGGGCGCCAACAGGTCCCGGCATCGGCGGAAGCATTCCTCCGTCATCAGGTGCCCGGGAACTTCCTCGCCGGAAAAAGCGTCGATCAGGATCAAGTCGTAGGGACCCTGCGCCTGGGCCAGGAACCTCCGGCCGTCCATCCGATGCAGCCGCCCCGGCGCCGGGTTGAACCCGAACCACTTCTTCGCCTCCTCCACCATCTGGCCGTTGATCTCGACCGTGTCCACCGCGGCCCCCAGCGCCGCGAAGCGGTTCGGCAGGATCGCCGCGCCCAACCCGATCACCAGGACCCGCTTGGGATGGGCCACCGCGGAACGTCCCAGGGCCTCCATGGTCGAGGTGTACCCCGCCACCGAGGCTTGGTCGCCGAGGTCCTGGCCCCCTTGGATGATCCCGTCCAATAGGAGGTAACGCGATTGGGGGGTTTCGACGATGCGGATCTGGCCGTAGAGGCTCTGCACCGTGTCCATGACCAGGAGGACCCCGTTTCCGCCCGCGAGGTTGCCCGAGGACCGCGAGGTGGAAAGGAGGAAGAGGAGCGCGCCCCAACCCAAGAGCCCTAAGAGGGGCGCGGGCCGCTTCCAAGCGGCTGAAAGGAGCGTCAAGCCGAAACCGGCCGAGATGAAGGCGGCGCCGGCGAACAGGCGGGTGAGCGAAAAATGCGGGACCAGGATAAAGCCCGTCACCAGGGCGCCCAAACAGCTGCCCGCCGTCCCCACCGCCGAGAAGCGACCCACCACCCGCCCGACCTGATCCGGCGAGGGAGCGGCCAAACGGACCGCCAAGGGAGCCGCCGCCGACAACAGGAAGAGCGCGGGGAAATAGAGGACCAGGCTGGACAGGAGGGCGCCGCTTCCCGGACCCAGGTTTCCGGACCACCCCAGCACTGGACGGCGCAACAGGAGGCAAACCGCCAGGGCCAAGGACGAAGCCCACCAGACCCAGGCCAGGGTCCGATAGCGGGGTGAACGGTCCCCGAGGGACCCACCGACCCAGGCGCCTAGTGAGATCGCGAGGAGGGTGACCGAAAGGAGGGAGGCCCAGACGTCCAACGCCGAACCGAAGGAAGGGGCCAGCCAGCGGGCACCGGCCAACTCGATGAACAGGACCATCGCCCCCGCGAAGAAGGAAGAGGCGTAGGCTGGGAACGTGGACTTCACGGGTGGAGACTCAAGGGATTTTTCCGGCATCACCCCATCCAGGGCAAGAATCCGCTTAGGCGTGAGGCGGGGTCAGAGCTGCGGGGGCGGGGCCATCGGCGGATGCTTGAGGTAGTAACCGCAGGATTCCCGGATGACGAGTTTGGTCGGGAAGAAACGGTGCGTATAATCCACCGGCCGGTTCTCCAGGCGGTGCCACAACATTTTCGCGGCCTCGAAGCCCATGTCATACAGCGGTTGGTGCACCGTGGTGAGGGGCACGTCGGTCAACGAGAGGACGGGCAAGTCGTCGAAACCGATCACCGCAACGTCCTGCGGCACCTTGACCCCCATCTTCCGGTATTGTTTCACGGCCCCGATGGCCATGATGTCGGAGGAGGACATCACCGCCGTGGGTGGATTCTTCGTCCTTTGGAACGCCTGGGCCGCCCTAGCCCCCGCCTCTTCCATCCAGTTGCCGCTGTAAACATGGTCCTCACGGAAAACCAGGTGGCGCTTCTTCAGGATGTACTTGAAGGCGTTGAACCGGTCCAACGCGTTCTTGGAAAAGGAGATGTCCCCTGAGATGAAACCGATCCGCTTATGGTCGAGGGCGATCAGGTGGTCCACCGCGTCGATGATGCCCTGGGTGTTGAGGCAATCCACGAAACAGACGTCCGGGTCGTTGACCTGGTAGTTCACCAGGACGTTGGGAAGGGCCCCGGTCTTGAGGTCCTGGAAGAACTGGGACTCCACCGGGGGGGCGATGGCCAGGATGCCGTCCACCAGGCCGTTGTTCACGAAGCCGGAATAAAGCCCCTCGTTCTCCAAGTTCCGGCTGAAGGTGTTCATCAGGACGTTGTACTGCTTGTCCGCGAGGAAGTTGATGATGCCGTCCAGGACCCGGGTCAGGTAGAAGTCGGACAGGTGGGGCCGGTCGTACCAGAAAAACACCACGCCGATGTTGCGGGTCTTCCGGGTCTTGAGCCCCCGGGCCATGGTGTTGGGGTGGTAACCCAGTTCCTTGAGGATCTTCTCGATCCGGCGTTGGGTCTTGAGTCCGACCTTATGGATATCCTTCTGGTTCACCACGCGGGAGACGGTGGCGACCGAAACCCCCGCCTTTCGGGCGACATCCTTGATCGTGATGGCCATGGAAACCTCGGGAATTTCAGATGAGAACGCCATTTTAGACCCGGTCCGGGACGCCGTCCAGCGCTAGCGTCCCGAAACCGGGAGGTGGTCTTACGGAAGGATGGTCACTTTCGTCATCTTATCGCCCTGGCGGAGCTTCAGGACGTTGTCCATCCCCTCCACGACCTGTCCAAAGACGCAGTATTGGCCATCCAGGTTGTGGGCGTCGTCCAGGCAGACATAGAACTGGCTGGAGGCGCTGTTGGGGTCCTGGGTCCGGGCCATGCCGAGGGCGCCTTTGACGTGCTTGTGGTCGGTGATCTCCAGGGGGATGGTCTTGTCCGAACCGCCGCTGCCGTCTCCCTTCGGGTCCCCGCCCTGGATGACGAAACCCGGGACGTAACGATGGAAGACCAAGCCGTTGTAGAAGCCCGATTCGACCAAGTGGAGGAAGTTGGCCGAGGACACCTTCACATCGCCGAAGATCTCAGCCGTGAACGGGCCTTGGGTCGTTTCGATCAAGACCTTCCTATCCATGGTGGAGCCTCCCGGAACCTGGGCTGGAGTGTTGGAATCCGATTTCGACTTACCGCATCCGACGGCCCAAAGGCCGGCCGCGACGATCAAAGCCAAGGCGACATAACGCATGAGTCCCGTCCTCCGGTTGGTTTCGCTTCACTGTCGGGCGCCATAATACCTGAAAATGGGCCCAACGCCTCGTTCCTTGACTTAGACCAAGGCCTCCCTTAAAATCCCCCGCTGGTTGAAACCGGTCTAGTGCGTTGTTCGAGTTTCCCGTTACAACGACCCCATCGTCTAGAGGCCTAGGACACCGGGTTTTCATCCCGGCAACACGGGTTCGACTCCCGTTGGGGTCGCCATGTATTTTGGGCTCCGCCCAAAATACAGAGCAATTGAACAATAGAAAATTGAAAATAGATAAAGACATTGCGGTCCATTGCTCTATTTTCTATTGCTCGGCCTTTGCTTTTCCCGGTTTTCTAACCCCTCAAACCCATTGATCGCGCACCGGAACCCATCTAAAGGGGTTCGACAACGCGTAGCGTTGGGGGTGTGGGGGATATTTCCCCACGGCTTTCCAATGGGGCACATAGGGGTCTGTTTCCCCTATAAGCGCCCTGCGCGAAACAGCCGTTTCCCCGGCTTGTCGGAGGGGTTCCCCAGGGGCCAAGCTCCTGGGAACGAGCGGGTTGACTCCCGGTGGGGTCGCCATGTTTTGCCCTACGGGGACAAAACAGAGCAAATGAACAGTAGAAAACTGGTAATAGATTAAAGAAACTGCGATCGATTGCTCAATTGGTCAGGCCTATGCCTCTTCATTCCGAATTCCTCATTCCAAATTACGCATTTCAGTTCTATTTCCCACCATCCCCGCAAAAACCCCCAGCACGCTCGCCCAAACGCAGGCCCAGGGGAACCAGTCGCCCCATTTCGCGTAGAGGGTTTGGCCCTGGGCCAAAGGTAATTCCCCCACCAGCGCCTCCTCTTGGTACCAGGGCGTGGAAGCCGTGATTTTCCCTGAGGGATCCACCAGCGCGCAGATGCCCGTGTTCGCCGCCCGGGCCATGGGCCGCCGTTCCTCGGCGGACCGGACCGAGCAGAGAAGGACATGTTGGTACAGGGCCGCCGTCCTGCCATACCAGGCGTCATTGGAGATGTTCACCAGCACGTCGGCCCCCGTGTCGGCCGCCGCCCGTCCATCCCGCGGGAATATCGCCTCATAGCAGATCATGGGGCTGTAGCTGAATCCCTTGGCCTCGAACTTGACGGGGCCGGACCCGGCATTGAAGTCCCCCAAATCCGCCACGACTGGCCCGAGGAAGGTCAGGTATTTCTGGAAGGGGACATACTCGCCGAAGGGGACCAGGTGGGACTTGTGGTAGGTGCCTAGGGGCTTCCCGGCGCCGGAGAAGTCAATGGCCGCGTTGTATTGCCGGACATCCGAAGGGTTGTTGCCGGATTTTTCCGCGTCCAGGCACCCGACCAGGGTGTGCAACCCGGACTGCCCCACGATGCCCTGAACCCGGGTCATCGAGTTTGGGCTCCACCGGAGGAAACTGGGGGCGGCGGTTTCGGGCCAGATCACCAGGCCGGGGTCCAACGGGGTGACGGTGCGCGTCAGCCGCTCCATGATCCCGTAGGTCGCGTCCTCGTAGGCCTTGGTCCATTTGAGGGATTGGTCCACGCTGGGCTGGAGACAAGCCACCCGGACCGTCCGCCCGCCGACCGTGGGTTTCCAACAGCACAGGTGACCGACCACGTAAAGGCACAGGATGCCGCCGATCCAAGCCTGGGCCCGGGGGCGCCGGAGGATCCCCCGGATCCCCGAGTCATCCCGCTCCGCCCAGAGTCGGTAGGCTTCCCGCGCGAAGTACGCGCTCAAGAAGGTCAATCCCCAGACGCCGGTCCAGGTGGTCCAATAAAGCAGGGCGGGGGAAACCGCGTGGGCGACACCGATTTGGCCCCAAGGGAACCCCCCGAAGGGCCAACTGCCCCGGAAGAACTCCACGGCGGTCCAAAGGGCCGCCGCCGCCAAACTCCCCACGGGTCCCTTGGCGGGCCGCAATCGGGCCAGCAACCAGGCGAACAGGGCGGGATAACAGGCCATGATGGCCGTGAGGGCGGCCCAACCCAGGACCTTGAGGTTCTTCGCCTCCACCAAAAGCGCGATCCAATAGATGATCGCGCCGAACATCAGGTACCCGAACAGGAAACCCCAGCGCGCGGCCCGGTTGGGGCGCAGGCCCTCCAGGAGCGCGAAAGCGGGCGCGAGGGCGACCCAAGCCAAGGGGGCGCCCCAAGGGTGGAGCGAGAGGGAAAGGGGGCTGGGGAAAGACAGGGCCGCCAGGGCGGCGGCCGAAAAGGCCAGGCCCCAACGTCGGGGAAAAGCCGCCCGGTCAGGGGTCACCGGTCCGGGCAAGGGTCTTCCTTATTCCGGCAGGAGCGCGAGGACCGACTCCCGGACGACCAGTTCGGTCTCGAAGGCCCGGTGAATGGGCGCCACCGAAAGGTTGTTGATGATCCCATGGGCCGTGAGGACCGCCGACTTCCCCATCTCGAACAATGGCTGGTGCAGGGTGGTCAGGGCAGGGTCCGTCAGCCGGGCGATGTAGGTGTCGTCGTAACCGATGATGGAGACGTCCTCGGGGACGACCTTTCCCATCTGGCGATAAAGCTTGATGGCCCCCAGGGCCATGGGGTCGGAAACGCAACAGACCGCCGTGACCTCCGGGTGCTTGTCGTAAAGCTCGTTGGCGGCTGCGTAACCCGCCTCGAACACGAAGGGATCGGGCAGGTTGCAGGTGGCGATGTAGTCCGTGGTGGCCGGAAGCTTATGGTCCCGCAAGGACTGGAGGTAGGCCTCCTGGCGGTCGCGGCAGGTAATGATGGAGGGAGGCCCGTTCAGCAGTCCGATCCTCTTGTGGCCCATCTGGATCAGGTAGGACACGGCCTTGGCCATGCCCTTCTTGTCGTCGATGTAGACCGTGGAAACGTTCGGGAAGGGTTTTGTGCTGTCCAAAACCGGTTGGAGGACCACCAAGGGCATCTCCTCGGCCTGGAACCTCTCCACCACCGAATCCTCCAGGGGCATGGAAATCGCGATGATCACGTCGCAGGACCGTTCCCCGAAAATCTTGTCGTAGGCCTCCATGTAATCCGCCCCGGTCTGCTCGGCGTTGTAGATCTTGATGTCGAGCCCGAGGTGACGGCATTCCATCTCGATGCCGTGGATGATCTCGCTGTAGTAGGGTGAGGCGAACATGGTGCCCACCAACCCGATGGTGTTGGTGCGGGACATCACCAGGCTTCGGGCCGCGGCGTTGGGGTGGTAGTTGAACTTCTTGATGGCCGCCAGGACCTTCTCCCGGGTCTCCGGGGAAATCCGGGGACTGTTGTTGATCACCATGGAGACCGTGGTGTGGGAGACGTTGCAGAACTTGGCGATCTGCTTGAGGGTGGCCCGGGGGCGGAGGGTCATGGGTTCTTCCTTATTTCTTGGAAGCCGGCGCTGGCGCGGCCTTCACCGGAGCGGCGGCCGGGGCGGGCGCCGATCCCTTGTCCGCTGAGGCGGCGGAGGGGTTCACGGGGGCGGGCTTCGCGGCGGCCTGGGCCGCGGCCGCGGCCTGCTTCTGCTGGATCTCCTCGGCGATGGAGCTGTCCGTCATGTGGTTGCGGGGCAGGGCGGCCAGTCCCAGGCAAAGGACGAAGAACACCACGGCCAAGCCCGTCGTGAAACGGGTCCAGAAATTCTTGCCGCTGGTTCCCAGCAGGCTTTGGCCCGTCCCGGAGAATAGGCCTCCCCCGACGGACTTGGGTTCTTGGATCAGGACCACCCCGATCAACAAGAATGCGACGAGGATATGGAGAACGGTTAACAAGGTCGACATGGCAACTCCAGGTTTAAAATTAAACTCGCGTATTTTATGGGTTTCAAAGCAATTTCCAAGAGGTATTTTAGGTTGAAACGCTAAACCAAGGGAAGGAGAAAAAAGCCCATGGAAGGGGAAATTCCAAGGGCTTTTTCGTTTTCTGGTTTTAGAGCCTCTAGCAAAACCAGACAAAGCGACCAATTTCACCACAAAGGTCACTACCCGTCATCCTTCGGTTGAGGGCGTAAACGAGGCCACAAAGGAAAGCCGTGGATTTAAAAACTTTATCCCACAAGTTGTCTTAGTGAACTCGGTGAACTTTGTGGTTCAAATGGTCTTGTTAGCCCGCTCTTAGAAGTTCACCAAGGCCACGAAGGAATCCACCTTCAAGGCGGCGCCGCCCACCAATGCCCCGTCGATATCCTTCTGGGACATCAGGTCCTTGACGTTCTCTGGCTTCACCGAGCCGCCGTACTGGATCCGCATGGCTTCGGCGGCCTCGGAGTTGAATCGGGCCTTCACCAGTCCCCGGATGAAGGCGTGGACGTCCTGAGCCTGTTGGGGGGATGCCGTCTTCCCGGTGCCGATGGCCCACACCGGTTCGTAGGCGATCACGATGTTCGCCAGATCACCCAGGGGGATCCCCTCGAAGCAGCCCTTGAACTGGGTTTCAATGACCGATTCGGTCTTTCCCGCCTCGCGCTCCTGCAGGGTCTCGCCCACGCAAACGATGCCCCTTAAGCCCGCCTTCAGGACATTCTTCAGCTTCTTATTGATGGTGGCGTCTGTGTCCTTTTCGTACTGGCGCCGTTCGGAATGTCCCAGGATGCAGTACTTGACCCCGGCGTCCTTCAACATCACGGGGCTCACGTTGCTGGTGAAGGCCCCCTCATTCTCCCAATGGGCGTCCTGGCTTCCCACCTGGATCGGCGAGAACCTGAGCGCGTCGGCCACGGCGGCCAAGGAAAGGTAAGTCGGACAGACCAGGACCTCACGGCCCTTCACATCCTTCAGCTTCTCGTGGAGGGCTTTCACAAAGTCCACGGACTCCTTCACGGTTTTGAACATCTTCCAGTTCCCGGCGATGATCGGTGTCCTCACAACGTCCTCCGTAGTTTTGTTTTTCCGTTCTTTGTTTCAGCCAACCACCAGCCGCCAGCCGCCAACCGCGGCGGTGCTTATTTGTTGGTCAGCGCCGCGATTCCCGGCAGTTCCTTGCCCTCCATGAACTCCAAGGAAGCCCCGCCTCCCGTGGAGATGTGGGACATCCGGTTGTTCAGGCCCATCTGGGTGACCGCGGCCACGGAGTCCCCGCCTCCCACGATGCTGAT
>CAYMOV010000101.1:0-8374 GCA_964392085.1 uncultured bacterium
TGCGGGCGATGGGCTTGGCCTGCTTGGCGTTCATGGCGATGCCGTGGTCCGGCTGGCGGATCTTGAGCTTGCGGAGCATGGCCCCGAAAAGCTTGCGGTCCTCGGCCACATCAATGGACTCCGGCGAGGTTCCGATGATGGGTGCCCCTGCCTTCTTCAGGGGCACCGCCAGCTTCAGGGGGGTCTGGCCCCCGAACTGCACCACCACCCCGGCCGGCTTCTCGCGGTCGAGGATGTTCATCACGTCCTCGAAGGTCAGGGGCTCAAAGTACAGGCGGTTCGACGTGTCATAGTCCGTCGAGACCGTCTCGGGGTTGTTGTTGACCATGATGACTTCGTAGCCGTCTTCCTTCAGGGCGAAGGCTCCGTGCACGCAACAATAGTCGAACTCGATGCCCTGGCCGATCCGGTTGGGCCCCCCGCCCAAAATGGCGATCTTGTTGTTCTTCGTGGGAGGCGACTCGAAGTCGCCGTTGTCCTCGGTGTAGGAGGACCGGTACGGTTCGTAGGTGGAATAGAGGTAGGGCGTGAAAGCCTCGAACTCGGCGCCGCAGGTGTCCACCATGCGATAGTAGGGGGTCACCGCGAGTCTCTTGCGGTGTTTCCGCAGGTCCGTTTCCTTCACCCCGGCCAGGAACGCCAGCTGGGGGTCCGAGAAGCCATAGGCCTTGGCCTGCCGCAACAATTCGGCGGGTAGCTTTTTGGAGAGCGGCGCCTTCTTGGCCAGGGCTTTCTCCAAGTCCTTTTCCATGTCCACGATGAGCTTAAACTCGTTCAGGAACCAGGGGTCGAAGGCCGTGAGCTCGTAGAGCTTCTCGATGGAATAGTTCTGCCAGAGCGCCTGACGCAAAAAGAGATGCCGGTCGCTGGTGGCCTTCTTGAGGCGGGCGTTCAGGAATTCCTCGGGCAGGGCCTTGGGTTTGCGGGCCCCGGTCCTCTGCCAGCGCCCGTCCAGGTACTCGCGGCCGTCGGCGCCGTAGCCGATGTAACCCAGTTCCATGGACCGGTAGGCCTTCTGGAGGCTTTCCTTGAAGGTGCGGCCGATGGCCATGGTCTCCCCCACGCTCTTCATGGCGGTGGTGAGGACGTCCTCGGTGTCGGGGAACTTCTCGAAGGTGAACCGGGGGATCTTGGTGACCACGTAGTCGATGGTGGGCTCGAAGGCCGCCTTGGTGTATTTGGTGATGTCGTTGAATAACTCGTCCAAAGTGAAGCCCACGGCCAATTTCGCGGCGATCTTGGCGATCGGGAAACCCGTGGCCTTGGACGCCAAGGCGCTGGAACGCGATACCCGGGGGTTCATCTCGATGACCACCATGCGCCCGGTCTTGGGGTGCATGCCGAACTGGATGTTCGACCCGCCGGTATCGACGCCGATCTCGCGGATGACCGCGATCGAGGCGTCCCGCATCTTCTGGTATTCCTTGTCCGTCAGGGTCTGGATCGGGGCCACCGTGATGGAATCGCCCGTGTGGACGCCCATGGGGTCCAGGTTCTCGATGGAGCAGATGATGACCACGTTGTCCGCCAGGTCGCGCATCACCTCCATCTCGAATTCCTTCCAACCCAGGGCCGATTCCTCGACCAGGCACTGGTGGGTCGGCGAGGCCTCGAGGCCCTTGGCCAACATTTCCTCGAGTTCGGGCTTGTTGTAGCAGACCCCGCCCCCCGTGCCGCCCAAGGTGAAGGCGGGGCGGATGATCAGGGGATAGCCCTGCTTCTCGGCGAAGGCCAGGCCGTCCACCAGGTTCGTGACCGTGGCGGAGTTCGGCAGGTCCAGGCCAATGCGCTGCATGGCCTCTTTGAAAAGTTGGCGGTCCTCGGCCTTCTTGATGGCCTCCAACTTGGCCCCGATGAGTTCGACCTTGAACTCGTTCAGGGTGCCGTTCTCGGCCAGGGCCACGGCGGTGTTGAGGGCCGTCTGGCCGCCCAAGGTGGGCAGGAGGGCGTCGGGGCGTTCCTTCTCGATGATCTTGCGGACGATCGCGGGGGTGATGGGCTCCACGTAGGTGCGGTGGGCGAACTCGGGGTCCGTCATGATGGTGGCGGGGTTCGAGTTGATGAGGATGACCTCGAAGCCCTCTTCCTTCAGGGCCTTACATCCCTGGGTGCCGGAATAGTCGAACTCGCAGGCCTGGCCGATGACGATGGGCCCTGCCCCGATTACGAGGATCTTGTGGATGTCTGTACGCTTTGGCACTTTCTATCACCTTTCGAAGTACATCAACGACCGTTAACCACCGGGAACACGATAAGCACGGGGAAAACAGATGTTTTTAAAGTGATTTAACCCGCCAATCCCCGTGAACTCCGTGGTTCAAATGCCGTCTTAGGACTTTGAAGCCAGCAATTCCTTGAATTGTTTAAACAAGTAGCTTGCGTCGTGGGGGCCGGGCGAGGCCTCGGGATGGTATTGCACCGAAAACACCGGCTTTTTCTTGAGGGACATACCCTCGCTGGTGTTGTCCGAAAGGTTGATGTGGCTGAGTTCCGCCACGGCGGAATCCACGCTCTTGGGGTCCACCGCGAAACCGTGGTTTTGGCTGGTAATCTCGACCTTTTGGGTCTTGGTGTTGAGGACCGGCTGATTTGCGCCCCGGTGGCCGAACTTGAGCTTGTAGGTCTTCCCCCCCAGGGCGAGGCCGAGCATCTGGTGGCCCAGGCAGATGCCGAACACCGGCGCGTTGGACTCCACCAACTTGGCCACGGTCTGGTATACGTAGGGTACTGCTTCCGGGTCGCCCGGTCCGTTGGATAGGAAAAAACCCTTGGCGCCAGAGGCGAGGAGCTTGTCCGCGGGGGTCGAGGCCGGGTACACCGTCACGTCGAACCCCTCAGCGGTGAGTTTTCGGAGGATGTTGTACTTGATGCCGCAATCGAGGGCGGCGATGGGGATACCAGCGGGTTGTGGATCCACCTTGTCGAACTTCAGCTGGCCGCCCGCCACCAAACCGGCTTTCTCCAGGTCGTAGGGCCGCTCGGTCCATTTATAGGGCTTGTCGACCGTGACTTCCTTCACGAGGTCCACGCCCACGATGCTCCGGGATTCCTTGGCCTTCTTGATGAGGCGCTTCACGTCAAGGTCGCGGGTGGAGATGACGGCCTTCTTGGCCCCGTGGGTACGGAGGTGGCTGGTGAGTGCGCGGGTATCCACGCCCTGGATGCCGACCACTTTGTTTTGCAGGAGGTAATCCGCCAGGGTGGCCTTCATGCGCCAGTTGGAGGGATGGGGGCAATATTCGCGGACGATGAATCCCTCGACCCAAACCCGCCGGGACTCGACGTCCACCTCGTTGATCCCCACATTACCGATGAGAGGGTAGGTCATAGTGACCATCTGTCCCTTATAGGAGGGGTCGGTCAGTATTTCCTGATAGCCGGTCATGGAGGTGTTGAACACGGCCTCGCCGTAACCCTCGCCCTCGGCGCCGAAGGAGATGCCCTCGAACCACGCGCCATCCTCAAGAGCCAGCAATGCCTTCTTTACTTTACTCGCCACGTTTGGGTTCCTTTGAGTTGCTACCCGCTTCAACCTTCGAGTTCAGTTAGCCTTCGTTCTTGTAGTCGTATTTAACTACGCCACCGACGATCGTCATGACCGTCCAGCCCTTGAGGTTCCAACCCTGAAATGGCGTGTTGCGTCCCTTGCTCTTGAACTTGGAGGCTTCGACGGGACGCTCGGTCTTGAGGTCGAACAGGGCCACGTCCGCCGGAGAACCCTCCGCGAGGGTGCCGCCGGGGATCCCCAGGATCTTGGCGGGGTTGGAGGACATCATCTCCACCGCCTTGGAGAGGGACACCATACCGGGTTCCACCAGGTGGCTGTAGGTCACCGGGAACATCGTCTCGAGCCCCACGATGCCGAAGGCCGCCTTGTCGAACTCGCATTGCTTCTCGGTGGAGGCGTGGGGCGCGTGGTCCGTGCAGATGGCGTCGATCACCCCGTCCTGCAGCCCCTTGCGGATGGCCGCCACGTCTTCCTCACTTCGGAGGGGCGGGTTCATTTTGAAGTTGGCGTCGTACTTGCGGATGGCCCGGTCCGAGAGGGCGAAATAGTGGGGGCAGGTCTCGGCGGTGACCGAAAGGCCCTTGCGTTTCGCCAAGCGAACCAGCTCCACCGACCCGGCGGTGGACACGTGGGCCGCGTGGAACCGGGCGCCCGTCATCTCGGCCAGGAGGATGTTGCGGGCCACCATGACGTTTTCCGAGGCGGCGGGGATCCCGGGGATCCCCAGGCGGGTGGCCGTCTCGCCCTCGTTCATGGACCCGTTATTGGACAGGTTTGAGTCCTCACAATGGTCGATGACCACCGTGTCGAGCATTTTGGCGTATTCCAGCACCCGCCGCATGAGCTCGGCGTTCATGATGGGCGACCCGTCGTCGGACAACCCCACCACCCCGGCACGCTTCAACTCGCCGATCTCGGCCATCTCCTGGCCCTCGCGGCGCTTGGAGATGCAGCCGATGGGGTACACCCGGCAGTGGCCTTCCTGTTCGGCCTTGGTCTTGATGAAGTGCACGATGGCCTGGTCGTCGATGGGCGGGTTGGTGTTGGGCATGCAGGCCACCGAGGTGACCCCGCCCGCCACGGCCGCGTGGGACCCCGTGGCGATGGTTTCCTTGTACTCGAACCCCGGTTCCCGGAAATGGACGTGCATGTCCACCAGGCCCGGGGTCACCAGCAGGCCCGTGGCGTCGATCACCCGGTCGGCCTTCGCCTTAAGGTTCTTCCCCACCTTGGCGATGAAGCCGTTCTCGATGAGGATGTCGGCGGGACCGTCCAATTGCTGGGACGGATCCACCACGTGACCGCCCTGGATGAGGAAGCTGCCCATGGAACCTTTTCCTTCCGTTACTGGCTGACCGACTTGTCGCCCATCATGAGAAAGAGGATCGCCATCCGAACGGCCACGCCGTTGGTCACCTGCTCGTCGATGACCGAGGCGGGCCCGTCGGCCACCCCCGAGGAGATCTCCACCCCGCGGTTCATGGGGCCCGGGTGCATCACCATGACGTCCTTTTGGGCCACCTTAAGGCGCTCGGTGGTGACGCCGAAGAGCATGGAATATTCGCGGATTGTCGGGAACAGGTTCTTTTGTTGCCGTTCCAGCTGGAGCCGCAGGACGTTCACCACGTCGGCCCCGGTCAGCGCCTTCGTGAGGTCGTGGGTCACCTCGACGCCCCATTTCTCGATGCCGGAAGGGATCAGGGTGGTCGGGGCGCAAAGCCGTACCTTGGCGCCCATCTTGATCAGGCCGTAGATGTTGGACCGGGCCACCCGGCTGTGGGTGATGTCCCCCACGATGGTGACGGTCAGTCCCTCGATCTTGCCCTTGCGCTCGCGGATGGTGAAAAGGTCCAACAGGCCCTGGGACGGGTGCTCATGGAAACCGTCCCCCGCGTTGATGATGGAGGCCTTTGACACCGAGGCCAGGAGCGCCGGTACCCCCGAGGAGGAGTGGCGGACCACTAGGGCGTCCACCGTCATGGCTTCCAGGGTCTTGAGGGTGTCGATCAGGGTCTCCCCTTTCACGAGGGAAGAGGATGCCGTCTGGATGGTCAGGATGTCGGCCGAAAGGCGCTTGGCGGCCAGCTCGAAGCTCGAACGGGTTCGGGTGGAGGGCTCGTGGAAGAACAGCACCACCGTGCGGCCCCGTAGCGCCGGGACCTTCTTGACGGACCGTTCGGACACTTCCTTGAAGGAATTGGCCGTGTCGAGGATGAGCGTGATTTCGTCCGCGCTCAGTTCCTCGAGGGTCAGGAGATGTTTTCGGTTCCAAGCCACATTCAACCTCGCCGTTAGCCGCCGGCCGTTCGCCGATAGCTTTAGTCTTTAAGCCTGGATGAAGCCAGCGGCCAACGGCTGACGGCCAACGGCTTCTTCAGGCCTGTTCCACAATCACCACTTCATCCACCTGGTCGTATTCCTTCACGCGCACCAGGACTTTTTCCTTCTGGGAAGAGGGGATATTCTTGCCCACGTAATCGGCGTGGATGGGGAATTCGCGGTGGCCCCGATCCACCAACACCGCCAATTGGATGGCCTTGGGGCGGCCGAAATCGATGATCTCGGCGATGGCGGCCCGGGCGGAACGGCCCGTGAAGAGCACGTCGTCCACCAGGACGATGAGCTTGCCGTTCACGTCAAAGGGAATATGGGTGTCCTGGGGGGGTTTGTCACTTTTGCGGGTAGCCGCGTCGTCGCGGTAAAAGGTGATGTCTAGGGCGCCCACCGGGAAATCCGCGCCCTCGATGGACCTGATCTTGGCGCCCAGCCGGTCCGCCAGGGTTTCACCACGGCTCTTGATCCCCAGGAGGGCTAGGTTATCCGTGCCCTTGTTGCGTTCGAGGATCTCATGGGCGATACGGGTGAGGGCCCGATCGATGTCCCGGGCGTCGAGGACCTTGGCTTTGATGGATTCAGGCATGATGCCCCCAAAAAGAAAAACCCCGCTCAACCCCGAGGGGTCGGCAAGGTTTACGGTTTTCAGGCGCTTGGGCGCAAAGCATCTAATTCGGTCCTTCGGAGCCTCTCGGACCCCGTTAAAGGTGACTGGGGCGGATTATACCCATCCGCCCCCCAAAGTCAAGTTCACCCAAAAGTCCTTCGGTTCGCCCAGGTACTACCGGTTGGCGCTCTTCTTCGCGCCATCAGGCGCCTGGGCTACGGACTTTCCCGCGACCTCCATCGCCGTCTTCTCCACCCGACTCATGACGTCATCCAGGGGGCCCTCGCAATTGATCCGCTTCATCATCCCGCGGGACTCGTAATAATTGATCAGGGGCGCCGTGTCACGGGTATAAACGTTCAGGCGGTTCTCGATGGTGGCCGGTTGGTCGTCGGCGCGCTGGATGATCTCGCCGCCGCACTTGTCACAGACGCCCTCGGTCTTGGGGGGCATGCCGGTGTTGACGTTGTACCCGGCGCCGCAGGACTTGCAGGACCGGCGGCCGGTCAGGCGCTTCAGTAATTCCGGCCGTGACACCTCGATCTTCAGGACCCCGTCGATCTTCAGGTGCATGTCATTCAGGAGCTTCCCGAGCGCCTCGGCCTGGGCCACCGTGCGGGGGAACCCATCGAGGATGAACCCTTTGGAGGCGTCGGCTTCCTTGACGCGCTCGCGCACCAAGCCGATGACCACCGAGTCGGGCACCAATTCGCCCTTCTTCATGTAGCTTTGGGCTTCGAGCCCCAAGGGCGTCCCAGCCTTCACGGAGGCGCGGAGGATGTCGCCGGTTGAAATCTGGGGGATGTTGAACTTTCGGATGAGGACGTTGGAATAGGTCCCTTTGCCCGCTCCGGGCTCGCCCAATAGGATGAATCGCATGTTTTTCCTCCGGATGGTTCGGTGAAAGATCCGACGGAAGAACTTTAATCCCATTGGGAAATGAAACGCCCTGACGCGGCTCATACAACGGCCATCATACTGAAACAGCCCGTTTGATCCGAAGTCCATGGGGTTCCGCTGAATGGGCCTGGCGGTCGGTTCAAGTTAACGGCGGAACCTCGCGATCTAAACGGACAAGGAGGGCCTTCAGGTTTCGGCGGTTTTGCCCGAAATCCCCCCGGCTGGACCGGGATTGTGAGACGGCCTCGAGTCGGGTGACCCCGTCCTGGCCGCGGACGACATAGACGTGGATATCCTGCGCCCCAATGGGAAGCCATGAGCGATGGGTCAAGCGAATCCGTCCCTGGACTTCGCGGGTTTCCGCCCATGCCCAACCCGAAAGTGCGGAGACGGTCTTCCGGACTTCTTGAAGGAGGGCTTCAGGGGGTTCCCGGTATTGGCGGGGCCGCAGGACCGGATCCGGGTCCCCGGGCAAAGTCACCGCGACGGTCGTTTTGAACCATTCCTGGAAAGACAACCCCACACCTCCCGGTTGATTATTCTAGGTTCGGCTCACCGGGGGTAAAAATCAAGGGGACGCGGGAAGATGGTTTACGGCTTCGCGCGGAGATTGGCCAATCGCAGATCAAGCTCCTTGGCCGCGCGAAGGATGTCCTCGGGGTTCTTGGACTTTTTGGCCTCGTCCACCAGGAATTCGCGGACCAAAACCAGGATGCTCTCCAGTTTCTCACCCATGTCGGCGTCGTGACGGGAAAGGTCCAACCACTCGTCGGCGAGGTTGAAAAACCTCTGGAAAGCCCCCCATTCCACCGTCTGGCGCATCCGCAAGGGGCCCAGCAGGTCCATCATCATGGCGTCCACATCGCGCTCGATTTCCAGGATGCGGAGGCGTTGGCCGTTCAGGGCCTGGAGCGGCGTCCGCCGGAACAGCGCCTCGGCCGCGTTTTGGAATTCCGTGAAGGGCCCCTTCACCTGGAGCGCCTGGAGGAACTGCTCCGAACCTTGGCTTTCTTGGTGCGAGAGGC
>CAYMOV010000102.1:0-8264 GCA_964392085.1 uncultured bacterium
GCGGCGAATTCCTTCTTGCCGAAGAGGCCCTTGGTCTCCTGGGTGAGGGGCGTGTGCACCGTGATGAAGTCGGCCCGGGCGATGATGTCCTTGAGGGTCACGATCTCGAACTCGTGGCCCTTGGACTTCTCGGGGTCCAGGTAGGGATCAAAGGCGATGACGCGCATGCCGAGGCCGATGGCCTTGCGGGCCACGTTGGAGCCGATGCGGCCCAACCCGACCACACCGAGGGTCTTCTCAAAGAGCTCGGTGCCCACGAACTTGGTGCGTTCCCACTTCTTTTCCTTCAGGGAGGCGTAGGCTTGTGGGATCTGGCGGGCCATGGACATCATCATGGCGATGGTGTGCTCGGCGGTCGAGATGGTGTTGCCGTCCGGCGTGTTCATGACGATGACGCCGCGCTTGGTGGCGGCCGGCAGGTCCACGTTGTCCAACCCAGCCCCGGCTCGGCCCACGATCTTCAGCTTCTTGGCGGCTTCCAGCAGTTCGGCGGTGATCTTGGTGCCGGAGCGGATGATCCAGCCGTCGTAATCCCCCACCAAGCCCTTCAGGTCCTCGGGCGACATTTTGAGTTTCTCATCGACCTGGAAGTCTTTCTCCCGCTTGAAAACGGCCATGCCCTGCTCGGAAATCTTGTCGGTCACTAGGATCTTGAACATCAGAACCGCCTTTCACCACAGAGACACAGGGTCTCAGAGTTTTTGGGATTTAGCCTTCAAGCCGTACCACTCAGTGTCTCTGTGACCCTGTGGTGGAATTCGTTTTACAGGTTCTCGGCCAGCAGGACTTCCTGCGCGGCCTTCACGCCGGCTCCCAGGGGCACCTTGGCGCCCAGCTTGGTGAGGACCATCTCCAGGCGCGCGATGGCCAGGAGGGTGTCGGAGCCGTCGGCGTAGCCCAGGTGGCCCAGCCGGAAGATCTTGCCCTTGAGCTTGCCCTGGCCCCCGGCGATGGTGATGCCGTAGGTGTCGCGGAACATCTTGTTCACGTCCCCGCCGGAGACGCCCTCGGGCGACCAGACGGAGGTGATGGCGGGTGAGGGGGCCGTGGGGGCCAGGAGCTTGAGCCCCAAGGCCTGGGCCGCGGCGCGGGTGGCCTTGGCCAAGCCGGCGTGACGGGCCCAAACCTTCTCCATGCTTTCCTCGTGGATCTGGCGGAGCGCCAATTCCAACTGGATGACGAGGGAAACGGCCGGCGTGAACGGCGTGTCCGGCATTTTCTCCTCGACCAACTTCTTCACGGCCTTGTCGTAGCTGAAGTAGAACTTGGGGTTCTTGGAAACCTTGGCCTTGTCCAGGGCGGCCTGGTTGGCGCAAACGAAGGCCAGCCCCGGAGGGATCATGAAACCCTTCTGGGAACCCGAGATCACCACATCCACGCCCCAGGCGTCGGTTTCGAAAGGGGCCGCGCCGAGGCCGGAGATGGCGTCCACCACGATCAAGGCGCCCGCCGCATGGGCAACCTTGGTCAGGGCTTGGATGTCGTTGATGACGCCCGTCGAGGTCTCATTCAGGGTGGTGTAGACCATCTTGATGTCGGGGTTGGCCTTGAGGCGCTTGGCGACCTCGGCCGGATCCACCGCGGTGCCCCACTCGACCTCGTAATACTCGACCACGAGGTTGTAGGCCTGGCCGATCTTGGCCCAACGCTCGCCGAAATTTCCGCAGGAAGCCACCAGGATCTTCTCGCCGGGGCTGGTGAGGTTGGAGATGGCCGATTCCATGGCGCCGGTGCCAACGGAGGCGAAGGTCATGACCGGGCTCTTGGTGCGGAAGAACTTCTGGAGGCCCTCATGGGCCGACTTGAAGATGGCTTGGAAGCCGGGGGTCCGGTGGTGGATGATCGGTTGGGAGGCGACGGCCAGGACCTCAGGGGGGATGGGGGTGGGACCAGGCGCCATTACGAAACGCTTCATCATGGGAAAACCTCCGGTTTTGTTGAGCTTTTAGAGGGCGGGGAGCGGTGAAAACGGTGTAGAAAGCCCTGTTTTTCTTTTGTTTTCGCGGTTTTTAGCCGACTTTGTGAAATATTTCACAAGGTGCGGCTAAAATAGAGCCTGCGTCATATCGATGTCAAGCCAACTTTGTGAAAAATTTCACAAAGCCCCTGCCAGACCTTCATAACCTTGAATCTTTTCCATTCCTATCATTGTTGGGTCGATCCCGCTGGCTGGCCCCCCAACTTCAATAGGTTCTCCTGGGCGTTCGTCCAATTGGGGCGGCATTTCAGGGCCACCTCAAAAGCATGTCGGGCTTCCAGGGGCTTCCCCAAGGCGAAGAGTAGCCGTCCCTGATAGTTCATGAGGTCGGCGCGGGGATTGCCCTGGACCGCTTGGAGTGCCCTGAGACCCTCGGTGAAGTCCCCTGCCGCGCATTCATGGACCATGCGGATCCTAGCCCAAAACGCCTCGAGGTCCTGATCCTTCGAGAAGAGAAACTTACACTCGTCCAACCGGGCGAGGATTTGGGTTTGGTCCAATGCGACTCCTCGGTCCACCGCGTCCCGGACCACCCTCTCCAAGCTTTGTTCGGCTTTGGCCCAACGAGCCAGGGTAGCCCGTTCCGCCGGCTTCACGGGAAAGAGGACAAGCCCCCATCCGCCATCCGGGTAATCCCCGCTCCTGGAGAGGTTGTGGAGTTCGGAACCCGGAAACCGCTGGGCGATCGCCGCTGCGTCGTGGATATTCCCAAAGACCGCCGCCCAAGAGGAGGGGGCCGCGCCACCATCCGATTGCCTTAAAGCGTTGAAGGGTTGGGTCGCTAAGGTCAGGGTCTGGTTGGTGGGGTCCGCGACAAGATCCAGGAAGATCAATCCCGGGCCCTCCGTCCGGCTTCGGGCTTTGAGGATTCGGTAGGCTTCTTCCCGCTCCGGCGATTGGTGCATGCTGGGCCTGGGCGTCAACCGATTCCCCTCCCAACCAGCTCCCCGAAACGCGGAATTCAGGTCAATGCCACAAGAACCCATCAGGAGGACTGTCAGGATCGGGATGCCCCACCGCTTGGGAAGTCCCTTCTGGAGTTCCCAAAGGCCCACCGCCCCCAGGAGAACGGTCCAGGGCATGAAGTGGGCGATCCGCATCACCTCGAGGTTGTTCGTCAGTTCCCCCGGAAGGAGGAGCAAGGGCGCCAAGATCCAAAGCCCCATCGCGAACCGGTCGCGGCTCGCGCGTTTCAGCCAGGCCAGGTAACCGAGAAGGCAAAGGGATCCCACCAATGGGTTGAGGAGGCCCCCCCTGAGGGTCCCAAAATTGAAATCCTCCGCCGGGAAACCGATCCAAAGTTCCCGGAGATAATTACCCGAAAGCGGAATTCCCAACCCGGTTCCGGACCCGTTCCATAAATGATGGTAAGGCTGGGGAAGCCCCCCCTGGATCGCGTCCATGAGTAGCGGGACCGCTGGCAGGCAGAGCCAAAGGGCAAACCAGAGGATCTCATTCTTGTTTCGTTTGGCGAGGGGAATGGCTCCGACGAAGATCCCCAGGAAACCCAGCGCGAGGAGGGGCCAAGCGAGGTAACTGTAGAACCCCAGGCCGATCCATAAGCCCAGAAAGCCGCTCACCTTGACTCGATGGGGTGACTTGGGGCCCAGGTCGCGGTAAACCCCGAATAGCCAAAGGAGCCAGGATACCCAAAGGACGAGCAGGACCCCCGCGACCGCGAAACTCCCGACCCAAAGGGGCCAAAAGCCGAAGGCCGCGAGGAAAACGCCGCCCAAAGCCGCTGAGGGGGAAAGCCAACGCCGGAGGGCCGCCACCAACCCGAGGAATCCCACGCCGGACAGGACCGCCGTATAGGTCCGTTCGGCTACGAGGGAGGCGCCAAAAAGGGAGAACCACAAACCCTGTCCCCAGGTGAACAGCCGGGGCTGGTGGGTGGCGCCTTCCACTAAGCCGCCCTCCCAATGTTCCGCGAGGCGCTGGGCGAAGAATCCCCCGATGCCCTCGTCCAGGACGGGCCAATGGCCGGGAACCAGGGAAAGAAGCCAGCGGGCCAGGATCCCTCCCAGGATCGGGAGTAGCCAGATGTGAGGGATCCCCTGAGGAAGCGGCCCGGGGGTGCGGAACGGAGAGGTCCCGTCTTCGGGTTGGGATTTGTACCAGAGGATCGCGGGGATCAGGAGCGCCAGGGTTATCCAAAACCCGTTCGACAGGATCTGGGGCCAAGGACTCCTGGCCGCCAGCAGGATCAGGGTCCAGGTTAGGAAAACCACCCAAGACAAGGAAATACCTTGGAAAGTTTGCGGGGACTTGGATCTTATAGCCCTTTTTGAGGAATTCGCCACCAAGCCCCCCGAGTTCAGCTTCATTCAATCCGTCGTCAATTTCAGCGGATTCATCACCTTTATAGGGGTTCCAGCCAATTTTCCCAATAGTTTTTGGTCCGCGGTGACCAGCGTGGCTTGGAGCTGTTCGGCCAAAACGACGTAAGTGGCGTCAAAAGCCGTGTTTTCCAAGTCCACCGCCGTTTTAAAACCTTTCAAGGACAAAGGTGGGGAGGGGATGGTCCTGAACGGCCACGAGAATAGGCTCGAAAGCTGGGCTTCCGCCATTTTGGGGGACAAGCCCATCCGGCGGACATGTTTCCAAATGACATTGGAGCACTCAGCATAAAAGAGATCTGGCACATAACTCGTGGGTTCACCGCTACGGAACGCGTTCCGTACCAGGTCCAGGGCCTTTTCAGCATCATCCCCAGGAACCACGAGTTTGACACCAATGCTCGCATCCAGGATCCATCGGATAGGGGTTTCCCGCACCGGTCCCGGTCCCCACGTAATAGAGTGACGCGGTCAGAGCCCTTGGGGGCGCGTTTCATTTTGGAACGCCTACGGTCCTTATCTTGGAGGACCTTCTCCAGGTTATAGGTGTCCACTCGATCAGGAGATGAACCAATTCAAACAACCGTTGAACCCCGCGCTTTCCGCGTCTCCGCGGTGGATCAGGTTTTGCCGGGGTCTCGGGGAAGCGTCCAGTGGAAGACGGCGCCCTCCCCGACCTTGCCTTCGGCCCAGATCCTGCCTCCGTGTCGTTCCACGATCCGCCGGACCGAGGTGAGGCCGATGCCCGTGCCCGGGAACTCCGCCTCACTGTGGAGCCGTTTGAACGGCAGGAAAAGCCCCTCGACTTGGCCCATGTCGAAGCCCGCCCCATTATCCCGGATAAAGAAGGCGTCCTCGCCGCCCTGGAGGGACCGTCCGAATTCAACCCTGGCTCCGTCGCGATTGCGCGTGAACTTCCAGGCGTTTCCGATCAAATTCTCAAGGAGCGACCTCATGAGCCGGCAGTCGGCCCAGGCCCCCATCCCTTCCAGGACGGTGAAGGCGACTTTACGGTCCGGTTCCGCCCGATGAAGGTCCGCCGCGACGGCTGCGGCCATCGCGCCGAGGTCCACCTGTTCGCGCTTCATTTCCGAACGTTCCAGCCGGGACACCTGGAGCAGCGCCTCGATGAGGCCATCCATCCGCGCGGACGCCTCCCGGATGCGCCGGAGGTGGTCCTTGCCTCTTTCGTCCAGCATCCCGCCGCAGTCCTCCAACAGGGCCTGGCTGAACCCGTTCAGGCTCCTCAAGGGGACCCGGAGGTCGTGGGAGACCGTGTAGTTGAAGGCCTCCAGTTCCTTGTTCTTCCGCTCGAGGTCGCGGGCGAACCCCGCTTTCGTCTCGGCCAGTTCCCGGGCGGCGCGCGCCTCGACGGCCTCCAGCTCCATTTGGATGACCTGCTCGCGGTACCGCTGATTCTCGTTCTCCGACTGCTGGCGGCGGATTTGGGCCCTGACCCGCGCTGAGACCACCTCGAAATCGCTCGATTTGGCGATGTAGTCGTCGGCCCCCGCGCCCAACCCCTCCACCACGGCTTCCCGTTCCTCCGCGGCCGTGAGCATGATCAGGGGAATGTCCCGAAGGCCCGGGGCCGCCTTGATCTTGCGGCACGTCTCCAGGCCCCCCAGGCCGGGCATCAGCACGTCCAGCAGGATGCAATCGGTCGTCTGCAGGGCCAGGAGTTCCAACGCTTCCTCGCCGGACCGGGCCAACATCACGACATAACCCTCCTCGCGCATGGCCTCGGCCAGCATCTGGAGGTAAGTGGGACTGTCGTCCACCGCCAGGATCTTCTTGGGATCCGCCGAACCGGCCTGGGTCGGACTCCCGTCGCGGCGGCCCGGGTGGATCAGGACCGTCCCGATCCCGGTTTTCTTCAGGTGCAGGAGCTGTTGGGTCCTCGCCAAGAGGTGCCCGAGGACATACGGCTTGGCGATGTATTCATCGGCCCCCATCCGGAGTCCCCGGACGCGGTCCCGGACCTCCGCGTCGACGGAAAGGATCATCACGGGAAGGCCGTGCCACTCCGACAACCTGATCCACTGGAGGAAGTCGACGCCGTCCCCGTCCGGAAGGAGGACGTCCAGGATGACGAGTGAGATGTCCCCGCTTAAGAACGCCGACCGGGCCTCCGCCAGGGTCGCGCAGGGTTTCGTCGAGTAGCCCGCTTCCTCAAAGGCCTGGGCCAGGTCCATGCGGACCGTGATGCTGTCGTCCACGATGAGGATGGTCGGGCTCATGGGGTCCTCCGCGACGGGCCGAGGACCGCAGCCTCGACCACGGCAGGGCCGATCCCCTCGAGGGGAAGCACCCGTTCGGCGGCCCCCAAGACGACGGCCTCACGCGGCATACCCCAGACCACGCTCGTGGCTTCGTCCTGCGCCACGGTGAGGCCCCCGGAGCGTCGGATTTCCAAAAGGCCCTTGGCGCCGTCCTTCCCCATCCCCGTCAACAGGCAGGCGATCACCGGGTGGTCGGGAGAGCGCGCGAGCGATTCAAACAGCACGTCCACCGAGGGCCGGCAGGAATGCCGTTCGGGGCCATCGGAAAGCCGCAGCAGCCCGCCCTGGACCTCCAGGTGACGGTTCGGCGGGGCCAACAGGACCCGCCCGGCCATCTCGGACAACCGGTCACCCTCGCGGGCGTAGGACACCCGGTGGGACGACTGTCCGTCCAGCCAATCGGCGAAGGGTTGGGCGAAGGGTTCCGCCATGTGGAGGACCAGGAGGATCGGGAGGCTGAACCCCGTCGGGAGGGACCGAAGGACCTCGATCACCGCCCCGGGCCCCCCGGTCGAGGCCCCGATCGCCAAAGCCCGAAAGCCACCGGCCCCGGGGACCGGGGTCACCGCCGTCGTCCCGGCGGGAATCGGTGGGTGGGGTGCTAATCGCGCCCGGATATGGGTGATGACCCGGATTCGGGAAACCTGCCGGAGGGAAGCCAGGTAGCGCGCCTCCCATTCCCCCTCTTTTTCAAGGCCCGTGGGCTTCTCCAGGACGTCCAGCGCCCCGGCGGCCAGGGCATCGTAGGTGCGGAAAAGTTCCCCGCGGTTGGTGGAGGCCGACACCACCAGGATGGGGGTCGGGAAATAAGCCATGACATATTCCGTCACGGCCTGTCCCGTCATGACCGGCAGCATCATGTCGAGGCTCACCACATCGGGGCGAAGGTCCCGGCACCCCTCGATGGCCGACCGCCCGTCGCCGGCCTCCCCCACGAACTCGAAGCCGGGGTCCGAGGCGATCACCTCGCACAGCCGCCGCCGGACGGTCTGGGAATCCTCCACCACCATGACGCGGATCCGGTCCCGGGTCATGATTCGAGCCCCCGGATGATCTTCAACAGCGCGGCCTGGTCGAACTCGCCCTTGACGATGTAGGCCCGTGCCCCGGCCTGGAGGCCCCGGCGGCGGTCGCCGGGGGAATCCCGGGAGGTGACCAGGATGCAGGGCACTTCGCGGAGGGTCGGGTCCGATCGGGTCCGCTCGACGAACGTGAAGCCGTCCATGCCCGGCATCTCCACGTCCACCAAGAACAGGCCGTAGCGCCGCAGCCGCGCCTTGTCCATCGCCTCCTCCGCCGAGACGGCCAGGTCCACCTCGTATCCAGCCGATTCCAGGATGCTCCGTTCGAGCATGCGCGTCGTGAGGGAATCGTCGATCACGAGGACCGGGTGGTGGACCTTCACCGGCCCCGGCGGGGGTTCGACGGGGGTTTCCAGCGCCGCGCGCACGAGGGCCGCCGGGTCGAGGACGATCCGGGGCCGGCCGTCGTCGTCCAGGTAGAGACCGGCCACCAGGGGAAGGGACGGGGCGGGGGTGGGAAGGGGCCTGAGGACGACCTGTTGGATGCCGAGGACACGGTCCAACCCCAGGACGACCGAAGCCCCCGCGGACTCGAGCACCAAGGCCGGACGCTTGCCCGGGGCGCGCCGCGTCACCGTGTCGG
>CAYMOV010000103.1:0-8158 GCA_964392085.1 uncultured bacterium
GTTAGGTTGTTGGAATCCAGGGACGAAAAGGCCCGTTGGATGTGGTTCAGGATGATCCCCAGGACGAAGATACAGACGAACAGGTCCAACAGCACCCCCAACTCGACGAGTTCCGGCATGGTCCCCAGGAGGAGGAGACCGAAGACATAAATCCCGTTCTCTAGGATGAGGAACCCCACGACCTGTGTGATGGCCTTGTGTCGCGTCGTCAGCATGATGAATCCCGTCAGGATGGTCGAGATGGACCCTGGAAGGATGAGGGTCTTCTCCTGCCCCTGGAACATCGGAAGGCTCTTGGCGAACACCAACCCCACCCCCAGGCCCAGGGCCCCCAACAGGAGCGAGGGGATGAAGCCCAGGAGGGGCTCCACTTCCCGGCGGATCTTGACGTCCCGCATCGCGCGGAAAAGCATCCCGGGGATGAGGGCGCCCTTGATCACCGCCGTCACCAAGCACAGCAGGAGCATCCGGCCGCCTAGGTCCCCCCCCAACCAAAGGGGCATGGCCGCCAAAAGGACGCCCTGGAAGGCCGAGATGCGGATGACCGTCCCGATCTGGCTGAAGCCCAGGGCGAGAAAATTAAGCAGGAGCACCAGCACCATCAGGGAATTGACGGAAATTTCCATGCGTCACCTCAACAGCAGGATCAGGCTGAAGGCCGACAAAAGGGAGGCGGATACCAAGAGGTTGGGAACGTGCTTCATCTTCAATCGGGCCATGATGGATTCCACCCAACCGATCGTCACGGCCAGGAACCCCAATTCCAAAACGAAAAACAACCAATTCATCCAGGATCCCGAAAGGCTCCAGGGAAAGACGATGTCCAGCACCAAGGCGCCCAGGAGGAGGAGCTTCATGGCCGACCCATGGAGGATGAGCCCCAAGGCCGGACCGCTGTGGTCCAAAACCATGACCTCGTGGATCATGGTCAATTCCAGGTGAGTGTTGGGATCATCGAACGGGATCCGGCTGTTTTCCGCCAGGAGGACGATGAACCACGCGACCGCCAACAGGATCAAAGGGACCGTTCCACCCCTTCCAACCCCATAGGCGTCCGGAGACAGCATCCCGGTGAGGCTATAGGTCCCGGACAGCCGGGAAAGGGCCATGAAGCCGAAGAAGAGCGCGGGTTCCGAGAAGGAGGAAAAGGACACCTCGCGGGATCCCCCCATCCCCTCGAAGGAGGAGCCCGTATCCAAGGCCGCCGAAACCGTGAAGAACCGCCCTAGGGCCAGGAGGTAGGTCATGAAGATCATGTCGCCCTCAAAGGCCAGGGGGGCGGGATGGCGGCCCAGGGGGACCATCCAGGACGCGGCGAAGACCGAGAGCCACCCCACCACGGGCCCGGCCCGGAACACCCAGGTGGTGGTCCTACTGAACACCATCCCTTTCCGGAACAGTTTCGCGAGGTCGTAATAGGTTTGGAGGAGGGGGGGGCCTTGCCTCCCCCCCACGAAGGCCTTGGTCTTGTTGATGACGCCCAAGAGGATGGGCGACAAGAGCAGGAAAAAGAAAGCCTGGGTCAAAGCCTCAAGAAACATGTCGACCGCCTATCTCCAAAGGATGAGGGCCACCAAGGCCAACAGGATGTAGAGGACGTAAACCTGTACGTAACCCGGTTGGAGGACCTTGAACCACTTCAGGATCCACCGGATGCCCCGCAAAAGCGGCAACACACCCCTGTCCAGGACCGTTTCGGGGACATGCGTCGCGTAAGACTCCCCTTTCGGGAAGAAGCCGTCCCCGCCTTTCCGCCTGCGGATAGGCCACAAGACCCACTGGAACATGTCCACCAACGTTTTGGCGTAGGAGGAGGCGCTGGTCTGGATGGAAGGCGACGGCTGGATGAAACCACAATCCCATGTGGAGACCCGCGCGGGGACCCCGAAACCCCTCCGTCCCTTGCGAAGCCACCATTGCCCGAGCCCCAGGGCCACCAACAATAAGAGGCCCGTACCCGTGAAGACGCCCCAGGGAACCCCCTCCAAAACCGTACCGCCGGGGACGGACATCCCCGGATCCCATTGGCGGATGACGGACCCCAGGACCGGCAGGACGCTCCTGGGGAACAAACCGATCCATAGGCAACACACCGAGAGGACCCCGATCGGGAAGAGGATGGCGGGGCCGGATTCCGCGCACGTCCCCGCGCGTTCCGTGCGGGGTTCACCGAGGAACACCGCGCCGAAGACCTTCGTGAAGCAGGCCAACGCCAGGGCGCCGGTCAACGCCAGGGCGGGAACCGCGAAAAGGCCCGGGCTCCACCCGGCGTCATCCCCCACCGTCCTGAAGAATCCCAGGTAGACGAGGAACTCGCTGATGAAACCATTGAAGGGCGGGAGACCGCAGATCGCCACCGCCCCGATGAGGAAACCGAGGGCCGTCCAGGGCATGGTTTTCGACAAGCCGCCCAACTCGTCGATCCGCCTCGTCCCGGTGGAATGGATCACGGATCCGGCTGCGTAAAAAAGGGACGATTTAAAGAGCCCGTGGTTCCAGACATGGAGCAGTGCGCCCGCCAGCCCCCACCAAACCCATTCGCTCCTCGCTTCCGCCCGCCCCCACAACGCCAAGCCGAACCCCAGGAAGATGATCCCGATGTTCTCGATGCTGTGGTAGGCCAGGAGCCGTTTCAGGTCGTGTTGGCCCAACGCGAATACGACGCCCAACACCGATGAAACGACACCCAGGCCTACGACGGTTTCACCCCACCAGGGGGGCGGCGACGGAAAAAGCCAACAGGCCCTCATCAGGCCGTAGACGCCCACCTTCAGGAGGACCCCTGAAAGGACCGCGGAGACGTGGCTCGGGGCGTTTGCGTGGGCCGAAGGGAGCCAAACGTGGAGGGGAAAGACCCCGGCCTTCAGGCCGAAGGCCGCCAGGGCCAGGAGGAAAAGGCCATTGGCCTGGCCGGAGGCCAGTTCCGTAGCGCCGAAGGGGAAAAGGGAGAAGGTCCCCCGGAGGCTCCCGTAATACGCGAAAAAAGCGAAAAGCAGGAGGGTGCTGAGGTGGGTCGCCACGAAATACACCCAACCGGCCTCACGGGCTTCTTTCTTGTCGTCCTCGGTACAGACCAGGAAAAACGCGGAAAGCGCCATGACTTCCCAGGACAGGAGGAAGACGAAGGCGTGCCGGGATACGATCACCGAGGCCATCCCGGCCGAGAGGGTGCCGTAAAAAAACCGGAGTTTTCGCCCGTTATCGGGATGGTCCTCCTGTTTCCAATAGCCCATGCCGTAGAGGGATCCCAAGCCCGACAGGAGAAAGACCCCGGCGAGGAAAAAACAGGACAAGGGGTCCCAGAAAAACAGGCTCCCCCCGTCCATCGCCCCGGCTCCCGGGTCATACCCCCCGTCGTAGAAGAACAGGGCGATTGACAGCAACCCCAGGATGGCCCCCAGTGACGCCAGCACCGTTGCGAGGACCTGGCCACTCCTGGCGGTTTTGGGGAAAAACAGGCCCGGCAAGCCACTGACGGCCGTCAAGCCCACCGCCCAGAGGAATGAATCGGGGAGGGACGTCATGGCGGGCTTCCGATCCCCCAAAGGAGGGCCAATAGAAAGACCACCAGGATGTACAGGATGTAGATGGACGTATTCCCCTGTTGCATTCCCCGGACACGGGCGAACCTTTTTTCCATCCTTCGGGTGGCCGGGAGGAGGATCCCGCCCAGGACCCAATCCGATTCAAACACCCCGAACCGGGCCGGGGAGGGGAAGAAACCCCTGAGGCTCATCCGACGGAAACGGAGGGGAAAAACGCCCTGGTAATTCCGGACGACGGTTTCGGAGAAGGAGGACGCGGTGTATTGGACCCGCGGGGAGGGAGCGCCGGCGAATCCGCATCCCCAAGTCTCGGGGGAAGGTCCCGCGGGAAACCAGGCCTTGCGTCCCCAGGTCCTCATCCACGCCCAGAAAGCCCCCGCCGCCAAAACCAGCAGGAAGTTGAACCTGCCGATCCAGGGGATCGGCAGGACGTTTTCGGGCCCGGCCGCCGGGAGGGCGAAGCCCGACATCCAGGGCAAGCGCGCCCTTTCCAGGGCCGGCAGGACCCATTGTGGGAAAAAGGCGAGGGCCAAACAGGACGCCGCCAACAAACCCATGGCGGTCTTCATCGAACGGCCGCCCCCGGACGCGGCATGCACCACCTCCGGCGAACGGTTCATCCCGAGGAAAACCATCCCGAAAACCCTGACGAAACCCAGGACCCCCAGGGACCCGATCAGGGCCAGTCCCCCGACCGCGGCCGCCGCCACGAGGGATTGGGTGAACGAACCGTGGTTGGAAAAGTCCAGGAGGCCCCGGTAGAGGATCCACTCACCCGCGAACCCGTTCAAGGGGGGCAAGGCGCAGGCCGCGCAGGAACCCAAGGCGAAAAACACCGCGGTCACCGGGAGGACGCCGATCAAGCCCCCCATGCGGTCCAGTCGACGGGTGTGGGCGGCGTGCAGGACGGACCCCGATCCGAAGAAAAGGAGGCTCTTGAATAGGCTGTGGTTGAGGACGTGGAATAGGGCGGCCGAAAGCCCTAAGGCCGTCCAGGTGGGGTTATCCGTCGAGCGGCCGACCAGGGCCAAGCCCAACCCCATGAAGATGATGCCGATGTTCTCGATGCTGCTGTAGGCCAACATCCGCTTTAGGTCGCCCTCCCCGACGGCCAGCAGGATGCCTCCCACCCCGGACCAGGCCCCCATCGCCAAGACCAGTATCCCCCACCAAAGGGGTGGATGGGAAAAACCGCCGGCGACCCGGACCAGGCCGTAGATCCCCATGTTCAGCATCACGCCGGACATCATCCCGGAGACGTGGCTGGGCGCGCTGGAGTGGGCCCGCGGCAGCCAGAAGTGGAACGGCATCACGCCGGCCTTCAAGCCGAAGCCCAACAACGCCAGGAGGAATAACGCGTTCCCCATGGAACCGGAGGCCTGGTCCAGTGAGGCGAAGGGGCCGTCGAACGTCCCGGTCAGGTTCCGCAGGAGGATGAACATCACCATCAACGCGGCCGCCCCCAAATGGGTGGCGACCCAATAGACCCAGGCGGCCTTCCGGGCGTTGGCGTCACGGTGCTCCAAGGCCACGAGGAAATAGGCGGCCAAGGCCATAATTTCCCAACCGAAGAGGAACAGGACGCCGTTCCGGGAGACCAGCAGGAGGCCCATGCCGCCCGCCAAGAGGCCGTAAAAGAACCGGAGGGCCCTGCCCGACTCGGGGTTTTCGGATTGCTTCCAATACCCGAGGCCGTAAAGGGAACCCAACGCGGAGATGAGGAAAACGGGCGCCAAGAAAAGTCCGGATAAGCCGTCCAACCCCACCGCGAGGCTTCCGCCCGGGAGGCTCCAGGGGAGAGAGAAGGAGATTTCTTCGTTCCCGAGGAATTGGGCCGCGAGACCGGCCAAACCCAATAGGGAGGCGGCCAAGTTCAAAAGGAAGGACGCCCATTGCCCGCGGTTCGAGTCGCGGGAACCGAGGAGGCAAGGGACTCCGCTGAGTCCCAAACCCACGATTCCGAGGATCACCAAAACCAGGCCCATGTCATCTCCTCAAGTCTTCACGAACGGTCCGTCCACGAGCCCCGGGGCTTCAAGCCGGAATGGCGTCTTCCACCGAGGTCAACCGGGAAAGGATCGACTCGTCGGTTCCCCGGGACTGGAGCAAGCCGAAAAATTCATGGTCGTGGAGGGCGTGCCCCAACCGCTCCAAGTAATGCAGGTGTGATGGGATATTAGGGGCGACGAGGATGAACAAGGAATGGACCGGTTTTCCGTCCGGCGCCTTCAAATCCAGGACCTTTTTAGGGAAACAAAGGGTCAAGAGGGGTTTCGGGACCCCGAGGATGATGGGATGCCGGGCGTGGGGAATCGCCACACCGTTCCCGAGGGCGGTCGTGCCCTCCTTTTCACGGGCCAGGATCATCCGCCAGATCAGGTCGCGGTTCGACCCCGACGGAAGGGGCAGCCTCCCAACGGTTTCCCTCAAGACTTCCGAAAGGTTATCCCCGGGGACCTCCCGGTGGATCCCGCCTTCCCGGAGAGCGGATTGGAGCGAGGGGTATTGCGAGCCGTTCTTGACGGACAAGGGCACCTGGTTTTCCAGCGCCCAGTCGATGAGCCTGATCCGGTTGAAATGGTACCGATCGTTGAAAAGGGTCGCGGGCAACCCGCGTTGTTGGATCCAATCGTGAATCGTGTCCTCCGGAACCTTGAGGAATTCCGAGGCCTCCTTAACCGTCCACTGCATCTTCCCCTCCAAATATGGGTTCGATCGTTCAGCCTGGCGCCCTGGGCCCTGTTCCGGGAGGACCCGGCGAGGGTGTGGTTCGACCCGCTTCAGTGTTTACCCCGGAGGCTGGTCTTGCGGCTGGAGATGCCCCCGGACCGGATCCGTTTCGCGCCCTGGGACATTCTCGACAAGTGCTCGAATTCCCCCAGGGTGTATCCCCGGGGCTTGCCCGGGACACCCACCCGTTGCTCCAGTTTCTGGAGGTGGGCCGGCGAGGCGCCCAAGAGCCACTGGGCCTCCAGTCGGGTAATGGCGAACCCCTCGAGGGGGTTCTGATCTCTCCAATTGGTCTTCACGTCTTCCTCCGAACCAACAGGGTGCTTAAAATTTTGTTACACCCTGTCAGCAGTCACGTAGTTCGAGCGAATCGCCGTAAATCCCCCGCTTTTGGGGGGATGATTCGCGAGCAAGACACAAAAAGCTTCTTCCATTCGACTTTTTCACCATCCCGCTAACCTTTGCCCAGGTGCCCCAGGGCCTTGTGGCTTTCCAGGAGTTTCCGCTTCAGGATCTGGTTCACGGGACGGAGCACGGAGAAGACCTCCATGTCGCGGATGGAGTAGTACACCGTCACCTTCTCCTGGCGCGAGCTGAGGATTCCCACCTGCTTGAGCAGGTTCAGGTGCTTGGAGAGGCCGGATTGTTCCATCTCCAGCCTCTTCACCAGTTGGCCCACGGAGGCTTCCCCGTTCTTGAGGGCCTCCAGGATCCGCAGTCGGCCCGGATGGGCGAGGGCCTTGAGGAAATCGGACTTGAGCTTGAACACGAAGGTTTCCTGGATCACGGATTCCCCCCCGGGGAGTTATAGGAATATATGCCCTAACATTCATATAAAGATCTAAAAAAAACGCCCCGGTCTTTTCCTGGGCGTTTTTGGCCGAAAAACCTCAGACGCTGAACTGGGACTTGATGGCCAGGATCTTGTCGAGGTTGCCCAAAAAGGCCTGCACCACGTTGGGGTCGAAGTGCTTGCCGGTGCCCTGCTTGATGATGTCCAGGGACTGTTCCACCGTGAAGGCCGGCTTGTAGCAGCGCTTGGTGGTGAGGGCGTCGAACACATCGGCCAGGGCCACGATCCGGCCGTTGAGGGGGATGGCCTCGCCCTTGAGGCCGCGGGGGTAGCCCGAACCGTCCCACTTCTCGTGGTGCGTCAGGGCGATCTCCTCGGACACCTTCAACAGCTCGGCCTTGGCGTTCTCGAGGATCTTGGCGCCGAAAATCGTGTGCTTCTGCATCTCGGCGAACTCGTCGGGCGTGAGCTTGCCCGGCTTCATGAGGATGGCGTCCGGAACCCCGAGCTTGCCGATGTCGTGCATGGGGGAGGCGAAACGGATGGCCTCCACGTCCCGGCTGGACAGGCCGAGCCCCTCGGCCACCAGGGCGCTGTAGCGGCTCATTCGGTTGATGTGGGCGGCGGTGTCGTCGTCCTTGTACTCGGCCGCCACGGACAGGCGGAAGATCGTGTCGAGGTAGGCTTCCTTCAGTTCCTGCGTAAGTTGGGCGTTTCGGATCGAGATGGCGGCCTGGCTGGCCAGGGACAGGAGCAGGGTCTCGTAGCGCTTGTCGAAGGGCACGATGCGGGGCGCGCGTCCCCCGCCCATCCGGGCGTTGATGAGCTGGAGGACCCCCACCACGTTGTCGGAGGAATCCTTCATCGGCACCACGAGGATGGACTTGGTGCGGTAGTCGTTCTTCTCGTCGAAGGACCGGTTGAACTGGTACTCGCGGGTCTTGGGGATCTTATAGGCGTCCGGGATGTTGAGGACCTTGCCGGTCACGCCCACGTAGCCCGAGAGGGAGTTTTTGTTGAGGGAGACGTAAAACCCCGTGAAGGCGGGCTTGGGCTCCTCCAACCCGGCCTTCTTGAGCTTGGCCTTCTG
>CAYMOV010000104.1:0-8121 GCA_964392085.1 uncultured bacterium
GTCGGTCCTTGGGACGCCTCGGTCGGGTTCACGGATTTCCCCATCTCATATTCAAGTCCGGCGAGCCATCATAGTCCCATTGTCGAGGGAAACCGGCCTGGCCTGTTCGCCTTGGGCCGATAGGTCATAGCGGGCATCCGCGTTCACCCATCATTGGTCCGGTTCACGGGAAAACCGTTGGATTATTCGGTAAGTCGAATGCGGTGAACTCTCAAATTGAGACGATCAATCCGTAGGGGTATTCCGGGTTGCTGGGAAGGCCAGGATAACCGACTTAATCTTCCCCAATATGGAACTTCCGGTTGCGTTCCAGCCGGGTAAGGATCGAGTAAACGTTCGGAACCACCAGCAGGGTGAGGAGCGTGGAAACGATCACGCCGCCGATGACCGCGATGGCCATGGGCACCCGGCTCTCGGCCCCGGGGCCGAAGGCCAGGGCCGCCGGGATGGCGCCCGCCACCGTGGCCACGGAGGTCATCAGGATGGGCCGCAGGCGCACGGGACAGGCCTTCAACAGCGCCGACTTCACGGACTTCTCCCCACCCGCGCGCACTTGGTTGGTGTAGTCCACCAAGAGGATCGAGTTCTTCTTCACGATGCCCATGAGCAGGACCAGGCCGATGAGGCTGTAGATGTTGACCGACTGGCGGCCCAGCCAAAGGGCCACGAAGGCCCCCGAGAAGCTGAAAGGCAGGGCCATCAGCACCGTCAGGGGGTCAATCAGGCTGTCGAACTGCGAGGCCAGCACCATGTAGGCCACCAAGATCCCCAACGCCAAGGCCACCAACAGGCTTTGGAACGATTCGTTGAAGGCCTGGGAGCTTCCGCTGAAGACCACGTGGTATTGGGGCGACAGGACCCGCTTCGAGATGGTCTCCACCGCCTTCAGGGCGTCCTGCTGGGACTTGCCGGTGGCCACGTTGGCGGTGACCGTGATGGTCCGCTCGCGGTTGAGCCGGTCAATCTCCACCATCGAGCCCTTCTCCTCGACCTTCACGAGTTCCGAGAGCCGCACCATTTCGCCCCGGTTGTTCCGCACGAACAGGGCCTTCAACTTCTCGATGGGGTCCCCTTTGGCGTCCTCCACCTTCACCGTGATGTCGTACCGGTGCCCCCCCTGGGGATACTGCCCCACCACCACCCCGCCGATCATGGCGTTCACCGTGTCGCTGATCGTGGCCACGCTCACCCCGTTGGCCGCGGCTTTGGCCCGGTCGGGGATCACGTGGAATTCCGGCATGGCGGTGTTGTAGTTGTTGTCCAGGTCGGCGACCAAACCCGTCTTTTCGAGTTCGTTCATGATCTGCTTCGTGCCGGCCGCCAACTGTTCCCAATCGGGCCCTTGGACGCCGAACTCCACGGGGAACCCCTTGGACACGGCGAAGTTGCGCGAGGCGAGATCCTGGAGCGAGGCTTTGACATCGGGGATCTTCTTGAACGCCTTGCGGCAGGTGTCCATGAACTCGAATTGCCCGAGCTCGTGCCCCGCCTGGGGATCGACGCCACGCTTCCCTTTGTCCTTCATCGTCACCAGCACGTTGCCGCTGTAGGCGTCGCCCGGGGACCCGCCCCCGACCTGGAGGACGTAGCGGTCCACCTCGGGGCGGCCGGCCAGGAACTTCTCGACCTCGGTGAAGCGTTGGTCCGAGAAGGCCAGGGACGAGCCGATGGGGGTCTTGAGGCGGATCGAGAAACGGCTTTGGTCCTCCTGGGGCAGAAACTCCTTGGGAAGGAACCCGATGGTCGAGAAGCTGCCGGCGAATAGGGCCAGCGAGACCAGGATGACCTTCCATGGCCGCTCCAGGCTCCAGGCCAACAGGGCGCCGTAGGTTTTAGTCACCCGGTCGAGGACCGCGTCCATCAGCCTCCCCAGGCGGGTGTGGTTCTGGCCGGCCTCCACGAACTGTGAGCAGCGCATGGGGGTAAGGGTCAGGGCCTCCAGGAGCGACAGGAGCACGGCCGCCGTGATGGTCACGCCGAACTGGAAGAAGTACCGCCCGATGATGCCCTTCATGAACACCACCGGCAGGAAGATGGCCACGATCGAGAGGGTGGCGGCCATGGCCGCGAAGGTGATTTCCCGGGCGCCGTCCAGGGCGGCATGGACCTTGTCTTTGCCCATCTCCTGGTGCCGGATGATGTTCTCCAAGACGATGATGGCGTCGTCCACCACGATGCCGATGGAGAGGCTCAGCCCCAGAAGGGTGAAGGTATTGAGGGTGAACCCGGAGAAGTAGAGGATGATGAAGGTACCCACGATCGAGGTGGGGATCGACAGGAGCACGTTGAGGGTGGAGGACCAGGACCCGAGGAAAAGCCAGCACACCAGGGCCGTCAGCAGGGCGGCCATGACCAGCGTGAAGTTCAGCTCGCTCACGGCCTGCTCGATGTACCGGGAACTGTCGAAGTTGATCCCCAGGTTCATGCCGGGCGGCAGGCCCTTGCGGATCTCCACCACCTTGGCCCGCACCGCCTTGGCCACCTCCACGGCGTTCGAGCCGCGCTGTTTGAGGATGCCGATCCCCACCCCGGGGACCCGGTTGGCCCGGCTATAGCCGAGCACGTCGGCTAGGCCTTCCTCGACCCGGGCGACCTGCTTCAGCCGGATCGGGAAGTAGTTCGGCTGCCCCCCCCTTTGGTTGATCGGGAGGTCCCCGAACTGGGAGACGGAGGCCGCCTCCCCCATGGTCCTCACGTAGAACATGCGGTCCCCCGCATCATTCTCAACCTGCCCCGCCGGTTGTTCGGAATGCTCGTTCTGAACCGTGCTGACGACGTCGTTCACGGTCAGCTGGTATCGGTTGAGCTTTTTCGGGTCGACCCACACCCGAAGGTTCGGGTCGACGTAGCCCCGAAGGGAGATGTCCCCGACGCCCGAAACCATCGAGAACTGGTCCTTCAGGCGGTCCTTGGTGTAGACCATGAGGTCCCGCAGGGAATACTTGTCGCTTTCCAGGGTCAGCAGGAGGATCGGCTGGTCCTCGGGGTTGGTCTTCGAAATCTGGATCGCCGTGACGTCCTTGGGGAGCTTGGACTGGACCTGGGCGACCTTGGCCTGGACGTCCGAGAGCGCCACGTCGATGTTGCGGTTGAGCTCGAACTCGATGGTGACGGTGGCTTCGCTGTTCTCCGAGCGGGAGGTCACGTTTCGCACGCCCTCGATGCCCATGACGGCGTCTTCGACATAATCCACGATGTCGGTTTCGATGACGTCGGGGGCCGCCCCCTCCAGCCGCAGGTTCACCGAGACCACGGGGAAATCCACGTCGGGGAGCTGGCTGATCCCCATCCGGAGGAACGAGACGGCCCCGAAGATGATCAGGGCGCACATGATCATCCAGGCGAAGATGGGGCGGCGGATGGAGATATCGGAAAGCGTCACACGGGTTCCTTATATATGGATTACTGGCGGTTTGCCCACACGGCCGATTCCAACTTGATCCCCGTGGGTGGGGCTACGATCGGACGTTTCCCCCGGGTGGTGGGTGTCGAACAGGGTCCCCATTATGCCGAATTCCCAGGGTTCGACCGGGGCGAGACTTGAAATGTCGGGAGACGGTCCTTAATTTCAACACAGATGGGATGTCTGACCGGGCAAAACGGCCGGTCGGGCCCGCGATAAAAGCCTTCAATACCTGCGAAAAATGGTGCGGATGGAGGGAGTCGAACCCTCACGCCTTGTGAGCACTAGTACCTGAAACTAGCGCGTCTGCCATTCCGCCACATCCGCATGGATAAAACCCAAGACCGGCGGGGGCCAGGGGCTTGCCTAATAAGGTGGCGTAGTATAAAGTGGCCTATCTAAACGTGTCAAGAAACAGCGATCGACTTCCCCTCCAAGTTGCTCCCTCCGTTTCCCCTCGTTTGACCCCCGACGTTTGCGAACCCGCTTTGGGTACGTCCTCACCCCCGCCGAAGGCCCCTTTGGGCCCCGGTACAACCTTGAAAGGATTTTTTTAAATTGTCGAGAAAGAAAAACAAGCACCAGTCCCACCATCCGAAGGCCCAAGGGAAGGGCCACGGGCCCAAACCGCCCCGGCCCCAGCACCGGCCCACCGCCAAGGGTCCCCGGTCCCAGGGACCGTCACAGGACCGATCCCATGACCGCTCCCAGGGTCGCCCCGGCGCCCGGGAAGTGGTCGGCATCGTCCAGGCCAGCGACCGCGGTTTCGGCTTCTTCATTCCCGAGGACGGCACCGGCGACGCCTTCCTGAACCCGCGCGAAATGCGAAACCTGGTCAACGGCGACACCATCAAGGCCCGGGTCACCCCGGACCGCCAGGAAGGGCGCTTCAGCGCCGAAGTCCTTTCCATCGTCAAGCGCAAGAACACCACCCTGGTCGGCACCCTGTCCCGCGAGAGCGGCCATTGGACGCTCAAGCCTGAGGATCCCCGGATCCCACACTGGGTCAAGCTGCTCCCGGGTAAGGTCGAGGGCAAGGCCGGCGAGAAGGCCGTGGCCCGCATCACCCGTTGGCCCGGCGAGGGCCCCGGAATGGAAGGCATCCTCGAGGAAATCCTCGGCTCAGGCGAAGAACCCGGCGTCGACATGCTGGTGGTCATCCGCAAGCACCAATGGCCCGACCGGTTCCCCGCGGAGGCCGAGCGCCAGGCCGAGAAACTGCCGGAGAACCCCGGGGAGGCCGACTTCAAGGGCCGCCTGGACCTCCGGAAGGTCCCCCTCCTGACCATCGACGGCAAGGACGCCCGGGATTTCGACGACGCGGTCTCTTTGGAAAACCTGCCGGACGGCGGTTGGAAGCTCGGCGTCCACATCGCCGACGTGTCGCATTACGTCCAGCCGGGTTCCCCCCTGGACCTGTCGGCCCGGGAACGGTCCACCAGCCTTTACCTGCCGGACCGGGTGCTCCCCATGTTCCCCCACAGCCTCTCGGACGGGCTCTGCTCGCTCCGCGAGGGGGTGCCCCGCCTCACCGTCAGCGCCTTCCTGGAATACGACCGGGACGGCAACCCGGGCCGCACCCACTTCGCCTCCACGGTCATCCTGAGCCGCCGCCGGGGCATCTACGATGAGATCCAGAGGATGCTGGACGGCACCGCCGACGGGGAGATCCGCCGCAAGTACGAGGACCTGCTCCCCATGCTCCGGGAAATGGTCAAGTTGTCCGCCCTCATCCGTCTCCGCCGGGAGGCGGCCGGTTCCCTCGACTTCGACCTGCCCGAGGTCCGGGCCGTGTTGGACGAGAAAGGCGTCGCCATCGACGTGCGCAAGGTCGAGCGCCTGGGCACCCACAAGCTGATCGAGGACTTCATGGTGGCGGCCAACGAGGCCGTGGCCACCTTCCTCACCCAACGCAAGGCGCCGGCCCTCTACCGCATCCACGAGCCGCCCAGCGCCGAGGATTCCTCGGACCTGGCCGCGGTGCTGAAGGCCTACCGCATCCCCTTCAAGGAAGGCGCCCTATCCACCCCCTTAGGGTTACAGGACCTCCTGAAGCGCATCAAGGGCCACCCCCTGGAGGCCACCCTCACGACCCTGACGCTCCGGTCCCTCACCATGGCGGTCTACGCCACGAGGAACGCGGGCCACTTCGGCCTGGGCCTCAAGTCCTACTGCCACTTCACCTCCCCCATCCGCCGGTATCCCGACGTGGTGGTGCACCGGGCGCTGAAATTGGCCCTGGGCGAGTCGGGCGGCCACCGGGACAACGACCTGGCGCCCCTGGGCAAGCACACCAGCCTTCAGGAACGCGCGGCCGAGAAGGCCGAGCGGGAGGGCCAAAAGGTCAAGCAATTGGGTTTCATGGAAAAGAAGATCGGCGAGACCGCCGAGGGCCGGGTCACCCACCTGACCGCCAAGGGCTGTTTCGTGGAACTGGACCCCTGGGGCGTGGAGGGCTTCATCCCCATGGAGATGCTGTCCGGGGGGCCCTACCAGTTCGACGAGGTCCACTTGAGGTTCTCGGGCCGGCGCGGCCAGATCAAGATGGGCGACCCCATGAGGGTGCGGATCGACTCCGTGGACCGGGTGCTCCAGCGCCTCGGCCTGAAACAGCTATAGGCAATAGGCTCTTTCACCACCAAGATCACCAAGGTCACCAAGTAGATCTCAACAGCCTTTAAACAGCTCAAGCAACTTGGTGATCTTGAAGGATTCCAGAAAAGAACAGCCCTGTCATTAATGCCAAGTTCACCAAATGGGTTTGTTGTTTGAATCAAACTTGGTGGTCTTGGTGACCTTGGTGGTGAAACCTTTTGATTTTGTGCCTTGTTCCAACGCCCTTAGGTAAAATAGCGCCATGACGACCGACCACAGCCCCTCGGTGTACAACCGGAAGGCCCACCATGACTACGCCGTCCTCGAGAGCTTCGAGGTCGGCCTGGTCCTGAAGGGCACCGAGGTGAAGTCCATCCGGGCCGGTAAGGCCCAACTCCACGAGTCCTTCGCCCGCATCGAGCGGGGCGAGGTTTGGCTCTACAACATGCACGTGGCGCCCTATGACCACGGCAACATCTACAATATGGACCCCATCCGAAAGCGTAAGCTCCTTTTGAAGAAAAAGGAGATCGGCAAACTGGACTCGAAGATCCGCGAGAAGGGGCTGACCCTCATCCCCTTAAAGATGTATTTCACGAGGGGGATGGCCAAGATCCAGCTGGCCATGGCCAAGGGAAAGACCCACGGGGACAAGCGGGAGAGCCTGAAGTTGAAGGAAGCCAGCCGTGACATCGACCGGGCCATGAGCAGCAGGCAGAAAAGGCGTTTTTAAAAGTGCCGTTGGCCGTTAGCCGCTGGCCGTTGGTAACGGCAAGGCAACTGACGCCGTTGGCCGTTTGCAGCTAGCCGTTGGTCATCATCAAAACCCAAAATACAACCAATTCGAAAATACCTATTTTTTCTTAAGCCTTTAGCCAACGGCAAACGGCTAGCGGCCAACGGCTCCGTTTATTTTTTTCACCACTTCACCTGCGGCTGGGCCAGGAACCTCTCGAAGTCGTCCGCGGGCAGGGGGTGGCTGAGCAGGTACCCCTGGGCGAAACGGCAGCCTTGGGTCCGCAGGTACTCCAGTTGCCCCTCGGTCTCCACCCCCTCGGCGATCACGGCCAGCTTCAGGCTCTTGGCCAGGGCCAGGACGGCCGTGGCGATCGCCGCGTCGTTGGCGTCGGTGGTCAGGTCCCGCACGAAGGACTGGTCGAGCTTCAGGGTCTGGATCGGGAACTTCTTCAGGTAGGACAGGGACGAGTAACCGGTCCCGAAGTCGTCCAATGACAGCTTGATCCCCATCCCCCGAAGTTGCTTCAACACCGTGAGGGACAGGTCGGCGTCCCGCAGGGCGATGCTTTCGGTGATTTCCAAGCCGAGCCATTGGGGGTCCACCCCGGTTTCCCGCAGGACCGCCTCGATCCGCCCCACCAGGTTCTTCTGTTGGAATTGGCGGGCCGACAGGTTCACCGAGACCGGGATCATGGGCAGGCCCTTGTCCTGCCACTTCTTATTGAGGGTGCAGGCCTCCCGCATCACCCATTCGCCGATGGCCAGGATGAGGCCCGTTTCCTCAGCCAAACCGATGAACTCCGAGGGGAACACCAGCCCTAAGTCCGGGTGGGACCAGCGTACCAGGGCCTCCGCGCCGGACACCCGGTGCGTCTCCAGGTCCACCTGGGGCTGGAAGTGAACGATGAACTCGTTGCGCTCCACGGCCCGCCGGAGGGAATTCTCCATGAGCAGCTGCTTGAAGGCCTTGGCGTTCATCACCGAGGTGTAGAGCTGGTAGTTGTTGCGGCCCTGTTCCTTGGCCCGGTACATGGCGGCCTCGGCGTTCTTCAGGAGGGTCTCGGGATCCTCGCCGTCGCCCGGATAGAGCGCCATGCCAATGCTGCAGGTCATATGGATCTCGTGCTCGCCCAGGTGGAACGGCTCCTTGAGGGACCCAATCACCCGAACCGCGTGCTGGTAAACCTCATCGGCGAGCCCCGCTTGGGGGATCAGGAAGATGAACTCGTCGCCTGACAGCCGGGCCAGGGTCATCCCCTCGGTGGTGGCCGTCAAGAGCCGCTCGGCCACACCCACCAACAACCGGTCCCCGGTGCCGTGGCCCAGGGTCTCATTGATGTTCTTGAACCGGTCCAGGTCCATGATCATGACCGCGAGGTTCGTGG
>CAYMOV010000105.1:0-7974 GCA_964392085.1 uncultured bacterium
TGGAGGCGGCAGGCGGATTTGAACCGCCGAATCACGGTTTTGCAGACCGTTCCCTTAGCCACTTGGGTATGCCGCCGCTTCCCGGCTAAAACCGGGTCACCTGAACAAAAAAGCCGAAGGAAGGATCCTTCGGCTTTCGTCGCGCCCCTTGGGGGGCACATGAAATGGAGCGGGAAACGGGATTCGAACCCGCGACTTCAACCTTGGCAAGGTTGCACTCTACCACTGAGTTATTCCCGCCCGTCGCCCGACTAGGCCCAGAGGCTTCGGGGGCACGAATTATAACGGCCCCCTCGCATCCCGTCCAGAATTTCCACTACCCCAGGACCTACAAAAACCGCCTAGATGGCCCGTTTGAGGCCCAGATCCCGGGCCACCTGCTCGACGATCTCATTGTGGATGATCTCGCGCTTAAGCAAGTACCCTTCAAGCATGGCGTTATCGCAGATGGTGTTGATCAATCGGGGAATGCCCCTGGCATAGTCGAAGATGGCCTGGTAAGCCGATTGGTCGAAGAGATCCTTGGTGCAACCCGCCACACTCAGTCGATGCTTGATGTACTGTTCGGTGGTTTCCCGGGTCAGGGATTTCAGGAAAAACTTGACCGCCACCCGTTGGAGGAGCGGCGGGTCCAAGGCGAGATATTGTTCCAATTCCGGCAAACCCAGGAGCACGATCGAGATAAGTTTGCGGCCGGGCACCTCCAGGTTCAGGAGGCCCCGGAATTCCTCGAAGATCTCCCGCTTCTGAAGCATGTTGGCTTCATCGATCAAGACAACCGTTTTTTTACCCTCTTCGTAAAGCTGCATCAACCGTTCATAAAGCTGGGAGATGATCTGCCCCTTGGTGTCGCCGGGGTTCTCCACCCCGAACTGGTGCGCGATCTTTCGGAGGATCCACTCGGCGGTGATTTCACTGTGGACGATGACGAGGAGGGTGGCTTCGTACTGGGGGTCCGACTCGAGTTTTTCGAGGGCTTTGCGGGCCAGGAGGGTCTTTCCCGCGCCGATGTCCCCCACCATGACGGTCAAGCCCTTCATCGTATCGACGGCATGGAGCATCCGAACCATGGCCTCGGAATGCTGGCTACTCTCATAATAAAAACGGCTGTCCGGGGCGTTGGAAAAGGCCTGCTCGGTCAAACCGTAGAAACTCTCGTAACTCATTCAGCGCCTCGTGGGCTTGGAGGGGTCAGGGTGGGCACCGGCTCGTCCAAGCAAGCCTCCCGTTGACCGGGAAACCGACCGGTTCGGGCATGGTGGAATCAGACGTAGCCTACCTTACCGGGCTTCTTTTTGGCAACTGAATCCTTGTCCCCCGCCGCGACGTCCTGCGGCGGATGGTGGGCGGAAGGCTCTAGGGGCGCGGAGGATGCCGTCGGGGGAACCGGGAGGGGCCCCGAGTTTTTTTGGACACCCTTGGCCTTGATGAGGTTCTCGAGATCCGTCAATTTTTTGCGGGCCTCAAAGTTGTCGGGCTCCATTTCCACGATACGGTTATAGATCTTGAAGGCCTCCTCAAAGAGGCCTTGGCGCACGTAAATGTCCGCCACCGCGATGGTCATGAAGTCGTCCTTGGAATCATAACCCACCGATTCGCCCCTGGAGGAGGCCGTCACTTGGGCTGACTTCGGAGCGGCGGAAGCCGGGGCCGGGGATTTTTGAGTCGGCGTTTCCCGGGCCTTACGGTCGGCCTCATCACGGACCTTCCGGTCGGCCTCATCGCGCGCTCTCCGTTCGGATTCCTCCCGGACTTTCCGATCGGCCTCCTCGTGGGCTTTCCGGTCGAAATCTTCCCGCACTTTCCTTTCCATTTCGGCGCGGACCTTGGTTTCCATCTCTTCCCTGAGCTTTCGCTCGGACTCTTCCTTGGACTTCTTGTCCTGCTCATCCCTCAACCGACGTTCCATTTCCTCGCGGATCTTCCGCTCGTTGTCTTCCTTTGCCCTCTGGAGGGCCTCTTCCCTCGCGCGGAGCTCGGCTTCCTCCCGGGCCCGTCGTTCGGTCTCTTCCCGGGCCTTCCGGTCGGCCTCGGCGCGCTCTTTACGTTCCCGCTCCTCCCGCGCCCTGCGTTCGATGTCCTCCCGGAGCCGCTTCTCCTCCTCTTCCTTGGCTTTCCTTTCCTCTTCGAGCGCGCCCAAGACCTCTTCCCCGCTCTTCACGTAGAGGGTATAGGCCTCATTCAGCTTGGCCCTCACCTCGGGATGGTTGGGATAGGTTTCCAGGAGTTGTTGGTAGATTTCAATCGCCTCTTCCACCAAGTTCTGGCCGACGTAGTTTTGGGCAATTTCCAACTGGGACTTTAATTCGGCCTCCGAATCGGCTTCGGCCGCATCCGGCGGGGCCGGAGCCGGCGCATGGGCCGCCGGCGCGAGGGTAGGGGGGGCCGCCGCCGCGATCACCGGGAGCGCAGCCGCCTTGCTCTCTTTCGGTGGGGGTGTCGCATCGTCTTCCAGGTCCAGGATATTATCGCTGGTTTCCGGGAGACCCGCCTGAGGAGCGGAGGAGATGGGTTTGGACGCCGGATCAGCTTTCGCGTCATCCGTCTTGGCCGTTTCGGCTTTAGGCGGCTGGGCCTTCGCGAGCTCAGCCTTGTCGGGTTCGGCCTTGGCCGCGACGGTCGGCGGTACGGCCACCGTTTCCTTCGCGCTGACAGGTTCCTGTTTCACGGACGGCGCGGGTGTCCCGCCGGCACCCTGGAACCAAGCTTCCTCCTGGAATTGCTTTTGGAGAGTTTCCGCCTCGGTTTTCTTTCCGGCCTTTTCCAGGCTTTCAACGGCCCGCTGAAGGAATTGGGCCGCTTCGGTCTTCTGCCCTTCGTCCTTCAACGCCAGTCCCAACGCCTTCAACGCGATCGCCGATTGGGGATCGGCCGCCTCGGCCTTTCGCGCGGCTTCGACAGCCCGCTTCAGGTCTTTCTTTCCCAGGTACCAATTGGAAACTTGGACGAATAAATTAATGGCTTCGCTTTTACCGCCCTTTTTCATCTGGAGATCCCCCATCGCCTCCAACACCTTGGGGTTGTCCTTCTCCACCTTCTGGGCCTTGGTGAGTTGTTCTTGGGCCTTATCCAGCTGGTTGAGCTCCAGGTAAACCTGGCCCAGGTTGGTCAAGGCCCCCACATGGCTGACCTTGAACCGGAGAAGGTTCTCGAATTCCGTCTTGGATTCCGCGAACTGTTTCTTCCTGAAAAGGATCTGGCCCAGGATGTAGTGGGCCTCGATGCTCTTGAACTCGATGGCCTTCTGGGACGCCTGTTGGGCCTTGTCGAGGTCGCCCTGCTGGAAATAGATCTCAGCGACCGTCAGGAATTCCTTTTTCGCGTCCGATTCGGACCCCTGCTTGATGAAGATCTGGGCCAGGTTGACCCGGGCCTCGACTTGGTTCGGGTCCAATTCCACGATCTTCTGAAAGGACTCTTGGGCCTTCTTATAGAGGCGGTTCTTCAGGAACGCCGTCCCCATTACGGCGTATTGCTGGATGGCCTCGGCGATCTTGCCTTTGGACACCAGCAGTTCGGCGAGCTTGCCGTAGGCCGGGATGTTCTCCGGGTCGAGCTTCAGGACTTCGGTAAAGGCGTCGATGGCCGTCTGGTAATCGCCCTGTTCCATGGCCGTCTCGGCCTTGAGGGTCTGCTTGATGAGGTTTTGTTTGGTGCGCGCGTCGGGGGGGAGGGTGGTCGGGTCCAAGGCGGCGATCTTCTTGTTCACCACGGCGGCCTTGTCGTGTTGGCCGCGGGCGCCGAGTTCGGTGGAGACTTTGGAATACTGGTCGTAGGCCTCCCGGGGGGACCCCTTCTTGACGTAGACATCCCCCAACATGTTGTGGGTGTTGATGTCCTCGGGGTCGATGGCCAAAAGCTTCTTATATTCCTCGATGGCCTTATCCCAGCGGCCTTCTTGGAAGTAGATGTAGGCCATCTTGACGATGTTTTTTTTGTCACCCGCTGGAGGAGCCGCCATGCAAACCTCAGGTTAAACTCAGGCTTTTGGTTGAACTGGAAGCTACTCAGGGACCTTCCCGGGCCGATCCATGGGATTGTTCATCGTTCCATCCAAGGGGACTTCCCCGGGACTCAGGTTTTTAAAAACCCTCGTTTGGAACGGTAAACCATTTCATGAAAACGCATGAAAGTAATATAACACCGGTGTTTTTCCAGCGCAAACCAAAGGTTGGCCTCATTTGGCCGGGAAGGGCTTCCAGGGCTGGGGGGGGCAGGTTGGACCAAACCCGGGGGCGAAGTTACCTTAAAACCGTGAACCTAGGAGGCCGACCGGGAAACCGATTGCGCCCCTAATGAGGGATAAGATTTCAGTGGCTATAAAATGATGTTCTCAGCCCTTCAGCAGAGTACTACCGCTTTTGGTTGTTCGATTATATGGATAAAAGTGGTGCCGGAGGTCGGACTTGAACCGACATGTGGTTGCCCACGGTGGATTTTGAGAATCGGCGGGTCGGTCCTTACCCCTCTCCTGGCCTGTCTAGGAACCCATACAGGGCAAGCGCCCTGGTGGTTTGTCAGCCCTCCTTCCTTTCGACCCCCTCAGGGGGTGTCATTGCGGTGTCAATCAGCCTCCGGGCCTTTCCCATCGCCTCCCGGCGGTCGCCCCGGTCGATCCGGTCGTACCGGCGGAACACCGAATGGGTCTTGTGGCCCGAAATCGACATGATGGTGTTCTCCCCCACCCCTGCCTTCCGGAGGTTCGTGATCGCGCAATGCCGCAGGTCGTGGAACCTGAAATCCCGTATCCCGGCCCGCTTGCAGGCGCTCCAGAACCCCTCCTTGATCTCCGCCAGCCGCCTTCCCCGGTAGGTGAAGACATTAGGGGTCCCCAAGGTGGGCGGTACACCCTTCAGCACCCGGACCAATGAGGCGTCCAGGGGTATCTCCCGCCTTTCCTGGGTCTTGGTGTCGGAGGCCTCCAGGTTGATGATCCCCTCCTGAAAGTCCACCTGGTCCCACCTCAATCCCAGGATCTCCCCCCTCCGCATAGCCGTCATGTAGGCCAGCTCCACGATCGGCTTCATGTGGAGCGGCAGGCATTCCAGAAGCCTGCCGTACTCGGATTGGGTGAGGGTGCGGTTCCTCGATTCCTCCTTGAACAGCTTCAGGCCCAACAGCGGGTTCCGGTCGATCCGGCGGTTCAACAATGCCCGCCGGACGATCGTCTTGAGGCAGGCCATGTGCCGGTTCAAGGTCCCGTTTTTCAGGACCTTTCCCGCGGCCTTGGCCTCCTCGCGCCGCGACTGGAGGTAGGCCTCCACGTCGTCGAGCGTCAGGCTTTCCAGCGGCTTCTCCCCGAAGAAGGCCTTCAACCTGCGGACGTAAAGATCGTCCTGCCGAAAGCTCTTCTTGCGGGCCCTGGAATAGGCCTGAAAGGCGTCGGCGGCTTCGCTGAACGGGTACCTGGCCCGGTCGGGCGCCAAATACTTGTTTTCGACAATGGCCACCATGTGATGGGCAAGAATCTTCTTCGCCTGGGCCAACGCCACGAACCCCAGACGGACCCTCTTTCGCTGTTTCAACCCGCTGACCTCGACGAAGTAATCCAGGAAGTAACCCTTGGAGTCACGTCGAAGATGCGGGGGTAGGCTATGGACATTAGGTCGGCTCATGTGATCCTCCCAACGTCCCGGACGATTCCAAGCCTATCAGATCCGTCGCGGGAATGACCAGACCACGAATAAAACCCAAGGGTCCCGACGGAGACCCCTCCAGCAAGTTGTTGTTTTTCTTACCACCTCCAACCAACCTAAGCACCCAAACCCAGGTGAGGCTGTCCAAGAGGCCAGACCCCTCTCCCCCCTCCCTGCTATCTCGAAGAGATACAGGGGGAGAGGGGTCTGGCGTCGCAGGACAGCCGAACCCCACCCAATTTGGGCAAATTTCCAAGTTTCCGAGGTGACTCAGAGTCAACTTCCGCTTTAATCGGATTAAAGCTCCGAGTAAAGGAATCGGCTCAAAGGTTTGTGATACACGCGGGAGCTCGTCTGATTTGGTGGCAGGGAATTTACTGTTGACGTGTTTTGAGGTCGGAGGGATACAAATCGGTCGGTGACCGCTATCGGACCACCCAGAGGCCTTCTCGTTCAAAATCCGCCGTTCAAGTTGTTCGATCATTTCTGTAATCCCAAGCTTGATCGTGTTTCTTGAACTATATTGGGGGATATTTAAGCGCTTTACAAACCCACGCATCCGAGACCGTCTTTAATCATCCCTAACCGTCAGTTGCCGTCATTTGCCATCAGAATATTTATTAATCACATAACGATTTTTCGAGTCAATGAATTCTCAACAATTTGAACTTAAAACCAACCGACGTTTATAAATCGCTTCTTATCCAGATTGTTTTTTCACCATCAAACCACCTTATCGAATCAACACCCTTGGGCAAATCAACCAAATATTCAAAATATCTAGGACCCTGGTCTTTGCTATGCCCGACCGTCCTCCAAAGCCAGGGATACACAAGAGGATTTCTTATAAACACACCAAGAACTAGTTCCTTATCAATTTTCGTGACTTCCAATTTATACGGGTAGGTCATACTGTCTCCACAATAACCAGAAACAATCAACTTGTTTTTATTCATCTCTCGGACGGACAATTTATCGATGTTTTTTTCCTTAACCACCGTCGAACCAAAGATGTATTTCGGATTATGAAACCCCGCCATGTCCCAATAGAGCAGTGTCCAACCCAAAAACCAAGCCAGGGTTATTACTGTTATTGCAATCATGGAATACTTTAATATCTTTATGCCATATTTACTCAAATTCACGCCTCCCATTCCGCATAATTTCTAATCCATCAAATTCATTGTCGCATGGAATTAGCTGTCCGGAAATTACGGTCATCTTAAGTTTTAGCAACTCCCTTCACTTTCTGGGTGGCGACTGGTTTCGGCCGAAAGCTTACCCGCATACCATCAATTTTTTGCCCCTCTTGATTTCAACGGCCTGCTTGAGGCTCTCGCGCATGAGTTTGAAGTCTTTGTTTTTCACCCTAGTTCATCCCCGAATCAGCTCTGACAACTCGTGTTTTCTTGTCAGTGACTACCACGTTGCATCCGCCCCAATCCTTTGCAGTCTCGTCGAAAACCGCTGAAATTCGGTTTAAAAGGTTCTGGCGACTAGGATCCATAAGGCGTAAAAGGAGCAAACCGCAATGGGTTCCGGGTTTGTATTTCCGGCTGTCAGAGAAATCCATGTCTTGGGTGATGAGGAACCTTCCGGCGGCCTGTGTCGCTTTCCAAATCTTAGAATCATTACTGCCTGTTAGGTTCTCCTGCGGAACGGTGTCCACGTCATGCCCTAACCGTTGAAGGACGGATACAAGATCGGTGGGGAGGTTCTCGTCCAGCTTGATTTTCATGGTTTTCGGTCAGACGGCCGGGACAGCTGGGACGGGTAGGTCTTCCTCGGCTGATGCAGCCGCATAGGAGATTACGGCGGCCACCGCCTCTTGGGTGATGGTCGGGAACGCCTTGAGGATCTGGTCCACTGTGTCACCGGCGGCCAGGCTTGCCAGGATGGTCCTTAAAGGCACCCTGGTGCCCTTGATGACCGGTTGGCCGTTGCAGATTTGTGGATCGCGGACGATGTAGCTCAAGGCATTCATGGCTTTCTCCTTTGGCAAAGCCATTATATCCCCATCACCGGATATCAACCAAGGCACCTCCAAAATGGCGTCCCCAGGCCCTTTCCAGACGGTTCAGACGCGGTGGACCGGAAGTCCACCGGGGCTGAGCCACAGTCGGTGTCATTCTGGTGTCAATCAACACCCTCTTTGCCCATCTTTTGCCATCCGTAACCGTCACCAACCGTCAAAACGGAAAAGGGCCCTTGCCGGACCGGGTTCGAGGAAACCCTTACCAGCAAAGGCCCGATTCACTTGTCCGGGACGTCTGTTTTTGAAATTGGTGCCGGAGGTCGGACTTGAACCGACATGTGGTTGCCCACGGTGGATTTTGAG
>CAYMOV010000106.1:0-7966 GCA_964392085.1 uncultured bacterium
GGTCGCTCTGGAACGGCCTGGAGTTCTTCCTCAACGGCCTGTTGGCCCAGTACCGGCTGTCGGACCTGCAGGACCCGGCCCGCATGATGGAGATTTGGATCAAGAATTCCCCCGTGAAGGGGTCGTTGGAAATCGTCCAGAACTGACCGGGCCCCCCGGGTGAAAAGGTCGCCGAGCATGGAAACGGAAATCAAGAACGCCGAGATGGAAACCCTCACCCGAAACGACTATCAATTCGGGTTCAACCTGGACCTGGAGGCCGACGAGGCCCCGCCGGGCCTGAACGAGGACATCATCCGGTTCATCTCCCACAAGAAGAATGAACCCGACTGGCTGTTGGACTGGCGCCTCAAGGCCTATCGCCTCTGGCTCAAGATGGTCGAGCCCAAATGGTCCATGGTCCATTACCCGGCCATCGACTACCAGGACATCTGCTATTACTCGGCGCCCAAGGCCAAACCCAAGAACCTGGGGGAGGTGGACCCGGAGATCCTGGCCATGTACGAGAAACTGGGGGTGCCCCTCCAGGAACGCGAGATCCTGTCGGGCGTGGCGGTGGACGCGGTATTGGACTCCGTCTCGGTGGGCACCACCTTCAAGGCCAAGCTGGGCGAGATGGGCATCATCTTTTGCTCCTTCTCGGAGGCCGTGCAGGAGCACCCGGACCTGGTGCGCAAGTACCTGGGCACCGTGGTGCCCATCAACGACAACTTCTTCGCGGCGCTCAACTCCGCCGTCTTCACCGACGGATCCTTCTGCTACATCCCGAAGGGCGTCCGATGCCCCATGGAACTGTCCACGTACTTCCGCATCAACGCCGCCAAAACCGGCCAGTTCGAGCGCACCCTGTTGATCGCCGACGAGGGGTCCTTCGTGAGCTACCTGGAGGGCTGCACGGCCCCCATGCGCGACGAGAACCAGCTCCACGCCGCGGTGGTGGAACTCATTTCCATGGAACGCGCCGAGATCAAGTATTCCACCGTGCAGAATTGGTACCCGGGCGACAAGGACGGCAAGGGCGGGGTGTACAACTTCGTGACCAAGCGCGGCGCCTGCCGTGGCTACCGGTCGAAGATCTCCTGGACCCAGGTGGAGACGGGCAGCGCCATCACCTGGAAGTACCCCTCCTGCATCCTTCAGGGGGAGGAGTCCGTGGGTGAGTTCTATTCCGTGGCGGTCGCCAACCATTGGCAACAGGCCGACACCGGCACCAAGATGATCCACCTGGGCAAGAACTCCAAGAGCACCATCATCTCCAAGGGCATCTCCGCGGGCCACGGCCAGAACACCTACCGGGGCATGGTGAAGATCCTGGGCGCCGCCGAGGGCGCCCGCAACTACACCCAGTGCGATTCCCTCCTGATGGGCGACAAGTGCGGGGCCCACACCGTGCCCTACGTCGAGGTGAAGAACCCCACGGCCAACGTCGAGCACGAGGCCACCACCTCCAAGATCGGCGAGGACCAGATCTTCTACTGCCGCCAGCGCGGCTTGTCGGGCGAGGACGCGGTCAACCTGATCGTGAACGGGTTCTGCAAGGAAGTGTTCAACAAACTGCCCATGGAGTTCGCCGTTGAGGCGCAGAAACTCCTGGGCGTGACGTTGGAAGGGTCCGTCGGCTAATAACTGCAGCGGATGGCGGATAGCGGTTAGCCTAAGGCTTTTAAGCCTGGGCCATCCGCCAACCGCCAGCCGCTATCCGCGCCTTTAAGGGGAATTCTCATGTTGAGCATCAAAGGCCTCAAAGCCCGCGTCGACACCAAGGAAATCCTAAAGGGTCTCGACCTCGAGATCGGGCCTGGGGAGATCCACGCCATCATGGGCCCTAACGGGTCCGGCAAGAGCACCCTGGCCCATGTCCTGTCGGGGCGGGAGCCTTACCAGGTGACCGAAGGCTCCGTCACCTTTTTGGGCAAGGATTTGTTGGCCCTGGCACCTGAGGAAAGGGCCCACGCGGGGCTGTTCTTGGCCTTCCAATACCCCATCGAGCTCCCCGGCGTGAACAACGCCTACTTCCTCCGGGCCGCCTACAACGCCCACCGCAAGGCCCTCGGGCTTGAGGAGCTGGACGCCGTGGATTTCCTGGCGGTGGCCAAGGAAAAACTCAAGATCCTCCAGATGGACGAGGCCTTCCTGAAGCGCCCGGTCAACCTGGGCTTCTCGGGCGGCGAAAAGAAGCGCAACGAGATCCTCCAGATGGCGGTGCTGGAACCCAAGCTGGCGGTACTGGATGAGACCGACTCCGGCCTCGACATCGACGCGCTCCGCATCGTGTCGGGGGGCGTGAACGCCCTTAAGGCGAAGGACCGGTCGGTGCTCCTGATCACCCACTACCAGCGCCTGCTCGACTACATCGTGCCGGATTTCGTCCATGTCCTGGCCGGGGGCCGCATTGTGAAGTCCGGGGGCAAGGACCTGGCCCTGGAGCTGGAGGAAAAGGGCTACGGCTGGATCCCCGGGGTGCCGGTTTCCGCCGGGGGGAAGGGCTGAGCATGAACTCCATCGAAACCTTCCAGGAGGCCGTCGGCCGCTACGCGGGCCGGGTCATGAAGACGAGGGCCGGCGAACCCGTCTGGCTGACCGAGTCCCGGCAGGAGGCGGCGGGCCGCTTTTTGGCCACCGGTTTTCCCACGGAGCGCGAGGAACTTTGGCGCTACACGGACCTGACCCCTCTCTTGTCGATCCCCTTCAAGCCCGATGTGGAGACCGACCCCAAGATGGTCGCTTCCTTATTGAAGGAAGTGCTGGAAGTGCCGGGCGCCCGGCGGATGGTCTTCGTGAACGGCCGTTACCAAGGCGAACACTCGGCCCCCGGCGCGGCGAAAAAAGGCCTGAGGCTCGAGAACCTAGCCTCCGCCCTAAGGAACGGCTTCACCCCCTCCGAGACGGATTGGGAGCAGTCGTCCCTCGGCCGGGCCTTCAGCGACCTCAACCAGGCCCTCTTCGAGGACGGGGCGTTGGTCCAGGTCGATCGGGGCGTCGTGGTGGAGGAGCCGATCCACCTGGTCTTCCTCTCGACCAACAAGGGCATCCCCAGCGAGTCCCACACCCGCAACTTCATCCGGATGGAGGAGGGCTCCCAGGCCACCGTGGTGGAGAGCCACTTGGGCGGGCCGAACCAGCATTTCACCAACACCCTCACCCAGGCGTCCCTGGGCCCGGGAGCGGTCCTGAACCATTCCCGGATCCAGGAAGAGAGCCTCTTCACGGGTTACTCGATCGGCGCCTTGGCCGCGCGGTTGGACAAGGACAGCCATCTCTGGTCCGGCTTGGCCTCCCTCGGGGGGCACAAGGTCCGGGCTGAGGCGGTGGTGCGGTTCCTCGCTCCGGGAGCGGAATGTGAATTGGACGGGACCTTCCTGTCCCGTTGCATGCAGCACGTGGACTGCCGCACCTTCGTGGACCACGCGGTGCCGGGCTGCAAGTCCCGCCAAGACTATAAGGGCGTGCTCGACGGGCGCTCGACCGGCGTGTTCGAGGGCCGAATCCTGGTGCGCGAGAACGCCCAACAGACCGACGCCCGCCAGTCCAACAAGAACCTGCTCATGAGCCAGGAGGCCGTGGCCTACTCCAAGCCCCAGCTCGAGATCTACGCCAACGACGTGAAATGCGCACATGGTTCGGCCACCGGCCCGGTGGACCCCAACGCGCTCTTTTACCTCCGGTCGAGGGGCATCAACCTGCCGGACGCCCGGCGAACCCTGGTGCGGGGGTTCGTCGGGGAGGTGCTGGACCGGTTCAAGCCCGAGGCTTGGGTGGAAGCCCTGAAGCGCCGCACGAGGGACTGGCTGATCCGTCCCGAGGACATGAACGAGAAAGACTCCTAAAACCAATTCGGAATTTGGAATGTTCAGGCAAATTCAACATTTCGAATTCCGCATTCGACGCTGAAGGGAAGATGACAGCATGAACGCGATGACCGAACCGAAAACGGACTATGACCTCGCCACGATCCGCCGGGATTTCCCCATCCTGACCCGCCAGGTCCACGGCAAGCCGTTGGTGTACCTGGACAACGCCGCCACGACCCAGCGACCGAACCAGGTCATCGAGGCGGAGGCCGCTTATTACCGGGAATGGAACGCCAACATCCACCGGGGCGTGCACCTGTTGTCGCAAAAGTCCACGGATCAATTCGAGGCGGTGCGGGTCGAGGCGGCCAAATTCCTCAACGCCTTCTCCGAGAATGAAGTCATCTTCACCCGCGGCACCACGGACGGCATCAACCTGGTGGCCTCCTCCTGGGGCCGGGCGAACGTGAAGGCCGGCGACGAGATCCTGGTCTCCGCCCTGGAACACCACTCGAACATCGTGCCCTGGCAGATGCTCTGTGAAGAGAAGGGCGCCAAGCTGGTGGTGCTCCCGATGAACGACGCCGGGGAATTGTTGATGGAGGAATTGCCTAAACTCCTCAATTCCAAAACCCGTCTTGTGGCGGTCAACCAGGTGTCCAACGCCCTGGGGACCATCAACCCCGTCATAGAAATCGCCCGCCAGGCCCATGCCGTGGGCGCCAAGGTTTTGGTGGACGGGGCCCAATCGGTCTCCCATATGGCGGTGGATGTCCGGGCCTTGGGGGCCGACTTCTTCGTGCTGTCCGCCCACAAGCTCTACGGTCCCACCGGGGTAGGGGTCATTTGGGGTCGGGAAGACCTATTGAACGCCATGCCTCCTTACCAAGGCGGCGGAGACATGATCCTCAACGTGACCTTCGAGAAGACTGAATACAAGAAGGCCCCCGGGCGGTTCGAGGCCGGCACCCCCAACGTGGCCGGGGTTGTCGCCTTCGGCGCGGCTTTGGACTACGTGGCTTCCGTCGGCCTGTCGGCCATCGCGGCCCATGAGGCGGACCTATTGGCCTACGGGACGAAAGTCCTTTCGGCGATCCCGGCCGTCCGGCTGGTCGGGACCGCGAAACACAAGGCGGCGGTCCTGTCCTTCGTGATCGAGGGGGCCCACCCCCACGACATCGGGACCATCCTGGACAAACAAGGCGTGGCCATCCGGGCGGGACACCATTGCGCCCAGCCCATCATGGACCGCCTCGGCATCCCGGCGACGGCCCGAGCGTCCCTGGCCATGTACAACACCCACGAGGAACTGGATAAGCTGGGTGAGGCCGTGAGAAAGGTTGTTGAGATTTTCGGATAGTTTGGCCAACCGCTATCCGCTAACCGCGTTTTAGGGAGTTTGCCGTGTCGGATTTCGATGACCTTTACAGTGAACAAATCATTGAGCACAGCAAGAAACCCAGGAATTTTGGTGAGTTGCCGAATGCCAACCACCACGCGAACGGGTTCAATCCCCTGTGCGGTGACAAGCTGGTGGTGGGACTCGTGATGGACGGGGCGGGCGTGATCCAGGACGTGAAGTTCCAAGGCCAGGGTTGCGCCATCTCCAAGGCCTCGGCCTCCCTCATGACCGGCGCGGTCAAGGGCAAGACCGCCGCCGAGGCTGAACACCTGTTCGAGCGGTTCCACGACCTGGTGATGGGCAAGTTACCGGAGGGGGAGGACCTGACGGACTTGGGTAAGCTGGCGGTGTTGGCGGGTGTGAGGGAATACCCGGCCCGGGTGAAGTGCGCGTCCCTGGCTTGGCACACCTTGAAGGCGGCCCTGGAGAGTTCGACGGACGGCGCGGTCATCTCGACGGAGTAAACCCGAATCCACCACAGAGACACAGGGACACAGAGATTTGATGGGTCTTGAAAACGAAATTGAGTTTGACTGCTGAGACACAAATCATGTGGATTCGGTTGTGATTGAAAAGAATAAATTAGTTCTGCGTCCCTGTGACCCTGTGGTGAGAGGTGTTTGCCTTGGCATACGAAGAATTGCTCGAACTCAAGCGCGACGCGCCGGCGGTGTCCATCCCCCAAGGCACGCCCACCCAGCTCTATGAGAAGGAAAAGGTCTATCTCATGCAGACCCTGGGCGGGAGCTTCACGGTCCAGCGCGACAGCGGCCAGTTGGTGAGGGTGGAAGGCAAGGACGCCGACGCCCTGGGAAAGGATGTGCCGGCCGAGGCCAACCTCGCCAAGAACGCCAAGCTCAGCGCCACGGGCCACGTGGAGGAGTCCACGGTGTGGGACGTCCTCAAGACCTGCTACGACCCCGAGATCCCGGTCAACATCGTGGAACTTGGCCTGGTGTACGCCTGTCGGGTGGCGACCCACCCCGAGGGCGGCGACTCGGTGGACATTGTCATGACCCTGACGGCACCCGGCTGCGGCATGGCGGATGTCCTGAAGGTCGAGATTGAGAAGAAGATCATGGACCTGCCGGGTGTGGCCAATTCCAACGTGGATGTGGTGTTCGAACCGCCTTGGGACCGGTCCATGATGACCGACGCCGCAAAACTTCAACTCGGGATGTTTTAATATAGGCTGTACAACGAGTATGGATGGTTAGCTGTGAGCAATGACTGGGAAATGCCAGAACACGAAGAAAAAATGCGTAAGTACGAAAGCGCAGTTCGTTTGTATTTTGTGCTGAATGAAACTGAGATTCGGGCTTTTGCCTCGGAACACGATCTTAGAATTGATGAATTCACTCGGGGGTCGTCCACGTGGGATTTGGGAGCTAAACATCCCAAAGGAGGGTGGCTAACGATTTTTATTGGTTTGTCCGATGGGGAAAATGTTCGAGTGTCTGGTTCTTGGGCCACCCATGAATATGAAACGTTTAGCATGTATTGGAAAAATACGGACTTCATTGATGGCCATATTTCTGAAGTGAAGTTGACTGACTGGTTAGGTAAGGCTTTAACTGTAATTTTAGCTTGGAATATAGATGACCTTGAAATCGTGGAATATAAGGGTTCTTGCAAGAAATTCTGGGAATCGTTTAAAGATAAAAAAGAATGGGAACACAGCTTCCGGTTTTGGCCGCAACAGTACCCGAAACCTTGAAATAAGATGAGTGGTAGTGTTTCTGCTGTTTTAAATCAGGGCTTGAAAACCACAAGTTTCAATTCTTTGATGGCTTTGAAGTGCTTGTAGTTGCCGCTGGCGAGGAGCATGTCGTTCTCGACGGCGGTGGCGGCGATCAACGCGTCGCCCGCCTCCAGACCGTGAGAAAGCCCATATTGATCAACATAGATCATGGCCCGGTGGCCGATGTTCCCGGTTAAGGGCAGGACTTGGATATCGTATTCAAGGAGTAGTTTCTTGGTTTTGAGTAGGTGTTCTTTGTTGAGGGCGTTTTGCATCAATTCGAGATAAGTTTGGACTGAAATGAAGTATTCGTCCTGTCGGTTGAAAAGGGCGGCCGCTTTGGGATGTCCACGCTGGATATGAATCAAGACATCCGAATCAAAGATCATGGTAACGGAACTTTCGAAGGTCCCGGATCACTTCCTCAACGGGCTTTTTGCTTTTGTCGGACCCAAAAAAAGGATGGTCCTCAACCTTCATCTTTTTCTTCTTGGGGGCTGCGGGAATAATCGTTCCCTTCAACTTGCCATGGTAATAAATGTCCACGGTTTCGCGGGCCTCAAGGGCCTTGAGCACGTCCTTCATCTTGTAACGCAAATCGACAATATTGGCGTCCATGATCGCCTCCGAAAATGTATAATACCACTATACATATAAGGTTGCAAAGGAGCGGCCGTGAAAGCCACGCTCAAAATTCAAATACCGATGAAAATCCAGAAGGGCATTGGGAAACTTAAACGTAAAGAGGAAGCGGAGATCCGTCGTCTGGTGGTGAATAAGCTCAAAATATACCTAAGGCTTCGAAGGTTTGAGGCTATTTGCAGACGCATCCGACCTTACGCACTAAAGGCTGGTATCCGAACGGATGAAGATGCTTTTCGAGTATTTGAACGAAAAGGATAATTGGATAGGGTGAAAGGCCGACAAATCGGTCGGTTTTCGGTTTAAATGCGCCCATTTCCGCAGTTGTTTACCCCCCCATTCCTTGCCCCGGGGCACCCCCTATGCTATAACTCTCGAGCTTTAAAGGCC
>CAYMOV010000107.1:0-7861 GCA_964392085.1 uncultured bacterium
CGCAGGTGGGCCGTCACGATGGGGGACTTGCCGAGCCCAGCCGGGGGTTGGGCCCAAAGCTCCCCCGGTAACAGGGCGGCGAGACGCTCGGGCGGCACCGCCAAGACCCAGGCGTCCGCCCGGAGGGCTTCCGCCTTCGGGGTTTGCCCCACCAACTGCAGGTCGTCACGGCCCATCGCGGTGAAACCTTCGCGCAAATGGACCTCTCCGCCCCGATCGGCGAGGTAACGGGACACCGAATCCCCGAGGATTTCCCCCAGGGGTACCCGGGGCACGGCCAGGGCCGAATCGAATCGACGACCGAAGAACGCCTTCCTGAAAACCTCCGCCAAGGCCTCGAGGGGCGCCTGTTCGGGCGCGACATTGCAGATAGCCCGGGTGAGGGGGCCCCAGAACCGGTCCTGGGCGCCCAAACCGAAACCTTCCCGTTTCACGAACTGGACCACGGTCAACCCGGGATACCGCGCGAAGCGGAGTTTCACCAAGGCGAGGACGAGGCGTCGTTTGTCGCCGGGCGAAAAGGCGTCCGATTCCAGCAACCCAAACAGGAGATGGAAGGGCGCCGGGAGGGGCGCGGCCTCAAGCGAAACCCGCCGTCCCCCCGGGAGGAGCCAGGCCAAGGTCAGGGGATCGATCCAATGGAATGGATCGGGGATCCGGAGGGTTTCCAGAAGGGCGCGGGTCTCGTGGTAAGCGCCCATGAAGAGATGGGGGCCGTTGTCGAGGGGCAAGGGAAAGCCGGGAGGGGGCGCCACGGAATTGCAGCGGCCCCCGAGGGCGCCGCGGGACTCGAACAAGTGGACGGCGTGCCCCGATTCGGCCAGGCGCACCGCCGCCGAGACCCCGGCGAAGCCGCCCCCGACGACGTGGATTCTCATGGTCCCGGGCCTCAACAGCCGCAATCGTCGGGGATGGGTTTCACGCGCCAAACGGCGCAGCGCGCGGCGGCGCCCAGGGTGGCGAAGGCCTTCTCCCGTCGGCTGAGCGACACTTTGCCCTCGAGGACGCGGCCCGGGTGCCACCAAAGTTTACGGTGCAGGACGCCGTACACCGCCGCGATGCCCTCGGCGGTGGCGAGGCGTCCCCGCTCGCGCTTGGGAAGGGCCGCGCAGGCGGCGTCCCAATGGGATCGGGCCCGGTCGAGCTGGAACCGCACGAAGAAATCCCAGGCCGTGCCTGGAACGGGATGGTGTGGATCGATCCCGTGCGACTTGAAATCCTCCAGGGGCAGGTACTGGCGCCCCAGGGAGCGGTCCTCCAAAAAATCGCGGGTGATGTTGGTGATCTGCAGGTACACCCCGAGGTTTTCGGCGTAGCGCCGATGGGCGGGGGTGCGCCCCCCGAAGATCTCCATGGCGGCCAGGCCCGGCCCGCCGGCCACCTGCAGGGCGTAGGAGTGGAGTTCGGAGAACCGTTTGAAGTGGATGGGTTTTAGGTCGCGCGTCACGCCCACCAGGATGGCCCTCAGGGGCCCGGGGGAAAGGCGGAAGGACCCCACCGCCGCGCCGAAGTCCCGCCAGAACCCCCCGGAAGGGCGGCCCCTTAGGCAGGACTCGAAGTCGCGCTGGAACGCCTTGAGTCGGCTTCGTTTCTCGGCCGGGGATCCCGGGCCGTCGGCCAGGTCGTCGGCGGCCCAACAGAAGCGGTACAAAAGCTCCAACCCCTTCCGGCGCGGGGAGTCCAGGAGGAGCAGGGGCAGGAAGAAGCTGGTCTTCCGCTCGAGGGAACCTTGGGGAATGGGCAAGCCACAACTCCAAAGGGCGGATAGCGGTTGGCGGATGGCGCTTAGCCAAGCCACCGCGAAAACAACCGAAACATTTAACCACAGGGAACACTAAGACGGCAAAACGGCAGCCGTTGGCGGTTGGCGGAAGGCGGTTAGCCAGGCCAAGACATGATCAACCCAACAGCGTGGAGGCGAGGATCCGGGCCTTGTCCCAAGCGTTCAGCTGGGGGCGCGCGGCGTAAACGTTATAGTCCATCCGGCGGATCTTCGCCAGGATGGCCAATCCGCCCTGGAAGGTGCCCTTCAGCTCCCATTTCAACCGGCCCGGGACCGCCTCGGCGAGGGGGAACCCCTCCCGGAACAGGGTTTCCGTCCGGTCCACGGAGGATTTCACCAGGGCCCGAACCTTGGCGGACCCGAGGGGGTCCCTAAAATCCGGTTCCCGCAGCTGATGAAGCTTCCATTCGCTCTTGGGGTAGTAGATCCGCCCGTTCGCCAGGTCCACCGAGCTGTCCTGCCAGAAGTTGATGAGCTGGAGCCCGGTGCAGACCTTGTCGGATAGCCTGAACAACCGCTCCTCCCCCACCCCGCAGAAGGCCAGGACGCAGCGGCCCACCGGGTCCGCGCTGTGGGAACAGTAATGCAACAAGGCGTCCCAATCCTTCCAGCGCTTGGTCTTGACGTCCATGCGGAAGGCGGTCAAAAGCTTGAGGGGAAGTTCCGGCGGGATCCCGAAGGCCGTCACCGAGTGCGCGAAGGCCCGGCAGAAGGGGTGGGCGGGCTTGTTGGCCAGGGCCAGCTTGAAGTCCCGCTCCCAACGGTCCAGCTCCACCAGGCGGTTGCCCTCGTAGCGAGGCTCGTCGGCGAAGTCGTCGGCGGTGCGGGCGAAGGCGTAGAGGGCCGCGATGTGGGGCCGGGCGGTGGGAGGGAGGAGATGGGAGGCCACCGGGAAGTTCTCGTAATGGGACCGGGCCAATTGGGCGCAGGCGGCGTAGTCGCCCCGCAGGGCCGGTGGGATCGGGTGGTTCATGGCCTCCTATATATAAGGGAAGGGAAGCCCCCCGGGAAGCCCAACCAAGCAACTGCAACCCTATTTCACCACCAAGTTCACAAAGTCCACGAAGAAAGGCCTTGTTTTGATTCAAACGATCCTCCGGGTGCCCTGGGTGAACACGTTGAAGCCTACTCCCGAGGGGGATGGGCGCGGTTCAAATGATTTTGGGAGACCCCGGCATCGGGACCGGGTCCACGCCGAAGGAGTCAAAGCCGATTTACCCTCAAGATCACCTGGGAAAACCCACGAAGTTGACCGGATGATGACCTTCATCTTTGTGAACTCGTTTACGCCCTCGGCCGAAGGCTGACGGGTTGTGACCTTTGTGGTTCAAGAGGTTTTTGGGATGTCGGGTAAAACCCGGGGCCCTTGCGCCTGTTACAATGCCCCCATGAGCCCCGAAACCCTCCCGTCCTACGGTGAAACCGAGAAGAAGCGGGTGGCCCTCACCTCGGTGATCGCCGCCGTCTTCCTGACCGGCTTCAAGATCGTCGTGGGGATCATGACCGGGAGCTTGGGCATCCTGGCCGAGGCCATCCACTCGGGGTTGGACCTGGTGGCCGCCGCGGTCACCCTCCTGGCCGTGCACCTGTCGGACAAGCCCGCCGACGAGGACCATCCCTACGGCCACGGCAAGATCGAGAGTTTTTCAGCCCTTTTCGAGACGATGCTCCTCCTGGCCACCTGCGGTTGGGTCATGTTTGAGGCGGTGGAACGGTTGTTCTTCAAGAGCGTCCTGGTGGAGTCCACCCCCTGGGCCTTCCTGGTCATGGGCTTGTCCATCGTCATCGATTTCGGCCGGTCCCGCGCGCTCCTCAAGGTGGCCAAGAAGTTCAAGAGCCAGGCCCTGGAGGCCGACGCCCTGCATTTCTCCACGGACATCTGGTCCTCCGCGGTGGTGTTGTTGGGCCTCCTGCTCGTGAAGTCCGCCGACTGGTTCGGCCACGCCGAGGTCCTGCAAAAGGCCGACGCCGTGGCGGCCATGGGCGTGGCGGTGATCGTGCTGTGGGTGAGCTGGAGGATGGTCCTCTCGACGTTGGACGTCCTGCTCGACCGGGCGCCGAAGGGATTCGCCGAGGAAGTCACGGCATTGGCCAAGGGGATCCCCGGCGTGGTGGATTGCCGGAGGGTGCGGGTGCGGCGGGTGGGCCCGATCCAGTTCGCCGATTTGGTGCTCGACGTGCCCCGCACCATGCCGCTGGAACAAGCCCACGAGGTCACCGACCAGCTGGAGGAACTGGTGCGCCGCAAGCACCCGTCCGCCGACCTGACGGTGCACTTCGAGCCCGTCGAACTCCCGGGCGAGGGCTGGAGCGACCGGGTCCAGGCCGTGGCGGGAAAGATGGGGCAATACGTCCATGACGTCCGGGTGAGCGACGTGGGGGGGAAGCGCTCGATCTTCTACCACCTCGAGGTGGACCCCCTGTTGACGCTCAAGGAAGCCCACGCCCTGGCCGACCGGATCGAGGAAGAGGTGCGGGGCCAACTGCCCGGCGTGGACGAGGTGAACACCCACATCGAGAACCGCGCGGACATGGTCCTCAGCGGTGAAAAGGCCGAGGACGCCCGGGAGAGGGTCGAGGCCCAACTTCGGGACGCCCTGCGGGACCTGGCCGGACTGAGCTTCCACGACCTCCAATTATATCGACAGGAGGGTCGCCTCATGGTGGCGCTCCACTGCGACCTGGACGGCGACCGGACCGTCGCCGAGGCCCACCGCCTCTCCAGCATGTTGGAGGAGACCCTCCGGCATCGGATGCCCGAGGTGGCCCGGGTGCAGATCCACGTGGAACCGGCCTGAACACCAAATGATCGAGATGTAATGACGTTAAACCGTCCCCCCTTTTTTTAGGTTTCTTGGCTTAGTTTAAATGGCTGAAACCACCAAATTGTTCACTCCCCCCTTTTTTTACACCGATGACACCCCAGGGCCCTGGTCATTCGTTGTCCCATCCCATATAGTTTCCCCATCTTCAAACCAATTGAAACGTCCCAGGAAGCGGGCCGCACCCGTTTCAGGGAACCCCGGGGGAAGCCATGATTTCCAAAGGTCTCAAGTTATTTTCAGTGATCCTTTTGGGTTTGGCGCTGGTCCAAGCCTGCAGCAAGTCCTCCAGCCCCTCGTCCCCTTCGTCCCCGCCCCCGCCGGCCGACACTTCGACCTTCACCCCGACCGGAACCCTGCCAGTTAACACCGCGACCTTCACGGCCACCAATACCATATCGGTCGTCACGCCCCTCCTGACCTCCACCCCAACCTTCACCGTGACCACGGCGACTCCCACCTTGACGGGAAGCAACACCCCGACGTCGACTTTCACCCCGAGCTATACGGCGACCCTGTCCCCGACATCGCCGCCCACCGGGACTTTCTCCTTTACGCCGACCTCCACCGGCACCGCGACCTTTAGTTCGACCTCGACTTCCACCCCCACATCGACCTTCACCTCCACGACTACTTCGACGCCCACCTGGACCACGACGGGGACCCAGTCGCCGACCGCAACCCCCACCACCACGGGCACGCCCACCTCCACGGACACCCCCACGCCGACGGCGACCTTTACCCCCACCCCGAACACCGCGATCCGGGTCGCGGTGAATTCCACCCCGACGGTGAGCGCGTCCTATCCGGTGGGCCTGCATTTCGACCAGAACCCGAATTTCTCGGGCTCGAGCGGCGTCGACGGCTTCGCCACATCCAACGGCGCGGCGGTCGTGGTGCCGGTCACGGCGGGGAACTGGTACCTGGTGGCCTACCGAAACAGCGTGGGCGACGGCTCCACCAACGGCCCCCATGTCGGGGACCCCTATGAGATCTACAGCAACAAGACCCTGCCCCCCGGGACGGCCATCGTCGCGGGAGCGGGGGTGACGACCGATGTCGCGGTGACCCTGACGGGCAGCCGGACTTTCCCGGGTGTCACGGGAACCGTGACCTACAGCGGGTCCGGGACGGTCAGCTCGTCAAACCAAATCCGCTTCCAGGCCTACAGCGACCCCTCCTACCTTACGCCCCTGGATCTCGCGGGCAAGGCGAACGTCCAAACGAACGCGTCCCGGTATGATGTGGTCACGCCGAACTCCACCTCGGTTTACCTCCTGGGGTATTTCGACGCGGACGGGAACGGCTCCTTGTCCCCGGGGGATCCTTTCGTGGTGATGGGGTATTTCGACGGGACGGCGGCGAAGTCCAGGGATGTGACGATCAGCGACTCCAATTCCTGGGGAACCCAGACGCCGAACGCCACGAGCCCTTATCGGCTTTCGGGTTCCTTGACTTACGGCGGGTCCTTGGGGACGGTGTCGGCCGGCCACCCCCTGTGGCTCGCGATTTTCCCCGACAACACCCTGAACAGTTCCTCCGGCCAGTACCTGGGGATCAACCCCTCTTCGGATTACCTGGTCGACCTCCCGGCCAATCAAAGCTATTACGTGGTGGCGTTCTATAGCGCCACGACGCCGGGGTCGAACGGACCCTCCATGGGCGATCCCTACATCTCCTACCATGTCTCGCCGGGTTGTACGATCCCACCGGACGGCCTCGCGGTGAGCGGGCCGACGACCCAGGACTTCGCGATCATCGACACCTGCCGGTTGACGGGGGTCCAGGGCACGGCGAGCTATACGGGGTCGGGGACGGTGGACAATTCCCACCGGATCCACTTGGTGGCCTACACCGACAACACCTACACCACCCAGGTGGGGTTCAAGTCGGACGTCTCCAACAGCGGGGACCCCTACCAGTTGATCGTGCCGAACGGCGCCACGGCCTACCAACTGGCCTACTTCGACGCGGACAACAGTGGAGACCTGAGCGTGGGAGACCCCTACCTGGCGCCGGGGACCTTCACGGCCTCCCCGAACTTGACCCGGAACATCACCTTCGACGACAGCCAGACTTGGACGGGTTACTTCGTCCAGGGAACGGTCAACTATACCCCGGGTAGCGTGAGCGCCAGCCATACCCTCTTGGTGCACACGGACTCAAGCTCGACCTTCAATGGAAGCGGCAGCCAGGACGCGACGATCACGGTGAACGGGGGCTACTACCTGGCTTCGGTGTCCGGCCCCGGGACTTGGTACATGGCCGCGGTGTACGACGCCTCGGGGTTGGGGTACGGCGGCAACACCGGGGGTCCCCACGTGGGCGATTCCTACCAAGTGGACAACGGGACCTGCGCCTTCCCGGCCACGGGGTTGACGGTCAGCCCCTCGGCCACGATGAACTGGACCTTCGGGGCCACCTGCCAGTTCTACGGCTACACGGGGACATTGACCTACACGGGCGTTGGGACCGTGGACAACAGCCACCGGATCTATGTATCGGTCTACTCGGATTCGTTCTACGCGAGCAAGTTGACGGACGCGAAGGACTCCAGCAGCGGCACCCGCTACGACGCGGCCCTTCTGGGCCAGACCGTCCCGAGCTCGAACTACTTGAGGGCCTGGTACGACGTGAACGGGGACGGAACGCTCGATGCGGGCGACCTTTACGATAATGAGGGCCTGTACCTGTCCAATACCGGCACGACGGCCGTCAACTTCAGTTTCTCGGGCGCCAACACCTACTAAATGCGGTGTGAAAGCCCGCCCCGGCCCACCGGGGCGGGCTTTTGTTTTTATGGAGATTCTTGCCCAAAGGCGCCCGGTTATATAAACTAACGCCCCTGTGGGCCCCTTCGGCCTGAGGGTCAAACGCCGACCCTTGCGTCGTATGCCGTTCCCGGCGAAACTTTGGAGACGGGCATTTACCCGTCAGGCCTTCGGCCTGAGGGTCAAATCCCGTCCTTGTGTTGGTTGCCGCTTTCGCGGCAAAAGCTGTAGACGGGCATTTAGCTCAGCTGGTTAGAGCGTTGCGTTCACATCGCAAAGGTCACTGGTTCGAGTCCAGTAATGCCCACCAAGTGTAAAGGCCCCATCCGCCTCCGGCGGGTGGGGCTTTTTTATTGGTGTGGGCAATGCCGGACGAGAACCAGGAAGGGGTGTGGGGAAGGGGCTTCCCCACGATGTTCAACGGGGTACCCAGGGGGCAGTTTCCCCTGGGAGGGCTCTGCCCGGTTCGATGTCCAGTAATGCCC
>CAYMOV010000108.1:0-7839 GCA_964392085.1 uncultured bacterium
CGGGATACTGGGACGTGGACAAGTGGTAAGTCACCTGGTTTTGGTCCAGGCTATCGTAGGTTCGAATCCTACCGTCCCAGCCATTAAAACCCAGCTCCCGCGCCGTTGCGGGGGTTGGGTTTTATTGTTTAGTGGGGTGGATTCAAACCGTGAGGGGCGCGGGGAACAGTTGGTCCCCGCGAGAATCAACCTTGTCGGAAATAATTAAATGAAACCCCGTGGATTTACTTTTTCTGATCGACGGATTAGGGACACACCCAATCCACTAAGAGCTTGGGTGTAATAAATGCTGTCAAGGAAGGAACGCCATTATAAAAAGCAAACGGTTCAGGGAAATTACCCGCTCCCATGATGGCAGGGAAAGAGTAACTTGGCGCTATCATGAAATTGGGTGTACCGTCGGGACTTCCGGAGTCAGTTATTGCCAACCAGACAGTTTGGGGTGCTGATATGGATACGGGCGGCATGTCTACATGGACCCAGGTATGATAACTGGGAGTGACGATTGTTATTGGTGACGACTGGGAGAGCAAGATGGTCGGGTAATTGGTGATTGGATCTCGATCATAAATGCCTAGTTTCATGACGTCCCCGGCACTGTTGCCGATGTACCACATTCCCGTTAAATTTGAAGGAGCGGCGATCCATGCGGCTAAACCATAAGTTTGGGTAACGCTGCAACTGCAAAACGAATCAGGCGGGTCATCTTGCAAACCTGCCGTTCCGGTAACGCTGTCCACGCACCAGGTAATAATTGGCGTCTGGGTTTTTGTGGGTATCCAAGTTGTTGTGGATGTTTTAGTCGAAGTCGGTGTCATGGATGGGGTCAAAGTGTGTGTGACAGTTACGCATTCCGCTTTGACCTGGGTCATATCGGCACCCAGGAGAAAAGGGTCAAATGATCCTTCCGAGAGGTTCCAGGAGAGACGCCTGGGGCCCACGCCGAATCCGGGTTTGAAATCACGGGTGACCAGTTCGTCCCTGGGGCCTATCCCCGGAGAATATTACCAAGGGGTATTTAAATGAAACGGTTTTTTATCGCATTCGCGCTTTTCCTCGTTTTCTCGCCCGCCTTCACCCGGCCTGCCGCGGAGGACTGCGATCTTGGCAACACCCTTTATGACTCCGGGAAATACGCCGAGGCCCTTGATCACTTCAAAATGGCGTCCCAGACGGACCCGGATGATTGGCAAGCCTATGACGGCATGGCCCGCGCCCAATTCAAACTCGGGAATGAGCGCCAAAGCCGGATCGCCGGGCGTCATTCCCTGGACCTGCACCCGGACAACCCGAAACTACGGAACCTGTTGGAATTGATGCGGAGGAATTTCGCCATTAAGTTGGGCGTGGGCCTGAGCGGCGTGATCCGTTCCTCGGAGCTGAAGGGTGTTCCCATGCCCGCCCTAGGGTGCTCGTACGTCCTGACCCGCTGGGGCCGGAAGGAGTTATCCGTCGAGCTCTGGGCCACCCGGCGTGACATGAAAACGGATACTTCGTCCACGTACACTTCATATTACGACGGTACGACCTCTCGCTATGATTATCGGGAAAGGGTTTTCCTCACGTGCCTGGAAATTCCATTTATCGCGAAATACTTCGTGGATGAAAACCGCCACCTCTACGGCTTAAGTGGAACCGGGTTTGTGTTCGTCCTCCACAACCACAGCGAGTCCCTGAATACCCAAACGACGACCCCGACTGGTGGCGTTCCGCGGGTCGAGATCTTCGAGGTCCTGCCCACCCAATTCTCCGGAATGTTTGAAACCTTGATTCTCGGGGCGGGCGTCCGAATCGGCAGGGTTTCGGCCGAAGCCCGCCTGAACCTGGGCTTTCAAGGCTTTAATGACGGCAAACTGGATGACTCATGGCTTTTCACTACTGGATATTCCTTTTAGAAGGTTGTTTTCCCCGGCGACGGGATCGGGCGGAAAGCGAGATATGATTTTGATGTGAACGTCGCACCCTCGGGAATCACCGAGCGCTCATAAAGTGCCGGCGTTTACGGGCCGGTATCCGCAGGAGAACTCCCGAAGTGGATACTCGGCAACCGGTGTAATATAGGCACACATTCCATTTTTATCCCAAGGACCCACCGTGAAATTCCTCAAAACCCAGAAGAAGGCCGGTGCCCCCAACGCACTTATTTCCGCCATCCCCATGACCGGGGAGACCCTCACCAAGGTCCTGCGTGGCGCCTATGAAATGGATCCCGTGAAGGGTTTGGCTGAATCGATAAAAGAATTGGTGGCCCATCAAGGCTTCGAATCTTTTAAGACGAAGAAGGGGGAGGCGGAACTCCTAGCCGTCCTTCAAGGCGCGAAAAAGTTCGTGGGGGAGACGACGGATCCTTCCGGCATCGAGACCGTGCCGGACCTGGGTGGAGCTGAGCAAGATCGAGCTTGATGGAACGCCCAACCATATTCGCCCTGGGTGGGGCTGTTCATCTAATAAACCCAGCACTTTTCCATAAAAGCGGTTTTTCGGTCACCCTTCCCCGAACGGTATCCGCCTTTTGTTGTCCTGAATCATGGACGTCCCGGGCCTGGGGGCCCATACTCTTCGTACCTTATGGAGGGGCCGCCCTATGCCCAATTGGAAAATCCTGGTGGTCGAGGACGACCCCTCGCTCCAACAACTCTACCAACTCGATTTCACCGACGCGGGCTTGGATATCGCCTTGGCCTCCAACGGTTTGGAGGCGGCCAAGATCCTGACGAAATGGCAACCCGACCTGGTCGTCACGGATATCCGGATGCCGGAGGCGGGCGGCGAGTCCGTCATGGACGTCATCGAGCTGAACTATCCCCGGATCCCCGTCATCATCGTGAGCGCCTATAAGAACTATAAGGACATCTTCAAGAGCGACCACCGGGTGATCCTGGGCTTCTACCTGAAGCCGGTGGACTTCAAGGAGCTGGCCGACTACATCAAGGCGTACCTGGGCGGCAAGGTCCCATCCGGGGCGGGGCTGCCTACGCCTGGACCGGTGGGCAAAGCGCGGGCCCCCTTGCCCAAGCTGGAGGTTCCGGAACCCCTCCCGGATCCAACACCGCATCCCCACGACCCCAAGGCGCACAGCCTGGAGATCCTCACCCCCATGACGGACCCGCAGGTGGACGGCGACCCGTCCGATTTTCACCGGGGAACCACCAAGTAGAAAATAGGATTAGAGGCGGATCCGGATGGAGGAGGCCGCGGCCCCTACTTTCCGATCCTGGGTGAATTTCCCCGAGAGGTCCTTCAACTTCAAGGCGCCGTTCACGGTTTTCGCGAGCCGGCGGGCGTACTCCATGGCTTGGCCCTTGGAACTGAAGGATAGGGAGGGGTAGGGGGTGCTTTCCGCCAAGACCCGCCAGGGAAGAGGACCTTCCTGGCAGTCGACCGAAATGACGAGGCGTTTCATGACCGGGCTCCTTCAGGGAAGAATGGTCCGGGCATAAAAAAAGCCCGGGGTCCCCGGGCTCGTCGCGTCTCTCTCATCGGTCGGGAGGCGTTCGTGGGTCAGTCGGGGGCTGTACGTTCGTAAGGTCGCGTTTTAACGACGGGCATTAATATAAGTCTGGCTGCCGTATTTTCAAGATGCCCGGCTTGCGGGGCTATTCCATCGGGTAAACCGTTCAACGTCCCGAGTGATCCCGGGCTTGAAACGCGCCGTTGACCGGATTCATGATCCTTCCGAAACGGCCTTACCGGTCCGACCGGCTCAAATTCCTTAACGTGTTGGGGGACGACCGATGAAGGCGATCCGAGGCAAGACCGTCTCCTCCTACCTGGCCGCCCTTCCGCCGCGCCCCAGGGCCCTCATGCGCAAGCTTCGACGGGCCATCCGGATCGCCGCTCCCGAAGCCGAGGAGATCCTCAGTTACCGGATGCCCGCTTTCCGGCAACAGGGTATGCTGGCCTGGTACTGCGCCCACAAGAGGCACATCGGGTTCTATCCCAAGGCCTCGGGCATCACCCGGTTCAAGAAGGAGCTTTCAGGGTACAAGTCGGCCAAAGGCTCGGTCCAATTCCCGTTAGATCGGCCGCTTCCCCTGGCGCTCATCACCCGGATCGTGCGGTTCCGCCTGGGGGAAAACCTGGGGAAGGGTTGACGCTTAACCGCGGGAAACCCGCCGAACGAACCCGGACACCGATGTCATCATCTCGGAATCCAAGAAGGTCAAACTCCGGGTCCTCTTGCCCTATCCTCAGGGCGGCACGCTCGATCAATGAGCCCCTTTCCCCTTTCGTTGGATCGACACTCCCGGAGAAGCGCCTACGTCCAATCGGACGCCGGGTGCCGTTGGGATTGGAGGGTGAACCGGGAAAGATCTAGCGGGATGATGAAAAGTCGAACTGAAGAGGCTTTTTGATGTCTTGCCCGCGAAACATCCCCCCAAAACCGGGGGATTCACGGCGATTCGCTCGACCCACGTGGCCGCTGGCTCGGCTTGCGAAAAACCGTTTTCGCTTGGGTCGTCAGGCGCCTAGGCCGCCTGACGGCAGGGTGAAAAAACACTTTTTCAACACCCCGCTCATGGCGCCTAATCCCGGAAGGACCGTTACCCGTGAAACATATCCAGAATACCCGCAACAGCCAGATCCAAAACGCCTTGATGGCCCAAGAGGTCGCCGAGGCGGCGAAGCTCCGCCAGGCCGAGAGGGCCAGGACCCGGAGCGCCGAAGCGGTCCTAAAGAGCAAGGAAACAGGCATCCGAAAAACCGACGAGAAGAACGGCAAGGGGGCGGGAGGGCAAAACCAGGATACCGTGGGAAAGCGGCTTCGCCATTACCTGCCCGATGGGACGGTGGAGGCCCCGGATGATCCCGAAAATGGGCCCGGTGGGGCGCCCATCAAGCGGATTGATCTCAAGGCTTAGCGGGAACGTTAAGAACGTCCAACAAAACCGCTTCACCACAATGGACATGATGGACCCAATGGCTTGATGTTTAAGGCCGAAATGAAGATCCGAAAAATGCGGTGGATTTACGCCCTTGATCCATTGCGGTCATGGCGACCACCGTGTTAAAGATGTTTTCGTTTCTAAGTTTTGGAACTTAAAAACCAAAAAGAATGATGGGGCGCTGAAATGAAAAAGCCGGCCTTTGTTTTGTGGACGATGGTTTTGGGGTGGGGGCTTTTTTCCCATTCGGTGGCCGGTCCGTGGGACCGAGCCAAGGGTGACACCCAGGGGGCCCCCACGACCCAGCGGGACCAGGCCGACCGGAAAGAGCCCGCGTTCCTCCCACAGCAACCCGCTCGTCAAGCCCCGGCGGCCCATCCTGAGCCCCCCGTCCGACAACCCGTGGTCATCAACATCGACCGGCCAAGCGCCGGGCGCGACAACCGGGCCTTCCAGCCTGTCGAGCCACCGGCGATCCGCCAGCCGGACAACAGCCAAAACCACTCCCAAGACCCCAGGACGAACCAACCCCTGATGGAAAGGACGGACCCGGCCCAAACGCAAAGCCCCTCACGGCCCGACGCGGCGAGCCAGCCACGGCAGCAATGGCCGTATGCCTCCCAACCGGCGGTTTCCGCCCAGCCGCCCCAGTCCCTCATGGAAAGGACGAGCCCGGCCCAAACGCAAAGCCCCTCACGGCCCGACGAGGCGATCCAGCCACGGCAGCAATGGCCGTATGCCTCCCAACCGGCGGCGTCCGCCCAACCGCCCCAATCCCTCATGGAGAGGGTGAAGGCGGGCCAGGCCTTGAACCCGGCGTTCCGGGCCTCCAACGTGGTGCACCACCACCCCTACACCCAGGGTTATGTCCGGAAGAAACTCCAAAATCTCGGTGTGAAGGACTCTCCCCGCTACATCACGGACCGGGCGGAACTGGTCGCCACGGACCGGTCCCATTCGGCCATCCGGTTTCCCGTGAAGGGCCCGGACAACCAGGTTCTCTCGGCGAAGCAAGTGACGTCCCGCCACCTCAACGACGGGTTGGTGAGGCAACTCATCGCCCGGGTGAGCGGCGGGGATGGCCTGGGTCGCATCCAGGCGGATGCCGCCCGGGAAACCCGGACCAACCAGTTCTACTGGCACAAGGACGACGGTTTCAACTACTGCCATTTCATCGACGCTTCGGGCTACAACTGGTATGGGTGGTACCAGGACGACCAGTTCTTCTGGACCAGGTCCTACGCGGGCCGTTGGTGGAGCTACGATTCGGACTCCAACCGGTGGGTCTTCTGGGACGACGGTTTCTGGTGGTGGCAGGACCCCTACCACCTCGGCGACCTTTACTGCTACACGCCGGACGGCTACGTGCCGGCCAACTCCGCAAACGACCAGGTGGTCGTAACGACGACGGACGAGGCGGGCGGGTTGACCACCAACAGCCCGGACGGGACCCGGGCCGTGAGGGTTTATGGCGATACCCAGGATGCCTTCCTTTACGATCTGGCCCAGCCGCCCACCTTCGACCCGGTATACCTAGCCTCCGGGGTCCAGAGTGTCCAGTTTTCCGATACGTCCAATGGGCGGGCCCTGCAGATGGTCTTGAAGCTCAAGGATGGGTCGTTCGACATGTTCGACAACCAGGGCGCGGCCTACCTTTCCGCCCGGGCGGATGACGGGACGCCATCCGTCACCGTGAACCCTTGAGGTGATCCGGGTGACGGGGGCCCATCGGGATAAGCCGGTGGGCCCGGGATGTTTTTTCGGCCAAAAGGCATGATCAAAATGATAGGCCGTTGACGGAACCGCGCTTATTTTCGACGTTCATGGATGATGTCCCGGACCGGCGAACCCGCCCCTTCCATTGCGTGCTAGGGTGGATGGGATCCATCGGTCATCCACGAAGACCCGCCCCGAATCTACGGGCGCGTTCCCGAACCTGTAGGTCGAGAGTCTCCCGATCGCTTATCGCTCGGGCACACCCAAAGGTGAAAAATGAAACGAACGACGTCATTCCTTTTGATCCTAGTCCTGTCGAACGCCCTGACGGCCTACGCCCAGGATGACCGGAAGGACAAGGTGAAACCCGTTCAGCCGGTACGCCAGGCGGTCCCCCCGCGGAAGGCGCCACCGGCCAAAAAGCCGGGTCTCATCCGCGGCGCCGCGCCCGCGCGTCCGGCCCAGCCGGTCCGTCCAGCCGCGCCGGCCCGCCCATCGGTGGTGATCAACCTGAACCGGCCCAGCGCCGGGCGGAACAACCGGGCCTTCCAGCCTGTGCCACAACCGACGGTCCGTCCGCAGAACCCGGCCCCAGTCCGTCCCCAACCGGATTCCCGGTTGGCCCCGCAAGCGGCCCAACCGCCCTCCCGTCAGGCTCCTTCCCTCCAGCCCGCAGGGGGACGGCCCCAGGCGGCCCAACCGCCCGCCCATCAGGCTCCACCCCCTCAGCCCGCACGGGGCCGGCCCCAGGCGGCCCCACCCGCGATCCGGGCCGCCAACGCGGTCCACCACCAGCCTTATACGCCGGGTTACGTTCGGAAGAAGTTGCAGAACCTCGGGGTCAAGGCCTCGCCCCGGGTCATCACGGACCGGGCCGAGATCGTCGCCACGGACCGGAAGCATTCGGCCGTCCGTTTGCCCCTGAAGGGCCCCGACAACCGGTCCCTCATGGCGAAACAGGTCACCGCCCGCCACCTCAACGACACCGTCGTCCGGAAGCAAATCACGCTCGTGAACGGCGAGGACTACCGGCGGCGGATCCTGGAGGATAACGCCCGCGAAACCAAGCCCAACCAATATTACTGGCACCACGACAACGGATTCGATTACTGCCACACCATCGATAGCTCGGGCTACCATTGGTACGGTTGGTACACCGGGGACCAATTTTTCTGGACCCGCAATTACGCGGGCCGCTGGTGGTCCTACGACTCCGATTTCGGCCGTTGGAACTTCT
>CAYMOV010000109.1:0-7808 GCA_964392085.1 uncultured bacterium
CTGACCGAGATGGTCAAGGACCTGAGCCAGCGCATCGAGGCCATGACGGCCCAGATGCACCAGAAGGTCCTGAAGGACTGAGGGGGATCGTCGGTGGATGGGCGGTGGGGTTCCACCGGGCCGGATCCCGGGGCCCACGGGCGGCGGGGTCGAGGCCACCTATTTCAGGGTCCTCAACTGCGATCCCGCTTCAGTTCCTGAATAAATCGGGACCGGTTCAACCCGGCCCTCCGGGCCGGTTTTCCCCCGAAGGGCCGCTCCCCCTATCCGCCGTGGAACCCCCCGGAACCTTCCGAAGATTCCGGCCGGCCAAGAAATTGAAGAGGATGCCCAACTCGTAGAGGCCCAGGAGCGGAGTGAAGAAGATCAGTTGGCTGGTGAGGTCGCTGGTGAAGGGCGCGAAGCCCACGGCCAGGAACAGGATGAGGTAGGCCCATAGCCTTTTCTTGGCGAAGAAGGAATGGTCCGCGATCCCCAGGGCCCCCAACATCCCCATGACCAGGGGGAGTTCGAAGCTGAACCCCATGCCGGCCAGGAAGAGCGAGACGAAGGTGGTGTAGTAGTCCACGGTCCAGTTGGGCATCGTGTAGTAGTTCAGGGTGTATCGGATCAGGATCTCCAGGCTGGGCGGGATCAGCCAAACGTAGGCCAGGGCCACGCCCATCGCGAAGAACAACCCGCCCAGGACCAAGGCCCCCAGGAACAGGCGCCGCTCGCGGGGCTTGAGGATGGGCCCGAGGAAAACCCAGGCCTGCCAGAGCCAAACCGGCGAGGACAGCACGAGGGCGCCCAGGGCCGTGAGTTTCAAATCCACGAAGAAGATCTCCCCCGGGGTGAGGGTGCCGAGCGAAGCCATACGGGCCTGGACCGCCGGGAATTTGGGAAGAACCCCCTGGAGGGGCTTGAGCAGGACATGAAAGATGCGGGTGGAATTCATGAAACTCACCACCGCCCCCGCCAAATAGGCCGCGAGTGAGATGAAGATCCCGCTCCGAAGGTCCCCCAGGTGATCCAGCAGGAGCAGGGCGCGGTTCCGGATGGGGGTGGATTCCATGGCTGGGAATGTACCACGGGGAGCCGGGGATTGACCCGAAGAAGTCGTCGGCGACGGGCGGCGGACAAGACCGGCTTTTTCCCTGACATTGGGCCTGTATTTCACTTGAAACCTTTTCCCCCCCCATCCGTCCTAAGGGCGTAGTTGAAAGAGTTAAAACCGGGAGGGAAAGCATGAAACGCATTTTGTCGATGTTGCTGGCCGCTTCGTTTTTGATGGTGTCGGGACTCGCGATGGCGCAGGACGCCGGTTCGACGGCTCCGGCCGCCGGAACCCCGAAGGTCCATCGGGCGAGCCCCAAGCGCCGCCTGAAGCGCCAACACAAGCGCATCAAGCAAGGTGAGAAGAACGGGACGATCGACAAGTCCGAGGCCAAGCAGCTCCACCAAGAAGGCAAGGACATCAACAACGAGCGCAAGGCCGACCTCAAGAACGACGGCGGCAAGCTCACCCCCGCGGACCGCAAGGACCTGGAAAAGCAGGAAGACCAGCGCTCCAAGGAAATCAAGCAGGACAAGACGAACTAAACCAGCCGGGACATCGGGAAGCCGAACGGCTTCCAGCCGGTTCAGCGGGTGGACCTTCCCGGTCCACCCGCTTTTTTATTGGGCGATTACCCCCCTGTTCCGCCAAGTTTCTTGGGGATGTACTTGGTTCCTTACCGCCGGTATGGGTATAAAATAGGCAAATCCAATTTCCGGGGGAAACCCGTTTGAGCGCTTCGCCGATCATCTTTTCCCTTGAGGACCCGGCGTTCAGGGCCCTGATCGACCTTTCCCCGGTCGCCATCGGCGTTTCCCGCGACGGCATCATGATCTACGGCAACCCCGCCTACCGGATCCTCTACGGGTATTCGGCCGACGAGGGGATCACGGGCAGGTCCGTCCAAGAGCATATCGCCCCTTCCGCCCGACCCTCCCTCGAACAGCGCCTGAAGAAACGGGTTCCCGGGGCCTGGGCCCCGGAGAAGTATGAGACCCGCGGGCTCCGCAAGGGCGGCGAGGAGTTCGAATTGGAGGCTTCGTCCATCCGGGTCCCCCTGGCGGACGGTGACGCGACCTTGGTCTTCCTCTCGGACATATCGGGCCGGAAACGCAACGAGGAATCCCTCCGGGAGCAGGAGGAACGGTTCAAGGCGCTTTTCGTCAACGCGGGGATCGGGATGGCCCTCCTGGCCATGGACGGCACCGCGATCCTGGCGAACCCGGCCCTCGTGGAGATGCTGGGTTACCCCGAGGCGGAACTCCAGCGGATGACCTTCGACAAGTTCACCCATCCCGACGACGTGAAGAAGGACCGGGCCCTCTTCCAGGAGTTGTTGTCGGGCAAACGCATGTCCTACCGGATGGAGAAGCGCTATCTCCACAAGGACGGCCGTACGGTGCGGGGGGCCTTGACGGTCTCGGTGGTGAAGGGACCCACGGGGAAACCCCATTACGCCGTGGGCATGGTCGAGAGGATCCCCGACCGGCCGGGGCCGGCCTGACCCAGTCGGATGATTTAACGGCAAAATTTGAGGGGGGACCGTCGAAATGAACCAGGGCACCCCGCGCCTCCACCGTGAAACGACCCATCGGCTGGCCCGCCGGAGCCTCTTCGCGTTCCTGGTGACCTTCCTGCTCGCCCGAATCGATGTCTTCCTGATCATGTCGGGAAGTATCCCCAACTTTTACCTCTTCATGCGCGGAACCCACGTCCACCATTTGAACTACGGCATTTTCCTCCTCTCGGCCACTGCGGGTTACGCCATTTTCCGGAGGCCGGTGGGGCGGTCGGCGGAGGTCATGGCCCTGGCCTACGGCGTCGCCTTGGCCCTCACCTTCGATGAGTTCGGCATGTGGCTGCACCTGGGGGGGAGCTACTGGCAGCGGGCGAGCTTGGACGCGGTCATCGCGGTGGCGGCCCTGATCGCCCTGGTGGGGTTCGCGGGCTCCATCCGGAAGTTCGAGTCCCGCCATTTTTGGAGCTTCGGGATATTGGCGCTCGTCTTGGGGCTGTTCGCCTTCGCCCTGTTCCGGGCGGCCGACCGGGTGGGGGAGAAGGTCGGGCCCGCCTTGATGGAATTGGAGTCCTCCTCCTCGCCCTAGCGGGACGATGAAAAAGCCGAACGGAAGGGACTTTTTCGCATCTCGCGCGCGAATCATTCCCCCCAAAACAGGGGATTCGCGGCAATTCGCACGACCCACATGGCCGCCGGCTCTCCTTGCGAAAAACCGTTTTCGCTAGGGTCGTCAGGCGGTTATGCCGCCTGACGGCAGGGTACAAAAAATCATTTCATCACCCCGCTGGAAGTCCACGACCACGGTCCTCATAAGGCGAAGCGATTGAACCGCGGGGAAAGCGGGGGCCACGGGAAACCCGGTTTATTCCCGAAGCCTTTTTAACTGGAAGCCCAAAACCCATTGCCCCCCGCACCGCCCCGATTCCATGATATGGAGGGCGGGGCTGTCCCGCATTCATTGGAAGTTAAATGGCGTGTGGGACTTGTCCTCCGTGGTTAAATAAGTCCTTCGTTTTTGGAATTCAACATCTCGGCGGCGACTGGGTTTGAAGCTTTGATCCTCTCGGGGGTGCCCTATGGTCGGACGAAAACTGAAAACAGCCGGGAAGTCCGGTCGGCGGCCCGCCCGGCGCCATTCCGGGAAACGGTCCGCCACGGCCCCGCGCCTCAAAACCCTCCCCATCCGGGCCGCCTTTGGAAAGGCGTTCGGGGTTTTCAACAAGAACCGGGGGGCTTTCCTGCGGATGGGCGCCTTCTGGGCCGCCTCTCAACTCGTTTATGGGATCGCCCGCGCCTGGCTGAGGTATTTCCATCATCATCCCCCCGACGGTTGGACCCTTCCGACCACTTTGGCGATCATCGCCGTCGTGGCATGGTTGACCAGTTTCGTTTACCAGGTTGAGATGACCCGTTTGGCCCTCAAGAGAATGCCGGGTCCCCACCGCGCGATGAAGGCCAACTTCGGGTTGGGTTGGGGGATCGGCCGGTATTTCCACGCTTCGATCTTGTCGGGGTTGGCCGTCATTGTGGGGTTCCTCCTTTTGGTCGTACCTGGGTTGATCGTGGGCGCGGCCCTCTCCATGGCGGCGATCGCCGCCCTGGAATACCGCGTCAAAACCTGGCACAGCCTCGCGATCAGCGTGGAAATGACCCGTGGGGTCCGGATCAAGGTCTGGGGGTTCATGCTGGCCCTGGTCCCGTTCAACCTGGCGGGTTTGCTGTTTTTGGGCGTCGGTCTGTTGGTGACGGTGCCGGTGTCCATGATCGCCTGGGTGGCGGTCTACCGCGATTTGGAACGCCAAACGAAATTGCCGAAGTTGGAGTTGATGAAGGTCCAGGGCCGTTAAGGGGATGGCCCGGGATACCGCGGGAGGGTTTTTTCCCGGGTCCCCCGGCATCAACAAGGACATCCGGTTCCGCGGCGAAAAGGCCTGTAAGCCCCGTAACTTCCTTGTTACGGTTTCAATGGACGGAGTGGCCGGTATTTAAGGGGGATCCGCGGGATTGGACCCGGGGTTGGGGGGCGCCGGATCGACGCGTTGTAGGGAACTTTGGGATAATAGCCCCCTCAACCGAATCAAAATAAACCTCCCCTGGATTGGAGACTCCCATGGAGAAAGTCGACCGCCGCGCCGAGAATTTCATCTCCATCGACCCGAAGAACCACCACTTGAGGTTCCACCTGCCGCATTTCCACATGAACTCGGTGTTCGGGGACGATTGGTTCGCCCTGAAGGCCGAGGCCTTCGCCCGGTTCTTCGGCACCCCATTCTTCCTGATCACCCAGACCCTTATCGTGGCGTTGTGGATCGGCCTCAACGTGGCCGGGGTCTTCCAATTCGACCTGTACCCCTTCATCCTCCTCAACCTGGCCTTCAGCCTCCAGGCGGCTTACGCGGCGCCGCTGATCCTGCTGGCCCAGACCCGCCAGGCGGACCGGGACAAGGCCCATTTGGAGGCCGACGCGAGGCATCGGGAGGCCCTGGACCAGGCCAGCGCCCAGCGGCAGACCTTGGCGGTGCAGGAGACGGAGAAATTGTTGGTGTTGATGGACCAGAACACGAAACTGACCGAGATGGTGCGGGAATTGAGCCAGCAGATCGCCGATATGACCGCCGAGATGCACCAGAGGGTATTGAAAGGCTGAAGAGGCTAGTCGCCCCTGAACCTGAAAATGGGGGCCTCATGTTCCGGGGCGGATGGGGCGCTGACCCGCCCAAAACCCGTTGGAAGTTCACGACCTCGGCGGCCGCCAGGTCTTGCCGCCGATTCCGGGGGATTTGGAATGCCCTTGTTTTCGGTCAGGGTAAGTCGCCTGGATGCTGTCCCACCCCATAAAGCGATCCGGCCTCCTGGAGTATCCTCAAGACATGAAAGTTAAGGCTATGCTGAAGTCCTATAGCGTGATCGCCCTGCTCGTCCTGACGGTTTGGGCCTGCCGCCAAGGGCCGCTCCAACCCATCGGGTTGCCGCCCATAGAACGGCCCTTCCCAACTCCCATTCCCTCGAATACCATCACCTGCACGCCCACGCCGTCCTTGAGCCCAACGCCCACCTGGACCGGGACCGCGACCTTATCCCCGACCCGGACCCGGACCCCGAGTCCGACCCCTACCCTGAGCCCGATCCCCACCCCGGTCTGCACGATGCAACCCACCTCTACGCCCGTCATCGAGACGGCCGATTTCGGGGGCACCTGCAGTTACGCGTCCTACTACAACCTCGGGACACTCACCAGCGGGGACGCCGTCATCGAGGGGAATTCCAATCCGACGACCGCGACAGACACCGACGGGTTTTATTTCACCGCGGGAAGCACCGGGACCTGGACTTTCGTGGTGGATTGCACCCGAAGGGACGGGCAGTACTATACATTCACCCTGACGAACGCCCCGGACGCCACGCCATACGGTTGTGTCGGCGCCGGCCAGGCCTGGACCGGCCCCACCTTCACCCTCTCCAGGACCCTGTCGGCGGGCGTGACCTACGCCTTCAACATCTACCGGAATTATTACTCGGGCTCGGGCCAATACCGAATCACGGTTTTAGCCCCATAAGCAGGGAAAGGAGTGACGCGTGAAAAAACGACGACTCTCCTGGATTTCGGCGTTGGCGGCGGCGCTTTGGCTCGCGGCTTGTCCCGCCGCCCGGGCGATCTCCCAGAAGGAGTATTTTGACCTGGGGTTCACCGACCTGAACCAGGAACGGTATGGGCCGGCGGCCGATTTCCTCCAAAAAGCCGCCGAGATGAACCCCCAGGATTGGAAGGCGTCCATGTACCTGGGGGACGCCCTGAACCATCTGGGCCGGAGGGAGGAATCCTTCGCCGCCTACGCGAGAAGCCTCCGGATCCATCCGAACAACCCGGCCCTGGTCAAGTTCGTGGCGGATCTCCAATCCGCGCCAGATCCAACGCCGGTCCCCGTCGGAACCCCCCCGGTTACGATCCGCCCGAACCGGTTCGAGATCAGGCTGTACGCGAGCCTGCCCTACCTGGACAACGACACGGACAGGAAGATCTGGCCCACGGGGGCCGGAATCGGGGTTTGGGCCGGGGTTCAGGTCGACCCCCGGCTGACCCTGGGATTCCGGATGGACTATGACGTCTTCAACTCGGATCCCCAGGAGATCACGTTGGCCTACTCGAACCATCTGGGGGATTATTACCAATTCGGCGAGGCCACGGGGGCCCTGACCCTCGCGAGGTTCGTGCCGAGCCTGCGTTTCAATTTCAACCCGAAACCCGAATCACCCGTCCAGCCTTACTTCATCGGGGGGTTCGGGGTGTTGAACCGTTCCTTCGAGGGGATCCATTTCAGCGCCACGAACTCCTTGACCGGGATCCAGGTGGAGCAGGTGGACCTGCCCCCGACCTCGAAGACCATGGGGGTGGCGTCCGCCACCCTGGGACTTCCGATCCAGATCCCCTACGGCTTTAAGGTTCCGTTGGAATTCGAGATATCGACCGGGTTCTCCGCCCCGACCAACACGGTGGTCCGGGCGCTTCACTTCGGGGTGGAACGCTGGTGGTGAACGTGGGTCTCAGGAAGGGGGCCGTTCGAGTGACGCCTTAGGCCTTGGCGAAACGGCGTGAAGCTGGGTCCTGACGCCCTCAGGCCGGATTCGATCAAAGCCGTCTCCGTGGACCCCGTGGACTTCGTGGCCCAATCAGTCCTTCGTTTTAGAAGTTCACGACCTCGGCGGCCGCCAGGGCCCCCGCCAGGTTCTTCATCCAATCCCGGCCCCCGGTCTTTTCCGCCAACTCCACCGCCATATGTTTCGCCCTCACGCCCAACCGTTCCTGGCGTCCCAACCCCTGCACGCAGGAAGGGCAGTTGGTGAGCATCACGGGGTCCTTCCCGGCGGCGGGCAAGACCGCGCCCAGGGCTTCCCCCAGGGCCTCGGCCTTTCGGTCCAGCATCTTGCCCGACAGGTCGGGGCGGCTGAGGGCCAAGGTGCCGGCCTCGGAACAGCAATGGGGCACGGCCCTGAGGGCCCAGCCCGCCTGGGCCCTCATCACCGGCAGGGCCTTCTCGTCCAGCGAGTCGTGGCACGGTTGGTGGTAAAGGTAGTTTCCCGCCGGGGGCTTGGGGAGCCCGGACTCCAGCGCGAACTTCGAGACGTCCACCAAGGGCGCCTGGAAGATGCCCTCCGCCCCCATGCTCTTGAGGGCCTCCCGGCAGGTGCCGCAACTCACGGCCACGCCGTCGAAATCCAGGTAGCCGAACATCTCCCGGATCTGGCTGAAGAGGA
>CAYMOV010000110.1:0-7804 GCA_964392085.1 uncultured bacterium
CACCACATGCCTCAACCCGGCCCCCGCCTCGGCCATGCTCATGGCCTCGAGCCGCCCGTCCTTCAGGAACGCCACGCCTTGGCAGCTCTTCCCCACCTGGTCCAACTGGTGGGAATTCAGGAGGATCGTCATGCCTCCCGCTTGGGCCTCCTCGAGGATGTGGCGCACATCCAGCACCCCGGTGGGGTCCATGCCGCTCGTCGGCTCATCCAGGAAGAGGAAGCTGGGTTTGCCCACGAGGGCCTGGGCCAGCGCTAACCGCTGGAGCATGCCGCGCGAATAGGTCCTCACCTGCCGATCCCAGGCCTGTTCCGCAAGCCCCACCTTGACCAACAGGTCCCGGAGTTCCTGGGGGGAATTGGGGACGCCCGCCAGGCCCTGGTGCAGTTCCATCACCTGCAGTCCCGTCATCCAGGGCTCAAAACGGATGCGTTCGGGCACGTAACCGATCTTCGCCTTGGCCCTCATGTCCTCGGGTGACATCCCGTCGATGTGGATCACCCCGGCGTCCGGCTTCAGCAACCCGAGGAGACAGCCCATGAGGGTGGTCTTGCCGGACCCGTTGGGGCCGATGAGTCCGAACGCACCGCCCGAGGGGACCTCGAGGTGCACGTCGACCAGGACGCTCTTGCGGCCGCCCGAGTAGGACTTGGCCAGGCCCTTGACCGACAAGCCGGAGGATGAGGGCATGAGAAACACCTTCACGTAAAGGATGGAACGGCAACGACCCAAGAAATTAAACCGTGTGAAACGGGGCGAGGGATGAATAGGCCGTGAATTGCTACCCTCATCCTAACATTCTCCCCTCAAGGGAGAAGGGATCAAGAATGAAAGCGGCTTCGTTTAGTCGAATCCCATTTTACCCGCCGTCTCCCGGCTAATGCGGTTTTGTCGGTCTTTGATCAGGCGACGCATTATAGCCCCACCGTAAAGCCCGCTGGGTTTTGGAAAGGCCCTTGGGCTATAATCCGCCCCATGGCCACCCTTTACTCCTATTCCCGTGTCGGGTCCTTCTTCACCTGTCCGACCCAATACGCCCACCGCTACATCCACAAGACGCCCTCGCCGTCCCCCCAGGGGATCGAGCTGTTTATGGGCTCCCGCTTCCACGACGCCATGGAGTTCCTATACGGCGAACTGCCGAAGAGGCTCCCCGACCTCCCGGAGGTCCTGTCCAAATTCGACCAGGCTTGGTCCGACAGCTTCAAGGAAGTCCAATCCAGGCAGAAGCAACAGGGTTACGAGACGCCGCTGCGGATCAACCGCGAGGGCGAGACCGTCCAAGATTACTACGAGCGCGCCAAAAGCTACGTCGAGAGCTATTACGGCAAGTACGCGCCCTTCGACCAGGACGAGACCCTGGCCGTGGAGAAGCGGGTGCTGTTCAGCCTCGACCCCGCCGGGCAGTACAAGATGCAGGGCTACATCGACCGCTTGTCCCGCACCCCCGACGGCACCCTCTGGGTGCACGACTACAAGACCGGCAGCCGCAAGCTGTCCAAGGAGGACGCCCGCAACGAGGACCAATTGGCCCTGTATCAGTTGGGGCTCGCCCAGGACCCGGCCTTCAGGAAGGACCCCGTGAAGCTGGCCTGGCACTTCGTGGCCTTCGAGGACGACACCGTCCAGAGCGAGCGCGGCGAGAAGGAACTGGACTTCCTCAAGAAGAAGTACGTGAACAAGATCCAGGCCATCGAGAAGGCCAAGGACTTCGCGCCCCTGACCTCGGCCCTCTGCGGCTGGTGCGACTTCCTGAAGCTCTGCCCCGACGGCCAGAAGGCCGTGGCCCAGCGGGCCGAGCGGAAAGCGAAGGCCGAAGGGACCCAGGCGAAAACTCCAACCGCCGAAGAAAAGGTTGTTTCCAAAAAGGAAGCTTCCCCGATGACCGGGGTCGCCCCCGCCGAACCTGATTCACCCCCGCCGGCCGCCCTTCCGAAACCGGAGACGGTTATTTCTTCGAGGCGTAAAAAAAGCAAGCCGAAGGATCCGGACACGTCACAGCTTTCCCTGCTCTGACCCGCCGGTTTATTTTGCAACCCCGCGTTTACATTCCGCAAACGTCTCCCCGATAAACGGCCGCCCAGGCTGGAACTGCCGGGCGAAATATGAGAACATTTTAAGTCGTCTTTTCGGTGCGTTCGCCCGATCCAACATTCCGCTCCAACGAGGTTTCCTTGGCCCTCCTCTCCTGGCTCTTCATCGTGACCGCCCTCTACCTGGCCCTCGTGGGATGGGACAACATGCGGGTCTATTTCCGGATCGCCCCCCCGCCGGACACCTCGCGGAAAAAATGGCCCTTGGTCTCCGTCTGCGTCCCCGCCCGGGACGAGGCGCACCGGATCGTCCCCTGCCTGGAGGGGTTCCTGAGGCAGAGCTACCCCAACTATGAGGTCCTGGTCACCGACGACCAATCCACCGACGACACCTGGAAGGTCTTGAAGCGTTACGCCGCGAAGGACCGGCGGATCAAACCCGTGAAGGGTAAACCCATGCCCAAGGGTTGGGTCGGCAAGTCCTGGGCCTGCCACCAGGCGGTCCTGAAGGCCCGGGGCGAGTGGGTCCTTTTCACCGACGCGGATACCTGGCACGAGGTCGATTCCCTCAAGCGGACCGTCCAGACCGCCGAGGCCCGGTCGGCCGACCTGTTGTCCTGCATGACGGGCCAGGCCACAGAGACCTGGATGGAGAAACTTGTCATCCCAGTCCTTTGCTTCAACCTGATTTCCCTATTTCCCATCCAGTGGATCCTCCGGAAAGGCAGCCCGTTCGCGAAGGTCGTTTGGGTCAACGGCCAGTTCCTGTTTTTCAAGCGAAAGGCCCTCCAGGCGATCGGCGGCCATCCCACCATCAAGGGAAGGATCGACGAGGATTTCTCCCTGGCGCGGCGGATGATCGCCCAAGGCTACAAGGTGGATTTGTTCAACGGCACCGACTTGGTCACCTGCCGGATGTACAGTTCGGCGTATGACGTTTGGTTCGGGTTGTCCCGCAACATCTTCCCTTCCTTCGATTTCTCCGTCCCGAAGGCCCTGGCGGGGTACCTCGCGACCATGGCGATCACGGTCCTTCCCTTTGTCCTCCCGTTCCTCACCCACCCCGGGTCGCTCCTCTTCGGCTCCTCCCTCGCCCTCGCAATCGCGCTTGTCCTTCTCCGGTTGAACCAAGCCGTCCAGTTCAGGTTCCATCTCACTTCTTGCTTCCTGCACGGCCTCGGGAGCTTCATTTTCCTGGCCATCGGCTTCAACTCCATGCGGTGGTACGTCGTCCATGGGCATGGGCATTGGAAGGGACGTTTAATGGTCCAGAAGGACCTGCAGGCAAAAAGCGCTTACATGGCCTGAACCGGGTTAAAAGCGGGGCCCGCCATCGCCGCGATAACGACTGTCATCATCTTGGCAAAAGCAATTTTTAGGCTATAACGTTGGACCATACCCTGGGCCGTTGGCCGCGGAGCCTTCTGTTAAGATCAACCACTGATCGTCGGCCTTCAGCGGCCCTTTGGAGAGAGACCCTCGTGGCAATTACCTTCGGCAAAGAAACCTTCATCGTCTGCCGAAACAGCCAAGGCAGCGACGTCCGGGCCAACACCCTCCGCATTTCCCGTTACCTCGTGGTGTTCGAGGTCTACAACCCCTACAGCATCCTCCAGTTGTCCGAGGTCCTGAACGACTTCAAGATCCTGATCGGGGACCGCCTCGTCTATTCGGGCCGGGCGGTCGTCAGCAACCTCGTGAACACCGGCATCCTCCTGGTCTGCGAGGCCACCCTGGAGGACGGCTGGCTCGACGTCGACCTGTTCTCCTCGCTGTTCGTCAAGGACAAGATCCGCAACGAGTTCTTTGAGTTCGTCAAGGAGTGGGAGAAGGCCCAGAAACTCCTCCCGGAGTTCAAGGTCGTGGTGGCCGACCTCCTGACGTCGCTCATGGACCTGAGGCGTTGGTTGGAGCAGGTGGAGCTCGGCATCCGGTCCGAGACGGGCCGCGACCGCGTCCAGTCGGAGCAGGAGGTCATCCAGGAACTCCGGGATCCCTTGTTCCCGGCGGTCTCCTCCCTCTTCAACCGGTTCGAGGAGATCTCCGCGAAGCTTCCCGAGGACCAGCAGAACATCCACAGGGCCTACGGCCGCCGCCAAATCCACCCCATCATCCTCTGCTCCCCCTTCGTCTACCGCGTCTACCAAAAGCCCCTCGGTTACGCCGGGGACTACGAGATGGTCAACATGATCCTGCGGGACCCCATGGAAGGGAGCTCCCTCTTCGCCAAGATCCTCAACTGCCACTTCCTCAGCCAAGCCCCCTGCGAGGCCCACCGCAACCGGGTGAAGTACCTGGGCGAGAAACTGCGGGAGGAGACCCTGCGCGTCACCCGCCTGGGCCGTCCCCTGGAGGCCTTCAACCTCGGGTGCGGCCCCGCCGGCGAGGTCCAGAACTTCCTGGCCCAGGACGACCTCTGCGACCGGGCCCGGCTGACCCTCCTGGACTTCAACCCGGAGACCCTCAACCACACCACCCAGGTCCTGGAGAACATCAAGGCCAAGAACCGCCGGGCCACGGACATCAAGTTCATCCAGAAATCGGTCAACCAGATCCTCAAGGAAGCCACGAAGGAACGCACCGAGCCCTCCGAGGAGAAATACGACTTCATCTATTGCGCCGGGCTCTTCGATTACCTATCGGACCGGATCTGCCTGCGGCTCATGGACTATTTCTACGACCACCTTGCGCCGGGCGGCTTGTTGACCGCCACCAACGTCGACCCCTCCAATCCCATCCGGTTCGGCATGGAATGCTTCCTCGAATGGCACCTAGTCTACCGGAATTCCACGGACATCCTCCGCCTCAAGCCCACGGCCGCTCCCGACGGGGAATGTCGGGTCCTCACGGACGCCACCGGAGTCAACGTCTTCCTGGAAATCCGGAAACCGCACAATGCCTAACCCCGGTACCCACGATCCGGCGGTCCTCCTGGCCTTCAAGGAGTACGACAAGGCCCGCCGGATCCGGCTGACGAAAATCGGGTGCCTGATCGTCATCGTCCTGACGTTGGCCGGCGCCCCGCTCGACAGCATGAGGTATTCCGCACAGGCGGTGTCCTTCCTGGAGGAACGCCTCCTGGTCGCCCTCCTGGCGGCCGTCGTTTGGACCCTCCTGTCGCTTCGGGTCACCCGGGCGCATTACCACGTCTGGGGCATCGTCCTTCCGCTTCTTCCCGCCTTCGGAAACGCTTGGAACCTGTACCTGACCGATGGGGCGGCGTCGCCCTATTGGGCGGCCTTTATCCTGGTCATCGTCCCCACGGCCCTTTTGCTGCCCTGGACTTTCCAGGAAAACCTCCTGGTATCCCTCGTGACCATCGCGTTTTACGTCTGGTCCTGCTCGGCCCACGGGATGGCGGGCTGGTCGGGTGATTTTTGGATGCACCTGTTCTTCTTGGCCACGATCGCCGCGATCTGCGTGGTGGGCACTTATTACACCAGCCAAACCCGCTTCAACGAGTTCGTGGCCCGGCTGGAGCTGGACGAGAACCGGAAGCGCCTGGAGGAGAGCAACCAAAAGCTCATCAACCTGGACCAGGTGAAGACCCGGTTCTTCGCCAACATCAGCCATGAGATCCGGACCCCCCTCACGCTCCTGTTGGCGCCCCTTGAGAACCTCCGTATCCTTCCGCTCTTCGCCTCCGACGACGACGCGAGGACCTCGGTCGACACCATGTACGTCAACGCCATGCGTTTGTTGAAGCTGATCAACGACCTCCTGGACCTGGTGAAGCTCGAGTCGGGCCGCCTGCCGGTCCACCGGGAACCGCTCGACGTGGAGCCCTTCGTCGCGGGCCTCCTGCAAAGCGTCGAGCGCATGGCCTTAGACAAGAAAATCCGGTTGGCGGCCAAGGTGGAGCCCGGCTTGGGGCACCTGCCCCTCGACCGGGACAAGCTCGAGAAAATCCTCCTCAACCTGATCTTCAACTCGATCAAGTTCACGCCCCTCGGCGGGACCGTGGAGGTATCCGCGGTCCGCCGAGACGACCACCTTCGCCTGGCCGTCAAGGACACGGGCATCGGGATCGCGGAAAAGGACCTTCCCCACATCTTCGACCGTTTCTACCAGGTGGACGACTCCTCCCGGCGCAAGACCGGGGGAACGGGGATCGGCCTGGCCCTCGTCAAGGAATTGGCCGAGGTGTTGGGCGGCGCCGTGGAGGCCGTCAGCCACCCCTCCACCGGGACCGTCATCACCGTCATCCTCCCCGTCGGGGAATCCGTCGAGGCGGAGATCGGGACCGGGGAACCCCCTGCGCCCGAATCCCCCTCCATGACCTCCAATGTCCAATGGCTCACGGACCTCCACCACCGCGCGGAGCTTTTCCCGGCGATCACCCCCCCGAAGGACCAACTGGTGGCGTCGGAGGTCCCTGGGACCCAACACAAGCCCCTCATCCTCATCGCGGACGACGAGCCGGAGATGCGCCGGTTCCTCAAGGCGCAACTTTCCCGCCATTACGAGGTGCTCGAGGCGGTCGACGGGAACCAGGCCCTGGCGAAGGCCCGCCAATACGAGCCCGAGATGATCCTGCTGGACATGATGATGCCCGAGAAGGACGGGTTGGAGGTTTGCCGGGAGGTCCGCGGGGACCAGCGGCTCCAGGGCATTCCCATCGTCCTGTTGACCGCCTGGGCCGACGAGGCCACCAAACTCCGGTCCCTGGCGGCCGGGGCCGACGACTTCCTCACCAAGCCCTTCTCGATGACCGAGATCCGCACCCGGATCCAGAACCTGCTCAAGAACCGCGAGATGTCCAGGTCCCTGGCCCAGCAGAACCGGGCGCTCCAGGAGGCCCTGGTGAAGATCAAGGCCACCGAGGCCGAGCTGGTCCAGAGCGAGAAACTGAACGCCCTGGGCCAAATGAGCGCGGGCCTCATCCATGAGATCAACAACCCCCTCAACTACACCCTCTCCGCCATCCACATGTTGAAGACCCTCAAGGACCGACTTCCCGAGGGCGAGAAGGACTCCTACCAGGAGAGGCTGGGGGACGTCGAGGACGGGGTCCGCCGTGTGCTCCAGCTCATCACCGATTTGAAGTCCTTTTCCCACCGCAACTCCCAATCCCTGAGCCGGGTGGACCTCGCCGCCTCCGTCCAGATGGCCGTCCGGTTCCAGTCCCACCAGGTCTCCAAGTTGAACTGCGACCTGTCGGTGGAACTGCCCCCGGACTTCGAGGCCCAGGCCAACCATAACCAGCTGGTCCAGGTCTTGGTGAACCTGATCTCCAACGCCCTGGAGGCCATGCGGTCCAAGGCCTTTGATCCCGGCGTCCAACCAAGGCTCGAAATCCGGGGCGGGGCACAGGGGGACCGGGTTTGGTTGTCCGTAGCCGACAATGGGGTCGGCATCCCCGAGGAAATCCGGGCGAGGGTCTTCGACCCCTTCTTCACCACCAAGGACGTTGGGGAGGGGATGGGCTTGGGATTGTCGATCTGCTACCGGTTGGTCGAGGAAATGGGCGGCAAGCTTTCGTTTGAGAGTGAAGAGGGCGTTTCCACCCGTTTCAAGGTGGAGTTGCCGGCGAATCCGGCCGTTACGGCGGTCGCCGTTGGGGTTCCGGTCGGGCCGATGGGGGTCCCGTCGGAACACCGGTAACCGGGATAAGTAATGGATTTCGCCTGGACGGTTGGGTCCAACAGATGAACAGGTCCGACCCGAGGTCGGCGGAGGGAGCGAATTCATGAGTCCGTTCTACGATTACACCAAGTACGCCATCCTTTACGTGGATGACGAGGAGAAATCCCTCAAGTACTTCCGGGACA
>CAYMOV010000111.1:0-3820 GCA_964392085.1 uncultured bacterium
ACGTGGATTCCTTCGGGGCCGAGACCAGCGTGAACCAAGTGGTCACCGTGATCCGGTCCGAGCCGACGGTGACCCTGGTGGTCTACAACTCTTCCGGGGAGGCCGTGAGGCGCCTGACGGTGACCGGAAGCCAAGGCGGTTTCGTCACGGGGGCCCAGTTGAGCCAGTCGGTCTTAAGCCCGGGGACCGACCCGACGACGGGGGCTCCCCAAGTGGTTTCCGTGGTCTTGTCCGACGGCTCCTCGGCGGTATGGGATGGTCGTTCGGAATCGGGGTCTTATGTGACGGATGGGCCCTATACCCTGGAGATCAACTCCACGGACGTCCAGGGCATCCAAACGCACCTCCACCTGTCGGTATCGATCCTCACGGACGGCTCCGCCCCCACCCAAGCGAGGATCCGCCCGAACGTCCTGACGCCCGGAGATCCCATCGCCGCGGTGGAAGGCCCGACGGGCACCACGATCCGGGTGACCATCTATGACATGGCCGGGGAGAAGGTGTCATCCACACAAGGCGTTCCGGGGTCCGGACGGGTGGATTGGGATTCCAGAGGCCTCTCCTCAGGGTTGTACCTCGCGTTGGTGGAGACGGGCGACGCCCAAGGAGTTTGGGACCGGACGGTCCTGAAACTGGTTATCCAAAAATAAGGCTGAGCCGGTGGTAGTCGATTTGACGGGAGGGAAGTCTTGATGAATCCACCGTCGGAAAAAGCCACCTTAAGGGACGTCGCCCAAATGGCCGGGGTCTCGACTTCCACGGCTTCCCGGGCCCTCCGGGGACATCCCCAGATCAAGAAGGAAACCATCGAGAAAATCCGCGTGGCGGCGACCCGGTTGGACTACCGCCCGAACCTCTCGGCCCGCGCCTTGGTCATGAACCGCCTCGCGAAAAGCCCTTCTCCGGGGCTATTTTGAGGGTCCTTTGACTATCTGACGCGGGCCCTTCTCGGAGGCTGGTATCCCGGCGATAATGTCCATATGAGTCATGCCGATCCGCTGGGGTCCCGTCCGCCTCGAGCCGTCCGGTTTTCCGGAATGGCCGCTTGGATTGTCCTTCCCTTCCTGATTGGCGCTTTGGCCGCCCAGGCCCTCGCCGCCGCCAGCCCGAACATCCTGGTGGACCAGTTTGGTTACCGGACCGGCGACCCCAAATGGGTGGTTTTCGCCCAGCCGGTCCAGGGTTACAACTCGCCCTCTTCCTTCACGCCGGGCGCCACCTTTGAGGTCCACCGAGTCTCGGACAACGTACTCGTGTTTACGGGAAGTACGATGGTCTGGAACGGCGGCGCCGCCGATACCGGAAACAACAACAGCTCGGGGGACAAGGGTTGGTGGGGGGACTTCTCCACCCTCGTCACGGCCGGGTCCTACTATGTCAGCGTCCCGGGCGGTTCCAACCCCGGGGCGGCCTCCTACCCCTTCACGATCGCGGACACCATCTACAACCCGGCGCTATTGGCCTCCACCCGAATGTTCTATTACCAGCGTTGCGGCACCGCCATTGACGCGGTCCACGGCGGTGCCTGGAACCACCCGAACGCCTGCCATGTGGGGGCGAACCAGGACCTGGCGGCCCACCTCTATGATGGAAGCGATTTGGGGCTCCCCCGGGACGTTCACGGCGGCTGGCACGACGCCGGGGACTACCGCAAGTACGTGCCCTTCACCCTGACTCCCCTCTGGGACCTGATGCACGCGTACGAATGGTATCCCTGTGGGTTCGGGGACGCCTCGAACATCCCGGAGTCGGGCAATGGCGTGCCCGATGTGCTGGACGAGGTGAAGTGGGAACTGGACTGGATCCAGCGGATGCAGATCACCAACGTTTCGGACCCGAACTACGGGGCGGTGTACGGGGTTGTGGGGGTGCTCAACGGGGCCAACGACGCAGGGTCCCCGCCGGACTTGTCGGCCGCGCCGAGGTATTACACCAACCTGAACTCCTTCGCGACGTCGTCCCTGGCCATGAGCTTCGCCAACGCCGCCAGGCTCTTCGGGGCCTACAACTCCCGGTACCCCGGGTACTCCGCCCAGCTCCAGGCCAACGCCGTGGCGGCCTGGAACTGGCTCCAGGCCCACAGCGCCCCGGTTTCGTACAACAATATTAACTTCGCCCAGGCCAACGCCAACTATGACGCGGCCACGGACCTGCGGATGCGCGTCGGCGCGGCCGCCGAGCTTTTTTACCTGACGGGCGGTTCGGCCTACCAAACCTACTTCGACGCCCATTACAACGACCCGGCGGGGAACGACAACAACGGGTCCTACAACGTCATTGCGACGGGGTTCTGGTCGGGCAACAGCGGGGAACTCCAGCGCGGCATGGTGGACTATTGCCTGGCCCCGGGCGCCACGACGGCGGTGGTGACGGCCATCAAGAACGCCCTCAAGACCGGCGTGAACGGAAACCAGCTCGGGAGCGCCAACGGCGACCTATACCGGTCCTACATCTGGGATTACTTCTGGGGTTCCAACATGAACAAGGCCATGTGGGGCGACCTGCTCCTCTGGGCCCTGAAGCTCAACGTGGACCCCACGAACACCGCGAACTACCAGGCCAAGGCCGAGGACTACCTCCATTACTTCCACGGCCTCAACCCGACGGACTACTTGTACCTCACCAACATGGGGTCGAAGGGCGCCAACGCCGGGGCATCCCAACCCATTATGTCCATCTTCCACAGCTGGTTCTTCGCCGGCACGACCTACGACGGCAACACGGGAACCGGCGCCCTGGGCCCCGCGCCGGGGTTCCTGTCCGGTGGGGCGAACCACTATTTCGCCCCGGACGCGTCCTACGTCGGGACGATCTCCCCGCCCCAGAACCAGCCGGCCCAGAAGTGCTACAAGGATTGGGGGGCCAGCTGGCCCGAGAACTCCTGGGAGGTCACCGAGCCGGGCATCTATTACCAGGCCGCCTATGTTTTCCTCTGCTCGTCCTTCGCCACCTGTACGGGCCCCACCCCCACGCCGAGCCCCACGAAAACCAACACCCTATCCCCCACGCCCGGATCCCCAACCGCCACCCCCACCTGGACCCGGACGCCCACCGTGACGGGGACGCCCACCCGGACCCCCACGCCCCCCGCCTGTACCCTGGTCTACGACGGCGACACCACCGGATACAAACTGGTGAACGGTACGGTCACCAACGGGGGGGCGGGGACCCTGACCGAGACCGCCGGCGCGGGCATGACGGGAAACGGGATGCGACTGGTCTACACCACGGTCACGGGTTGGTGGCAGGAGAATGATTGGACGATGAACACCGTCCTCAACGTGGGATCCGCCACGACCCTGAGCTTCAACGTCCGGCAGGACCCGGCGAGCCCGGGGGCCGTGAACCAATTCTTGGCGAGGATCAACTGGGGGGCCAACAACCCCAACGTGGCCAACTACGTGGCCGGGGGCGTGATCGACGGCACCTGGCGCTTAGCGCAGATCCCCCTGTCGGCCCTGCTGGACTCCGGCCAGGCGGCCATCACCTTCATTGGTTTCGTCAACAACTGGAGCGCGGACTACTCGGTGAACGTGGACAATATCTGCCTGTCCGGCGGGGTCCCCTCCAACACTTCGACCCCCACCCCCACGATGACGGCCACGGCGACCCGCACCTCCACCGCGAGCTTCACGGCCACGTCGACGCCCAGTCGGACCTACACCTTCACGGCCACCGCCAGTCCCACCGCCTCGGCTACACCGAGCGCTACGCGGACCCTGACGGCAACCCCAAGCGCGACCGCCACGTCGACGCCGACTTCATCCGCGAGCTTCACGGCCACGTCGACGCCCAGTCGGACCTACACCTTCACGGCCAC
>CAYMOV010000111.1:3920-7792 GCA_964392085.1 uncultured bacterium
CCGCGAGCTTCACGGCCACGTCGACGCCCAGTCGGACCTACACCTTCACGGCCACCGCCAGTCCCACCGCCTCGGCTACACCGAGCGCTACGCGGACCCTGACGGCAACCCCAAGCGCGACCGCCACGTCGACGCCGACTTCATCCGCGAGCTTCACCGCCTCGTCGACATCCAGTCGAACCTTTACCCCCACGGCGACACCCACCCCCTCTTCCACGCCTTCGGCGACGCCGACGGTTTCGCCTACGGCTTCGGCGACCTGGACGCGGACCCTGACCGCGACCCCGTCATTCACTTCGACCTCGACCGCCACGGCCACCCCTACCCCGACATCCACCTTGACCCGCACCGCGACCCCGACCTCAAGCGCGACCGTGACTCCGTCACCGTCCCCGAGCCCAACGGGTACGCCGACGGCGTCCGGGACGGCCACCTTTACCCCGACTCATAGTTACACCTCCACCCCCACCCCAAGCGCCACATCGACCCGGACCCAGACGGCGACCCCGACCTCGACCCCCACCCAGACCTTCACGATCACCTTGACTCGGACGGTGACCGCCTTGCCTACGCCTTCGGCTAGCGCGACAGCGCCCCCGGCCAATACCTCAACACTTTCACCAACCGGGACGCCCTCGGCGACCGCCACTTCGACCTTCAGCCCCTCGCCGACCCCGACGCGGACCCTGACCGCGACCCCGTCATTCACTTCGACCTCGACCTCCAGCGCCACCTTCACCCCGACATTGACCGCGACTTCAACCTCGACCCGCACCTTCACCCCCACTTCCACCCCCAGTCCGACGCCCACTTCCAGTTTCACACCGACCTTGCCGCCAGGGACAAACACCTATACGCCCGCTCCGACTTCCACTGACACCCAGACCTATACTCCGACTCCGTCCTACACCTGGTCCTTCACCCCATCCTCCACCCCGTCCTGGACGGTTTCCCTCTCCCGCACTCCCAGCTGGACTTTCACCTCGACTTCCACGACCACCCAAACTTTCACGCCCTCGTCAACGCCAACGGCTACGTCGAGCGCTACCATGACGCAGAGCCCGACTTTGTCGGCCACGCAGTCATGGACTCCGTCGCGGACCCCAACGGATACCTTTACCCTAACTCCCACTCCCGCCTTTACCCCGACGAGGACGCCCACTCCGACCGCCTCGTCTACACCTTCGGCTAGCGCGACAGCGCCCCCGGCCAATACTTCAACACCCTCTCCAACCGGGACGCCGAGCGCTACGCGGACCCTGACCGCGACTTCAACCTCCACCTGGAGTCCGACCCTGAGCTGGACCTCCACTTGGAGCCCAACCGCTACCCCTTCCTCTACCGCTTCACTAACCGAAACATGGACCCCGGTGGATTCGACGACCGCCACGGCCACTCCGACAATGGGGGTTCCGGGATGCCCGCCAGTCCAAGCTTCAGCCCCTTACCCCAACCCATCGATCCGGTACCCAGGGCCGGGGCAATTACCCTCAGCCGATGGATCGGACGATGGGTATGTCAGGGTGGATTTGACGGGCTCTTGCCCTACTTGGGTGAGTTGGAAGATCACCACGGTGGCCTACCGGGTGGTGGCGCAGGGGACGGTCAAGGTGGCGGGGAAGGTGACGGTGGTTTGGGACCAGCGGGATTTGAAGGGAAGTCTTGTCTCGAGCGGACTGTATTACTTATGGTTCCGTGAACCGGGCCAAAGACCCAAGTGGGTTAAAATCCTGGTCCTGCGTTAATAAAATCTTCGAGTCGTTTGAGCTTTATCTACCAGGGCTGGCTTCTTTTTAAATTCCGAAAGCTATAGAAAGTGGCATTTCAGAAAAGCGTTTCCACGTTTACTTTAACGTTGAAATAAAACGCGGCTCGTTCCTCTAAAGGGCGTAAGTGAATCGTGGCCGGGCCCCGTGGTTCCCTGAACCACCGCACCCGGAAAAACCACAAGAAAGGGGTGCGGCCATGTTCCTCTCCCAAACTTGGAGCCCCAAGGATGACTTGCCAACGGTGGATGTTTTCTTGAATGTCCTGGTCGCCCAGCTTTGCGTCGATATCGACCAGGAGAACCACCCGGAACGTCAATCTGGGATGGATTCTTCAACCAACTGGGACGAGAACGAACCGTGATGTATTTCATTTGGAACTCTCCGATGGGGTGAGGTCCAAATGGTTAAAATTGCCTAAATCTTTATTTAAAAAAGCTTGTAGCCCCCCCAATTTCAATGAAATTACGTCATCTATTTGCACAGGGATGCACCAAAAAGGGCCGTTTTCACGATGAAAGTAATAGTATTTCAACCGTCTAAATGTTGGAGCCATGGCCCCTCCACTCCTCGACACTATGGTTCATCGAATCTGGTTGAAGGTTGGGCACCCCGAGGTAGTTTTGAGATCATGAAAGGGAGAATAGGAAATGGTTTCTAAAACCCCTTCCAAACTTTTCCTTTCCACCATTTCCCCCAAAGTCATTGGGTTGATCCTTTGCGTTTTGTCTTTGTCGACCATTCTCGCTCCCAAAAATCTTTTCGCCAATGCCACCCTCAACGGCGTGAACCCCCTGGTCACGATCTTGGATCCGGTCCTTTCGTCCCCGACCCAACCCGTGACGGTGGTCATCAACTATTGCTCGGACCCCTACAACGCCACCCACCTTGTCATGCAGATCAACAATTCCGGAAGCACAACCATCACCCAATGCTCGGTCCCGGTCCTCGGCAGTTACCTTTGGATTGATGCGAATGGGACCAACCAGAATGACCAAGCCTATGGATCCTTCACCGGGGGGACCGAGGCGGGCTACAACATGAACGACACGGCCCGGGGTTGCGGGCCCATGACCTTCGTGGAGACCATCCCCAATGGGACTTATGGCGGGACCTACAACGTCGTCGTGGAGGGGGCCACCAGTTATTTCACTTGCGGAGCCGCCGCCCAAATCTCGGGGTACGCCACGGTGACCGTACCGGTCCCGGCCTTCACTTCCACGGTCACCAAATCCGTTCGGGGAGCCCAGGCGGGCGTGGGCGACCTGCTCCTGTTCGAGATGAACTACGATTACGTCAACGACCCGGCCAACTTCGTCATCACCGACACGGTGCCGGCCAACACCACCCTGGTGGCCATCGGCCCCGGATCCGCGGGGGCCGTGCCGGGGTACCAGACGGGCGGGACTGCCGCCGGGTCGGGCGTGACCTGGACCTTGCCGTCCGACGCGGGGAAGGACTCGAAGGGTTCTGTTTGGATGCTGGTCACGGTGAACACCAACACGACCATCACCAACACCGCGAAGTTCAACGGGGGCACCAGCACCAACACGGTCTCAGCCAACACCACGTCGGGTGGGTTCACCCTCCTCAAAAGCGAAAACTTGTCATCGGTGGTGGCAGGGCAAAATATCACCTACTCGCTCTTCTACCACATCAGCAACTCCAGTCTGAAGTACTACGACTCCTACCTCAACGACGCGGTGGGGACCACCGCGAACTCAGCCGGGGCCACCCCTTTCACGGGCTACAATGGAACGGGGTACCACCTCGTCGGGGGGGGCACCGCGTTCGGATACGGGACCTGGACGGTCGACAACTCGCCCCAGGGCGACCATTACCTGGATGTCTTCACGAGCAGTACTGTCGGCGGAAACTCGAGCGGGCCCTATCCCATGCTGTTGCGGGATACCCCGGTCACCCTTTGCCAGCCGAACCCCGTCGTCATCCAGGGCGACCTGCAGGTGCCCGTCACCGCGGCCGGCATCATCGGGGCCTCCCCCCAGGCGGACGCCCACATGGTGGTGGCCTACGGGGTCTGCGGCGCGGTCACCGTGGCCTACACGGTCGGAATGTCGATGGACCCGAACCCGGCGAACCTGTTCA
>CAYMOV010000112.1:0-7626 GCA_964392085.1 uncultured bacterium
CGATGTCCACCGGGCAGGGCTTGAGGCACTTGTGGCAGATGGTGCAATGGTCCGACACCTCGCCCAGGTGCCTTAGGAGCTTGAACTCGGTGGTGTGGAAGCGTTGGGCCTCATACAGCAGGGCCTCGATGATGGCGGCCACGGCCAGGTTCTTGTTGCGGGGGTGGTAGAACAGGCCGCTCCCCGGGTGGAAGACGCAGCAGTTGGGCTTGCACTTGCCGCACCGCACGCACTTGGAGATCATATCCGCCAGCTTCTCAAGGCTGCCGTGCCGGAGGATGCGGGCCTCCAGTTCCAGCAGGTTGAAGGACGGGGTGTAGACGAGGTCCAGAACCCCCAAATCGCTCAGCTTCAGGGGGTTCATGAGCCCCCCGGGATCGGCGAACCGGCGGTAATCCTCCAGGTCCCTCACCTGCCCGGGCTCCAGGTACTTGAGCTTCGTGATGCCGATGCCGTGCTCGCCCGACACCACGCCCCCCAGGCCCTTCACTTCCTCCATGACCCGGTCCGCGGTCCCCGCGGCGCGGCGCATCATGTCGCGGTCGTTCGAGAAGACGGGGATGTTCACGTGGACGTTGCCGTCGCCCGCGTGCATATGGGTGGCGATCACGATCTGGCGGGACCGGACCTCCTGGTGGCGTTTCTCCAGGGCCTCCTCCACGGCGCCGTATCCGGCGTACAACAGCCTCAGGCCCTCCCGCAGTTTCAGGACTGGGATTTGGCCCCGAAGCTCGGCGGGGGAGGCGGCCTTCAGCGCGGCCTGGGCCTTTTCGGCCAGGGCTCGGGCCGCGGGAAGCTTGGGGGCCAGGAACGAATCGCCGTCGCCGCCGAGACCCGCCAGGTGGGCGGCCAGGGCCTCGACCAACTGGGCCTGGTTGTGGCGCTCCTCCTCGACGTTCACCCCCTCCACGTACCGGGCGAAGTCCGCTAGGCGGTCGAGGGGCAACACCGTGTCCTCGTTGAGCTTGAAGGCGTTGGTGCGCTTGGCGATGGCCCCGAACTTCTTGCGGTCCTTCCAGAACAGTTCGCCTTCCGCCGGGTCCTTGGCGGTGAACAGCTCGGTGTTGGCGTAGGGCTCCAGGAGTTTTTCGAGCCGGTCCTTGCCCCGGGCCAACTGGGCGTCGTTGAAGGCCACCAGGTCGATCAGCAGGACGGCCTTGGGGGTTTCGGTCCGGGCGGCCTTGTTGCGGTACCCGATGGCCCGCACGTACTGGTCGTCGAAGTGCTCCAGGGCCATGAGGGTTTCCTCGCCCCGGTTCACGAACTCCTGGCTCAGGGCCCAGATGACCCGGCTGGCCTCGTCGAAGTCGGCGCCGTAGAACTCCAGGCAGGCGGTGGCCAGGAGGGGATAGGCCCGGTGCAGGATGAACTTGGCGCTGGTCACGACGCCGTCCGTGCCTTCCTTCTGGAGGCCCGGCACGCCGCCCAGGGCCTTGTTGGTGATGTCCTTCCACAACCCCTTCTTGCGGATCTCGGACCCGGCCAGGGTGACGCGGTTCCGTTCCTCGCCGGTCCGGACGTCCCGCACCACGAAGGTGACCTTGTCCTCGGGCAATATCTTGCGGAGGGGATGCGATAAGCGAGCCACCTCGATCTCGCCGCCTAAGGGGGTGGCGAGCCGCCAAGAGAGTACGTTGTCGATGCAGGTGCCCCAGAGCACGGCGGTCTTGCCCCCGGCGTTCTCGGCCAGGTTGCCGCCGATGGTGCAGGCCCAGGCGCTGGTGGGGTCCGTGGCGAAGACGAGCTTTTCCTTACGCGCGAACCGGATGGCGTCCTCGGTGATGACGCCGGATTCGACCTCCATCACCGACACCGGCCTGGGGCGCCCCGCGCCGTCGTCCAGGTCCACCGGTTGGATGCCGCGGATGCGGTTGAGCTTCTCGGTGTTGACCATCACGCAGTCGGGGGCCAGGGGCACGGCCCCGCCGGTCAAGCCCGTGCCCGCGCCGCGCGGGATGGCCTTGAGGCCGAGGCGGCCGATGGCGGAGAGCAGGGGGGCCACCTGGGATTCCTCCGAGGGGCGCGCCACGGCCAGGGGAAGGTACAATCGCCAGTCCGTGGCGTCGGTCGCGTGGCTGATGAGGGCGAAGGGGTCGAAGAGGACGTTGGCCTCGCCCACCACCGCCCCGAGGGCGTGGCGGATCCTGCCCCGGCGGGCCTCTTCCTTCGTGAACTGCTCGGTCAGGGCGTCCAGTTTCTCCCGGCAGCGGCGGAGCACGACCAAGAGCTTCTTGTTGCCTCCGGCGGTGCCGTCCACCACGGCCAGGTCGGCCCGGGCGGCCTTGAGGAAATCCCGGCGGCGGGAGGCGGAGTCCATCATTTCTTGGAAGAGGTAGGGGTTGCGGCGCAGGATAAAGAGGTCGCCGATGAAGCGCATGAGCAGCTTGGCGGACCGGCCCGTGACCCGCTTGGCGCGCAGCCCCTCGAGCGCGCGCCAGACGGCGCCGCCGAGGACCTGGCGGACGACCTGTTCGTCGTCCGCGGAGGTGTAGTTATAGGGGATTTCCCGAGGAGCGGCGTCGGGCATGGCGGACTCCCTCAAATGGAAAGCCGGGCCCCATGCGGTTTGGAGTGTCCGGATGGGCCAAGGATGCCATGGGAGGCGTTTATCAGATATGACATACGTCATGCCTTGGAAATGTTTGTTTTATTGGGTTTTGTTTGCCGTTGGGGGTTCAGCCGACCGCCGACCCCTGAACGCCAATTGGCCGATTTCTAAAGTGTTAAGTGTGTGGCGGGTCCCCGAAGCAAAATAGACCATGTTTTGGGGCCCGGCACCCTAAGGGGTTTTACTTTTTTTTAAGCCGTTTTAGTCGATGCCAACGGCCAACGGCTAGCGGCAAATGGCGCCTTTGTTTAAGCTGGAGCCATGTGCGGACGATTCGCCCTCAAGACCCCTGACCTGACCGTGGCGGCCCAATTTGGGGCGACGCTCCTGGAAAGCTTTGAGCCCCGCTTCAACATCCCGCCCGGGGGCCCGATCGCGGTGGTGCGGGTCGAGAAAGGGAAGCGGATCCTCAAGCGGGACCATTGGGGCCTGCTCCCTTTCTGGGCCAAGGACCGGTCCTTCGCCGCCAAGACCTTCAACGCCCGTTCCGAGACCGTGGCGGAGAAGCCCTCCTTCAAAAAGGCCTTCCTGGCCCGCCGCTGCCTGATCCCGGTGGACGGCTATTTCGAATGGCAAAAACCTGGGCCCTCGGCGCCCGAAACCCGCGCTCCCGACGACCAGGGAAGCGGGAAAGTCCCTTTCTATTTCACCCTCCAGACTGGGGAAGCCTTCGCCCTGGCGGGCCTTTGGGAAACCTGGAAGGACCCGGCGACCGGAAAGACCGTGGAGTCCTGCACCATCCTCACCACCTCGGCCAACGACCTGGTGGCCCCGGTACACGACCGCATGCCGGTGATCCTCGACCTCGAGGCCCAGGCCCGCTGGCTGGACCCGGCGAACCAGGACCCCACCGACCTCCAGTCCCTTCTGAAACCCTTTGACCCCCAACGTATGGCGGTCCGGAAGGTCGGTTTCAAGGTGAACAGTCCCCAAAATTCCGGCGCGGATATCCTTGAGTAAACTGGGCGCAGGGCGGCTTGATCGGATGGAAATTCCGATAGTCGCCCCGTGCTATAATTTTGACCCACCATGAATCCACCCCGACCGACCCCCGCGGGACGATGGTTCGAGTCATCCCTATTCGTGGGATTCCTCGTGATCCTCGTTTCCCCCTCCGCCCCCCAAGCCCAAGTCCGGCAGGCCCTGAAAGGCCATATCCCCCAGGCGGCAGCTTCTATCCTTCAGGAGGGGATGGTGCCGGACTCGACGCCCCTCCAGTTGGCCATCGGTTTGCCGCTCCGGAACCAGGACGAACTCCAACGGTTCCTCTCGTCGGTTTATGACCCCCAGGATCCCCAATACCGGCGCTTCCTGACGCCGGAACTGTTCACCCAAAGGTTCGGGCCCACCGAGGCGGATTACCAAAAAGTCGTTGATTTCGCCAGCCGAAACGGCTTGAGGGTCATGAAGACCTACGGCAACCGGCTGGTCGTGGACGTCTCGGGGACGGCTTCCGACATCCGCAGGGTTTTCCACACCCAGTTGGGCTTTTACCGTCGCCCGGACGGCACGAGTTTTTACGCGCCGGACGCCGAGCCGTCCGTGGACTTGGATGTCCCCCTCCTCCATGTGTCCGGGTTGGAAAACTTCCATCGCCCCTATCCCAAGATGCGGAAGGGATCCCACCCGGGGGCCAAGTTCGGGACCGGCTCCGGGGGCAATTACCAGGGGATGGACTTCCGGGACATGTACCTGCCCGGCGCGCCCGCCACGCTCAACGGCGCGGGCCAGACGGTGGCGCTCATCGAGTTCGGGGGTTTCTACCAATCCGACATCGCTTATTATGAGAACCACTCCTCGCCGACCTTCCCGGCGCCGGCTCCCCAGACGGTCTTGATCGGCGGTTATAACGGCGTGCCCGGCACGACCACGGATGATTTGGGCAACAACGACGAGGTGAGCCTCGACATCGAGATGGTGGTTTCCATGGCGCCGGGCGCCCAAGTCATGGTCTTCGAGGCGCCCAACCTGTTGACCCAGACGTCCCAGGCGCAATACGACACCTGGGCTGACGACATCTTCACCGCCCTCGCCGCCCAGCCCCAATGCCGGCAGATCAGCTGTTCATGGGGTGGGTTCGGCGACAGCATCTTCTCGGCGGCATTGACGCAGTTGGCCACCCAGGGCCAAGGCTATTACGAGGCCTCCGGGGATTTTGGTTCCTACGTGGGTTGCAACGCGTTGACCATCGCCGCGAACCAGGACCCGAGCCTCTATTCCAGTCCCTACGAGACCCTCGTGGGGGGGACGCAAGTCAGCTCGACCAACCCCTCGGGGGCGCCGGTTTGGTCCTCCGAGACCTCTTGGAACAACACCATCGGGGCGGGCGGGGGCGGCATCTGCACGAACCTCCTGGCGATCCCCTCCTACCAATCCCCGGTCGCCATGGGGACCAATGGGGGATCGTCCGTTTGGCGCGATATGCCGGACGTTTCCATGGTCGCGTCCAACATCCTGCTGGTCGCTGAAAACCAGGGTTACGTGGGGGCGATCTACGGAACCAGCGCCTCCTCGCCCCTTTGGGCCGCCTACTCCGCCCTGGTCAACCAGCAGGCCCAGGCCTCGGGAAAAGGTCCTTTGGGTTTCGCCAACCCGGCCCTTTACTCGATCGGCCGGGGGGCCAACTTCCCCGCGGATTTCCACGACATCGCCGATGGAAGTAATAACTTCGGTTGTTGGACGGGAGTGCCGACCCCCGGCCCATATGTGGCCGTGAGCGGTTACGACTTATCCACGGGTTGGGGAAGCCCCAACAGCCTGGGCCTCCTCACCGACCTGGTCGCCACGATCCCGACCCCCACCAAGACCCTCACGCCCACGGTGACCCGAAGCCCCACCCACACCCCGACCATCACGAACTCGCCCACGATCACCGACACCCCGACGATCACCAACACGCCCACCATCACCTTTACCCCGACCATCACCTACACGCCCTCCAACACCGCCACCTTCACCTTAACCCGGACCCCCACATTCACCCGAACCCCTACCTTTACCCGCACCCCGACCCTGACCCCTACGGTGACCTTCACCCCGACCATCACCTACACCCCCACTTTCACGCCGACCTTCCTGGTGGCGCCCTTGGGCAAGCTCACCTTGGCGCCCAATGTGGCCCGGGCGGGGGTGCCCATCTGCCTTTTCCTCGACCAGGCCGTCGCCTCCAGTAGGTGGGAGGTTTTTGACCTGGCGGGGGAGCGGGTGGCCGATATCCGCTTCGGGTCGGAGCAGTCCTGCTGGAACCACCCGAACCTCGCCCCCGGGCTTTACCTGGTCCGGGTGCGGGTGACCCACCAAAACGGCGCAACGAAGGACCAGGTCTTCAAGATCATGCTGTTGGGGTAGGTTCATCGGGTTGGGGTCGATCGAAGGATGATTCGGTTGGGAATCCTCTCATGAGGGAGATCACGCGTGAAAAAGGTCCTTGGGATCGCATTAGGTTTGACGCTCATGGTGGGGTCCGCGGGATTCTGCGCCGCGATCAAGTCGGCCGGGAAGGCGGAGAAGCCCGCCGCCGTCGACCCAGCCGTCCCAAACGCGGACAACGCGGCGCCCGCGGATCACGGGAACGCCCCGGCCCCTGAAAAGGCGGAATTGCACCACCGGAAAGCCTTCAAGAAGGCGAAGCGCGCCAAGAAACCCGCCGCCTCCGCGACGCCGACGACTAGATAGGTTTCGGCCATAATTCCCAAACGATCCATTAAAACAAAAACCCCGGGGCCGAAGGGCGCCCGGGGTTTTGTTTTAATACGGTATCTTCGGGGGGCGACCCACCGGATCGCCCCTACGAAGTGAAAACGGGTTAGAGCTTGTCCAGGCCCTTTTCCTTGACCAGCGGCGCGGCCACGGCGGCGTTGTGCTTGAGGGCGTTCTCCACGCACATCTTGGCCAGCCCCATCTCCTTCTCGCGGAACATGGTGACGGCCTCCTTCACGAAGAACTTCGCCCGGATCTCGGCGGCCCGCTTGGCGTCGATGGCCCCGCGCTTGGTGGCCAGGCCGATGGCGGCCTCGACCCCGGCGGCGTCCACGCGGCACTTGGTCTCGTAGAACTTCGACTTGCCGCCCTCGCGGCTGCGCGAGGCGGACCCCTCGGTGTTCTGCGGGATGCGGTAGTTGGTGGGGGTCAGGGGGGTGAAGGCGAACTCCGCGCCGCTGGCCGAGTAGCAGAGCCAGGCGTAATAGTCCTCGCTGGCCTTCTCGCCCGGGAAGGGGATCTCGAGCGCGATGCCGGTCAACACCGACGTGGTGGAGGTCAGGTTCACGTACCCCGCCTCGGAGCAGATGCTGATCCAGGCTTCCTTGCCCTGCGGCGGGTTGCTGTGGGCCTCCAGGATCTCGATGATCGACTGGGAGCACTTGGCGTAGGGGGTGGGCACGCCGTTCTCGTTGATGATGTTGAAGGTGCTGTACACCACGCCCACGTTGGCGTTCTTCTTGAGGATGTCCCGGGTGACCTCGACGCGCCAGGGGTGGGTCAGGTCGTCGGCGTCGATGAAGACGATGAAGGGGTACTTCTTCTCGTAGGCGTACTTGATGCACTCGTTGCGGGCGTGGCCGGGGCCGTCGGAATGGGCCATGAAGATGATCTTCATCTTGCCCTTATAGTCGGCCTCGAGCTTTCGCAGGTAATCCTTGGCCTCGGCGGAGGGGGAGTTGCCGTCGCCGATGAGGATCACCCAGTTGGGGTCGGTCTGGAGCTTGATGCGTTCCAGGGTCTCATCGAGCCACTTGCGCTCCATGGCCGTGCCTTGGCTCCAATGGGGGATGACGAAAGCGGCCGGGCCGTCGAGGTTGAACTTTTCCATGGGTCACCTGTTCCTGCGGGGGATGTCCTCATCCTAGTGTCTGAACCGCGGACCTTTGTCCGCGGCTTGACCATGAGGATCGCCCATTTGTCCCTGACCCCAGTCCAGCGGACATGAGGACAAAAACGGGAATGGGCAGATGCTTCAACGAGGCGAGATTATAAATAGGGAAGCGGGGGCTTGGAAAAGGGAATCTTCAGGAAAAAGA
>CAYMOV010000113.1:0-2841 GCA_964392085.1 uncultured bacterium
AGCCCCTTTTCCTCCCCGCTCGCCAACCGGAACATCTTGGAGGCGGCCTGGGCCCCGAGCTCCGCTAGGTCGTAGGCCACGGTGGTCAGTGCGGGTTTCACCAGGGAGGCCAAGGGAAGATCGTCAAAACCGATGAGGGCCACGGATCGTCCGGGATACTTTGACGAAAGGATGCGCTGGGCCCCCACCGCCATCATGTCGTTGGAGGCCAAAATCGCAGTGGGAGGGTTGGGGAGGCCCATGAGTTTCTCCGCGGCCTCCATCCCGGCGGGAAGGCGGTAATCCCCCGCCACGATCAGGTCATCCCGGACCGGGAATCCCGCTTCCCGGAACGCGTCCCGAAAACCCTCCAACCGGTCCTTGGAATCACTGCGCTCCGGGAGCCCCGTGATGAACCCGACGTCCCGGTGGCCCTTGGAAAGGAGGTATTGGGCCGCCTGTTTCATCCCGTCCCGGTTGTCCAACACCACGCAGGGAACCCGGTCCTCCAGGCTCCGCTCGCTCAGGGCCACCACGGGAAAGCCCTCGGAAACCAGCGCTCCCAAGGCCGACTTCATGGAGGGGGAAGGGACCAGGACGAGGAGGCCTTCCACCAGGGGCGGGTGGGCGAAGGGCCGGAGGGACTCGACAAAGGGTTCCCAGGATCCAAAGGTGCCCAGGGTGATGAGCTTACCGCGGCGCCGGGCCTCCCGCTCGATTCCCGCCAGGACGGCCCCGGCGTAGGGGTGGTCCCATTCGGGGGCCAAGACTCCCACCAGGCCCGTGGCCCGGCTGGCGAGGCCCCGGGCCATGCGGTGCGGTTCGTAACGCATCTCGCTCATCATGGATCGGACGCGCCGCTCGGTCTCGGGCTTTACCGCGAGGCCGTTGAGGACCCGGGACACGGTGGCCTTCGACACCCCGGCCTTCTCGGCGATCTCCGCCATCGTCACCGCCATGCGCCCCCCCTGAAGAACCGTCGCCAGAACACCCCTGAACCACAATGGACACGATGGTCCCGATGAAGAATCATGTTAAACGAACGCCGAATAATTATTGGCAGTCCGATCATCGTGCCCATTGTGTCCATTGGGACCATTGTGGTGAAAATGATTTGTTGGGGTCATCGGCCAGGGTTAGCGGATTCCCAGCAGGATCTCCTGGGTGCGCTGGTCGAGCTCCTCGTAGGGCAGGCGCTTCTTGGACAGCGCCTCCGGGTCGAACGACGCCATTCGGATCCCCTCGGCGGAGGCGGCATCGTACCGGCCCATCCAGTCCTCCAGCTTGACGTCCACGTTGTGGATGGACTTCAGGATCTGCCGGACCGTCTTGTCCCGGTTGAAGACCTCGACCCGTTCCTTCAGCATCAGGTAGCTCTTCATGTTGCCTTCCACGAAATCCCAGACGCCCTTGGAATCCTCGCTCCGGTAGGGGTGGCAATCGAAGGCGCGGGTGTGGGTGGCGGGCCAGTTGTGGTCCTCCAACAATTTGACGATGAAGAAGGTCTCCTTGAGGTCCTCGGACCCGAAGCGCAGGTCCTGGTCGAACCGGACGGGTTTCTGGGCCCCGAGGTCGGCGTGGTACAGCTTGCCGGCCTCCAGGGCCTGGCCGAAGTCATGGTAGGTGTTGAGGCCCGCCATGCGCGAATGCTGGATCTCAGGGTTCACCCCCACCCGGTCCGGTCGGTCCAGGGTGGCGATGAAGGCCAGGACATGGCCCGCGGTGGCGAGGAAAATATCGCCCCTCGGTTCGTTGGGCTTGGGCTCGATGGCGAAGGTGAAGTCGTAGCCCTGGGCGTCGGCGTGGGCGCAGAGGAAGTTCATCCCCTCGCGGTAATGCTTCATCATCTCGTCGGGGGTCTTGGAGGCGTCGCACTCCGTGCCTTCCCGGCCGCCCCAGAAGACGTAAACCCCGGCCCCCAGTTCGGCGGCCAGCTCCATGTTGCGCATGACCTTCTGCAGGGCGAAGGCCCGGACCCGGGGGTCATGGCTGGTGAAGGCGCCGTCCTTGAAGACCTTGTGGTAAAAGAGGTTGGTGGTGGCCATGGCGCACTTGATGTTGTAATCGCGCATGACCTTCTTGGTCTCTTTGATGATCTTGGCCCGGAGGACCGGGGAGGCCCCGAAGGGGATCAGGTCGTCGTCGTGGAAGTTGAAGCCGTAGACATTTCGGCGCCCGAGTTCCTTGATGTTGTCGAGGGGGGCGATGCGGGGACGGGTCTCCTCACCGAAAGGGTCGCGGCCCCGGTTGGCGTTGGTCCAAAGGCCGAAAGTGAACCGGTCCGACTTCTTGGGCTTGTAGTTGCTCATGGAAACCCCTTGGAACAAGTGATGTAACCGGTTCAATCGTATATCAGCCTTATAGACCGGTCAATTCAAAGCATTTAATCATTTCATGTAACCGGTACAAATAAACCCCAATTAAAAGGCGTCCTAAGGACGCCTTTTCCGGGATCCACCCACCGACTCAACCCAAATGTTGGAAAAGCTCCCCTGCCGCGACCATCACCATTTTCCAACGTTTGTCCTTGTGCCACAGCTTGATGCTTTTCACCCGGATGTTCAACTTCAGGGCGTTCTCACGGAAGATCACGTTGAAGGCCTCCAACTTGACGAGCTTGTCGTGGCTGTAGGCCGCCCGGAACCAATCCAGGTCGGGGTGATAAACATCCTCCCAAGCGCCCTGGAGGTCCGCGGGGATGCTCAGGAGCGGGTGGGCGTTCTCCAAGCGGACCTGCTCAAGGTTGGAGGAATAGGTTTGGAGGATCTCGCGGACGGCTTTACGGATCGCCACCCGATGTTGCAGTTTCCTCCAGGCGTAAAACGAGAGGCCGATGAACGCCACGACGGCCACCAGGGGCCA
>CAYMOV010000113.1:2941-7580 GCA_964392085.1 uncultured bacterium
TCCTCCAGGCGTAAAACGAGAGGCCGATGAACGCCACGACGGCCACCAGGGGCCAATACCCCATCCGGAGACCGTAAGCCGCCGCGAGGCCCAACAACAAATAGGTCGGGACCAGGATGACCATCGGCGTCGCGTGGTAGTCGTAGGGATTTTTATGCACTTCGGTTCCTTTCGCGTCCGGGCTTCATCACCGTGGATCTCAACACGGGGAAAATCACTTCTTCGGGGCGGCGGGCCATTGGTCCTTGGGGACATCCTTATAGACGTCCTCCATCTTCTGGAAACCGTCCGCGATGACCGTCGAGACCATATTGTCCTTGTCCACGGCGATCGGGTCCAGAAAATAGCTCGGCACGTCGATTTTCCCGTTGTTCGTCTTTCCCGTGGGAGGGGGCAAAGGCTGTTTTTTCGCCAATAGGACCGCCAGGTCGGCGGCCTTCGCCGCCAGGAACCGCACCGGTTTGTACACCGTCATGGTTTGGGTGCCGGCCACGATGCGTTGGCAACCCGCGAGCTCCGCGTCCTGGCCCGACACCAGCACCTTGCCGGCCAGCTTCTGGGCCGCCAGGGCCTGGATGCTCCCGCCCGCCGTGCCGTCATAGGAGTCCACCACGGCGTCCACCTGGTTGTTGGTCCGGGTCAGGATGTTTTCCATGTTTTTGAGCGCGTTCACGGCCAGCCAATCATTGGACCACTGGTCCCCCACGATCTTGATGTCGCCCTTTGCCGCGAGCGGATCCAGGACCAACCGTTGCCCCTTCCGGAAGAGGATCGCGTTATAGTCGGTGGGCGCCCCGCCCATCAGGACGTAGTTGCCCTTGGGCTTGCGCTTCACCAGTTCCCCGGCCTGCATCTCCCCCACCTTGATGTTGTCGAAGGACACATAGGCGTCCACGTCGGAATCGAGGACCAGGCGGTCGTAGGCCAACACCGGAACCCCGGCCTTGTGGGCGGCCTCCACGATGGAGGCGCAGCTCTTGGCGTTGTGGGCGATGACCACCAGGCATTGGATCCCCTGGGTCAGGAGGTTCTCGGACTGGGAGTTCTGGAGGGCGTCGTTGGACTCCGCGGATTGCACCAAAACCTCCGCCCCTTGCTCCCCGCAACGCTTCGTGAAGATGTCCCGGTCCTGGGCCCAGCGGGCGGCCCGCAGGGTGTCCATGGAGAGGCCGATCTTGATCTTGGCGGAGTCCTTGCGGCCGCAGCCGACCAGGAGCACCGGCAACAGGACCACAATCAGCCATTTGGACTTCTTCATGTTCATGTCCCTTCAGGACCGGTTGGACGGCTCGACGGAATATTATGGTGCTTGGAAGCCCCCCTCCCAAGTGGAAAACCCGGCTTTTTCCCTGTAATCGTTTGTAAAGACAACAAACACCCGTAACCGCGATGGACCCCATCGGGTCGACTCAGGGTGGTCGTCTTTTTCAGGGGGTCCATTTTGAGGATGACGTTGAATGTCGGGTTTTCACCTGGTTCCGGGTTTGCGGCCCGCCATGTCGATTCCCACGGCCAGGATCAAGATGCCGCCCTTTAGGATCGGCTGCCAGAACGCCTCGGTGTTCATCAGGCTCATGCCGTTGTCCAACGAGGCCATGACGAGGCCGCCTAAGAGCGCCCCCCAAACGGTCCCCCGACCGCCCATGAGGGAGGTCCCTCCGATGACCGCGGCGGCAATGGCGTCCAACTCCATCATTTTCCCGGCGTCCGACGTGGCGGAACCCACCCGGGCGGTCAGCACGATCCCCGCGACCCCCGCCAGGACCCCCATGAGGGCGAACACCTGCATGATGCGCTTCCTGGAATCAATGCCGGAGTAAAAGGCCGCCTCGGGGTTTCCGCCGATGGCGTACAGGTGCCGCCCGAAGGGCGTATGGGCCGCCACCGCCGATAGGCCGGCCGCCAAGACCAGGAGGAGAAGTACCGGCAAGGGGACGCCCTCATAAGAATTGGTGACGGCCGTGAAACCCAGGACCAGGACCGCCAAACCGAGGGCTCCCCAACGCGCCGGGCCCTGGGATTTGGCCGCCCGCCAACCCAACAGGAGCGCGGCGAGGACGGCCAGGACCCAACCCAGGTTCAGCGGCAGGTACGACTGGCCGATGTAGAGGTAATCCGGCGTCGGGGAAATCGCAACGCCCCCGGTGGCGCCCAATAACGCGCCTTGGCAGATCAACATGCCGCCCAAGGTCACGATGAAGGGAGGGATCGAGAATCGCGACACCAGGAAACCTTGGGAGAGGCCGATCAAACCGCCGACAGTCATCGGCAAAAGGAACGCCGCCCAGAGCGGCCAACCATGGTTGACGAACATCATGGCGGAAAGCGCCCCCAGGAACCCCGTGAGGGCCCCCACGGACAGGTCGATCTGGCCCGCCACGATCACCAGCACCATCCCGACCGCCAGGATGGAGGTCACCGCCATCTGGCGGAAGAGGTTCGACAGGTTGCGGGGAGTGAGGAAGATGCCGTCCGTGGTCGTGGTGAAGACCACCCAAATGGCGAGCAGGGCCCCCACCATGGTCAAGGCTCGCCAGGGGATCTTTATTTTTCCGGTCGCTTCATAGGCCACGATCCACTCCTTGCCGTAAGTTATGAGTTAGGAATTGGAGGTCAGGAGTTGTTTAAGGCCTTAAACTCCTAACTCCTCACTCTTAATTCCTAACTAAGCTTTCAAAGCGGCGGCCGCCAGCACCTTCTCCGGTGTGGCATCCCGCCACCCGAACAACCCGGTGGGTCGGCCCTGGTTAAGGACCACGAGCCTGTGGCTCAATCCCATCAGCTCCGGGAGGTCCGAGGACACGAGGATGATCGCGACCCCCTTGGCCGCGAGTTCGCCAATGAGCGCGTAGATCTCGGCCTTAGCCCCCACATCAATTCCCCGGGTCGGTTCGTCCAGGAGGAGGACCTTGGGTTGGGTCAGGAGCCATTTGCCCAAGACGATCTTCTGTTGGTTCCCGCCGGACAACTGGTTCGCCTTGGACGCCAGGCTCGGTGTCTTGATGCGGAGGGTTTCGGCCTGCTCCCGGCACTCAGCCTCGATCCTCCCGTGGTCCAGGAATCCCCCCCTCACGAGCCGTCCCAACACTGCGAGGGAAAGGTTCTCGCCCACCCCCGCTTCAAGGACGAGTCCATAGCGCTTCCGGTCCTCGCTCACCAGGGCCACCCCGGCGGCGATGGCTTCCCGAGGCGACTGGAAAAGGGGACGGTCCTTCCCTTCCAACCAGAGGGCCCCCTCAGCACGGCTCCTCGCGGCGCCGAAAAGGGTGGATAGGAGCGCCGTCCGTCCCGCGCCCATGAGGCCGCCGATGCCCAGCACTTCCCCGGCCTTGACCTCGAAGGAAACCTTCTCCACGACATGGCGCCACGGGTTGGCCGGGTCCTCCAGGGTCAGACCCCGGACGCCCAACACCACGGCGCCGGTGGGATCCCGGGGACGGGGGTACAGGTCCTTCACTTCGCGGCCCACCATGTGGGCGATGACCTGGAGCTTTGTGATCCGATCCACCCGTTCGGTCGCCACGGATTTGCCGTCCCGGAGCACCGTGACCCGGTCCGCCACCTGGAACACCTCCTCCAACCTGTGGCTGATGTAGATGGAGGAAACGCCCTTAGCCTTGAGATGTTTCAGGAAGTTCAGGAGGATTTGGGTGTCGGATTCCGTGAGGGCCGCCGTGGGCTCGTCCAACACCAGGATGCGGGCGTCCTTGGAAAGGGCCTTGGCGATTTCGACCATCTGCTGTTGGCCAACCCCCAGTTCCTTCACCGGACGGTCCAATGCCACATCCAACCCCGCCAACCCCAAGGCCCGCGTAGCCTCCTGGCGCACTTGGGGCCATTGGATGAGTCCCCCCCGGGTCGGTTCGCGGCCCAACAGGATGTTTTCCGCCACCGAGAGCTCCGGCACCAAGGCCAGTTCCTGGGCGATCAGGGCCAGGCCCTTTTCCTCAGAGTCCCTCAGGTTATTGAATTGGAGCCGTACCCCATCCAGGGTGATGTCGCCGCCATAGGTCCCTTGGGGGTGGACACCGCAGAGGATCTTGATCAGGGTCGATTTGCCGGCGCCGTTCTCCCCACAGAGGGCGTGGATCTCGCCCTTCTCCAAGGTGAGGGAAACCCCGTCCAGGGCCCGAACCCCGGGAAAGTCCTTGGTGATGTCCTTCAACTCAAGCAATGACAACGCGTTTATCCTTAAATGGTTCTAGGGACGGCTTGCCATTCCGCGCCACGGTTTCCGAATCTCACTTCTTGTAGACGTCCTGCTTGGAGTGGTATCCATCCGCGATCACCGTGGAGTCCATGTTGGTCTGGTCCACTTGGACGGGCCTCAGGAGGATGGAGGGCACGTCCTTGAAGCCGTTGTTGACCGGGGATGTCTTGTCCGCCAATTGTTGTTTGCGGGCCAGGGCTACGGCGGCCTCGGCGGCCTTCTCCGCGAGCTTGCGGATCGGTTTATACACCGTCATGCTTTGGGTGCCCGCCACGACCCGTTGGCAGCCCGCCAGGTCCGCGTCCTGGCCCGACACCAGCACCCGACCCGCCAATTTCTGCTCGGCGAGGGCCTGGATGGCCCCCCCAGCGGTCCCGTCGTTGGATACCACCACGGCGTCCACGCGGTTATGGTTGAGGGTGAGGGCGT
>CAYMOV010000114.1:0-7572 GCA_964392085.1 uncultured bacterium
CCGCCGTGGACAATATCTTGGGCTGTAAGAAAGAATCAAGGGAGATTTTGGAAAATGGACATTAAATCCCTTGAAAAAGAACTATATGCGGCTAAAGACGGGTTGATTTTCGGCGACATCAAAAAGCTGATCAAAAAGAAACTTTCTAATCATCGCGACGAATTCATTTCCCTGTTGGCGCAATACGCCAAAGAAGGTCCCTTGGGCTTTAAACGTACGGAAGTAATGTCGGATTTGGCGGATATTGTTGAAGAGAACGAGAAGAGGTATTCAGAAATATTTTTAGTGGGGCTGGAGGATGAAAAGACCGCCTATTGGGCGGTAGAAGGCTTGATTAAAACCGATGGTGCGGGGGCTTATAAAACCTTAACTTCATTTGCAACGGAGACAAAGAATCCCTTGGATGCAAGAGCCAATGCCGTCCAAGGCTTAGCTCGCCATAGCCTTCAAACTTTCATTCAGGGACGTCCCGCTAATCCTGGTCACTGGAAAGAAAACGATCTTCCCCTTAAAGATTTGAAGGAATGGGCTCAAAAAGGGTATCCGAAAGGGAAGGGCTTTAAACCGCCCATAACCCATTCTTCCTTAATGAACCCTAAATCCGAGCTGGAAAAAGTCGCCGCCGCTTTGGAAAAGAAACTAGCCAAGGCCAGGGCGAAAGAGCAGGATTTGGCCAATCCTGACAATTGGCTTGTGCCGGGTGATCCCGTGTATTTGAAAGCAATCCAGGCTAAGTGGGAATTACCCAAGCTCTACATTGAATTCCTTTCAAAGTTTTCACCCTTGAAGGTTGTTTTGTCTGCGAAGGGAATTGGGAGCGATATCGAAATTTTCGGAGCATCCAATCTTATCGAGGGGCAAAACGGTTATTCCTTCAATCCCGAAACCGATAAGCCGATATTGGATTGGCCTGAAAAATATGTGGCCATCGCGAATGAATCGGGCGATCCTTATGTTCTGGACCTATCTGCGATAAAGGATGGCGATGCGCCTGTTTTAAATGCAACCCATGGACATGGAAAATGGGATTTCTTAATTGTGTGTCCATCATTTCTTAGGTTTTTGGAAAAGCTGGGCAAATAGGCGTCCGCGACGGGGACCCGCATTGGTTGAAATGGGAACGCTGGACGAGTGAAAGGTGGAAGAGATGGCCTGGACCCTATACGCGGCCTATTTTTTTGGAGGGGCTTTCCTGGGGAATTCCGTGCCCCATTGGGTGAACGGCTTCTCCGGCAGGCCGTTTCCGTCGCCTTTCGCCAAACCGCCTGGAAAAGGCTTATCCTCGCCCTTGACCAACGTTTTTTGGGGGCTTTTCAACCTGTTGCTTGGCTATCTTTTGATTTTCAGGGTCGGGGATTTCGATATCCGGCAGTTGGCCCAGGCGGGAACGGTCGGGCTGGGGATATTATCGATCGGGGCTTTTAACGCGGTTGTTTTTGGCCGGGTGAATCTTAAATAGGCCGAAGCCTGTTCGGCGGTTCTCATCGGCGGGTACCCGGATCGCATGGTTACGGCCAATCGGGCTGAGAGGCTGGTAACAAGGGCTTTAGGCCGGTTTCCTTAAGCCGGATAAAGGGAATAAACGAACTCTTCCGATCCTCTGGAAAGTAAGACGAGCCCAGGGGGTTAAAATGACGAAACCGTACCGCTGGTTCATCGCGATGACCCTGCCATTTATAATCCTTTTGGGATGCAACAATCGAACGAACACCCCTTCGGCTCCGGGGCCGGCTCCTGCGGCCTTCACCGCCACAACCACCCCCACCCTCATGGTGTCTCTCACCGCAACCCCCAGCCCTACCCTCACCCTTAGCCCGACCCCGACCATGACCTCGACCATGACCTCGACCATGACCTCGACCATGACCTGGGTTTACACGGCGACCCCCACCACCACGCCCCACGTGACTCCCGTAGTGACCATCCCACCCACCGGGATACTGTTTCAAGCCTATGTGAGCCTGAACGCAACAACTTATCTCCAGCTATGGCTGAATGGCGTCCCCGATGACACGGCGGCAGTGACCTTGGCGTCCCCGGTGGGACCCGTGCATTACCATAACTCGGGTACCGGGATCTATTACCCCGACTCAACCATCACCTATATTCCCGGACAATCCTATACCCTGACCGCCATCACCTCTGGTGGAACCGCCGCCGCCACCCTGATAGCCCCAGGCGGGAATATGACCGTCAGTCCGGATGGATCCACCGCTACTTGGGACGTGGAAGGCAATGAGGATTGGATCAAAGTCACCCAAGCCGGCGGGCCCTATTTGGGGACATACCGGTCATACGATTTCACGACCGATATGGATTCCCCGGCCGCTATCCCTTCTTCGGCGTATCCGACGTTGGGGAATTATGGGGTCCTGGTCGTCCCCCAAAACACGACATTCAACGTGACGGGTGCCATGCCGGGCTCTCGTTACACGGTCAACGAGTATGCCGGGAGTACCGTCACCAAGTAAATCGGTGGATCGGTTCCGGAGAGTGTCCGCGGGCATGCCTGAATGGGGACTCCGAATAAACCACCTATGAATGGCGCTCCCATCAGTCATCAACCTGTCATTTAAAGGCCTTTTTAAACTGGAAAAGTGGAATGAGTCGGGCAGTTCATAGAACGCTCTATTTGGGCAAACTTATCCGCGATGGGGAGTTGGGTGGACAAATATCCGGGGAGGATCAACTTTCCATCTTCGGTCCTGTATACCGAAATCAAGCGGAACATGTGGGGAGGGGATATAATCAATGCCAATTTAAGGGCAACGGTGCTTGTTAACGTTGACCCTAAAACCCAGGATGTCGGGCTTTTGACGGAATAAACGGCTCTGCCATTCCTCAAGGCCATGAGGAATATTGGAAAAGGTGACAGTAACGGTAATGACGACCTCCGCCCCAAAAGGGCCCGATAGCCCTTTTTCCCTATCCGTCCAACCGCCCGTAACGATCCCGACCGACTTTCCATCTGGTGGGGCCAGCACCACTTGGTTGTGCGCTGGAATTGAGGGATGAAACTTCCGCCGAATAGACGCCAAAAAAACATCCTGACGCGTCTGATTGGACGGGCGCTCTTGGGAATATCACCAAAAACGGCGGGCCGGATCCAGCTTCTGGCCGCGGGGTTTCTGATCCTGGGTATGTCGGCCCAGAGCGCGTCGGCCGCGCTCCGGCAACGATTGGGCGGTCACGTGCCCAAAGCCGCCGCCACCGCGTCCCTGGTTGGGGAACTTTCGCCCACCCAAAACCTGGATCTCGCCATCGGGCTGCCCCTACGCAACCGGGCTGAACTCCAGGATCTCCTTAAAAAAATCTACGACCTCCACGACCCCCAATACCGTCATTTCCTGACGCCCGATGAATTTACCGCCCGGTTCGGGCCCACCGAGACCGATTACCGGTCCGTCATGGATTTCGCAAGATCCCAGGGACTCTCGGTGATCGGGACCCATCCCAATCGGGCGCTGGTGGAGGTGAGGGGAACCGTCGCCGATATCGACAATACCTTTCACGTCAATTTGCGCAACTACCGCCGCCCGGACGGAAGCAACTTCCATGCTCCGGACGTGGAACCGTCGGTCGACCTGGAGGTGCCCCTGTCGCATATCGCCGGACTGGAAAACGCCGTTTTGCCCCATCCCGTATCCCCAAGGCAAAAAGACTCGCCCGGAACGGGATCAAAGGCGGTTCCCTTGATTGGGTCAGGCCCAAGCGGAAAATACATGGGGTATGATTTCCGCAACGCCTATGTCGCGGGAACCACGCTGACTGGCAGCGGCCAGGTGGTGGCGTCCGTGCAATTCGAGGGTTTCTACGCCGACGATATCGCCAATTATGAGAGCCAGGCGGGCATTCCCAGCAACCTCCCCTCGACGGTTTTGTGCTATGGCGCCACGGGTATCCCCGACGGTAACGCGAACTACAACCAAGAAGTGAGCTTGGATATCGAGATGCAGGTTTCCATGGCCCCCTCGGCGGCCCTCTACGTGTACGAGGGCGGGAACGACCAATGGGACAGCGTGTTCGCGACCCTTGCCTCGCCTCCCCCGGGGGTCCCCCTCGCCCGGCAAATCAGCTGTTCCTGGGACGGGTGGGGGTACAACATGGTGGTCGGGGGGGTGGTCGACTACAACGTGTCGAACGCCATATTGGAGTTCGCCGCGCAAGGACAATCCTTCTATCAAAGTTCAGGCGACAACGGGGCTTACACCAGCGACCCGGGGGATAACCGGGACGAACCCTACATCGTGCTGGTCGGTGGGACGGAGCTGTCCATGAACGGTTCGGGGGCCTCGTATGGCTCCGAAACGACTTGGAACAACGCCTACGGCGCTAGTTCCGGCGGGATCCTGGCCTCGGGGCTGATCCCCGACTTTCAGGTGGGAATTCCCATGGCGTCCAATGACGGTTCGACGACCAACCGGAACGCCCCGGACGTTTCGATGGCCGCGGATAACATCTGGTTGATCTGTAATAACGGCGACACCCTCAGTTCGGGAGGGACCAGCGCGGCGGCCCCGCTTTGGGCGGGCTTTACCGCCCTGGTGAACCAGCAGGCCCAAGCCCAGGACCAGACGTACCTGGGTTACCCCAACCCCGCCTTTTACTCGATCGGCCAGGGCCCCAATTACAACGCCGACTTTAACGATATCCAGGACGGCAGTCATAACGGCACCGCCACCCATTATCCCGCGGTGACGGGTTATGACCTGGCCACGGGTTGGGGAAGCCCGAAACTCCATTTGATCGATGACCTTGTGATCCAATCCGGCTCCCAAACCCCGACGCCCACGGGTACTTTTTACACTTCGACACCCACTTTCACCCCCACCCCGACCATCACGATGACCCCCACGGTGACACCGACGTTCACGCCGCTGCCTTGCGCGCTGGTGATCCCCTCCGGGGCGAGCGTCACTTTGGCCGACAATACCTACAACTTTTGTTCGATCAATGTCCAAACCGGGGGCACCTTGGTCATCGGCGGGTCCGTGACACTGGACATCATGGGTTTCCTGAACGTGGATGGGATCATCAACGGGACCGGAAACGGATACGGTTCCACTTTCGCCTCCGGTTCGGGCCCCGGCGTGGGTGGAAGCGGCTTCTTTCCAAGCGGAGCCGGTGGCGGGGGACACGGGGGAGTGGGCGGGTGGGGGAATGGGATGTATGGAGGACCAGGAGGGGTCACCTATGATTCCCCGACCCAACCGGTTTCCATGGGAAGCCAGGGCGGTAATGACTCACTTCCCGGCACGACCGGGGGCAGCGGCGGCGCGGCGCTGGTGGTGGATGTCCCGGCCGGAAACGTGACCGTTAACGGCAATATCATCATGAACGGCAATTCCGGCGGTGTCGGTCATGGCGGCGGCGGGGCGGGTGGGACCATTTCCATCGATGCCGTCGGGATTTATGGCGCCGGTTATCTCATCGCCAATGGCGGCGTGGGTGGGACCAATGGCCTGCCCCCGACCGGCGGCGTGACCGCTGTGGGCGGCGGTGGTGGGGGAGGCCTCGTCAGGGTCTGCGCGTCCAACCACATCCCTTTCCCGGGCGGCGTGAACGGGGGACTCAACAACGTTCAGGGCGGGTCCTCGGGAATGTGGGGGGGATCAGGGGCTTACCCTATCGGCAACGGCAGTGCCGGCAATTATTACGATTGCAACACCGCTTCGGCATGGACGACCACGGCGACGTTGACTCCTTCCCCAACCGGCACGGCCACCTTCACCCCTACGCCTTCCCCGACTTCAACCCCCACCCCGACGTCCTCAGTTACCGCCACTTTTACCCCGACGGCCACCTTTACCCACACCTCGACCGATTCGATGACCGTTACCCCGACGCCCACTTCCACTTTCACCCCAACCCAAACCGCGACGGTCACACCCACCAGAACTCCCACTGGTACCGCGACGAATTCGTTAACCCCCACGGTAACCTTAAGCCCCACCCCAACCCGGGGTTCCACGGCCACCCCCAGTCCCACTCCAGGCCCCGTGACGACACCTTATTCATCAAACCCCTATCCGAACCCCATCACTGGGCTCGGCCCGGTTTACTTCAACGTTGCGGTTCCGGGCACCGCCCAGGTGGATTGGTCGGTCTTTACCCCATCATTCCGCAAGATTAGGGAAGGGGAGTCCCCCTTGACGGGCGTCGGCACCCTCCAGTGGGACCTGAAGGACAGTTCCGGTGGCTGGGCGGCCAATGGCCTTTATTACCTGCGAATCCAGGTGACGATAGGGGGAAATACCGTCGCTCAAATCGAGAAGGTCCTGATCGCGCGATAAGCCCCGGCAGGGGTCTGGATCTCAAGGCCGGTTCATCCATGGCTCTTACTGTGGCGCCTGGCGACAGGGAGTACAATGGACCCCTGGGAACTGAGCCCGGCTGGTTGCCCGAGAAGGGGTCTCGCCGACGATCAAACGAAGGAGCCGTCATGCCGGAAGCCACCGCCAAGATCGCCCTGCTGGTGGGGAATGAGTTCGAGGATATGGAAGTCATGTATCCGCTCTACCGCCTCCGGGAGGCGGGATACAAGGTGGACTTGATCGGGGAGGATCCCGCCGGCACGAAATACAAGGGCAAGAACGGATACCCCATCGCCTCCACCCAAGCGCTTGCCCAGGCCGTCGCGAAGGCCTACGCCGGACTGGTGGTGCCGGGCGGTTGGATGCCGGACAAACTTCGCCGAAACCCCGCGGTGCTGTCGCTGACCGCCGAGATCCACCGGCAAGGCGGGGTCATCGCCTCCATCTGCCACGGTCCCTGGATCCTGATATCCGCCGGGATCGTGAAGGGGAAGAAGATGACCTCCACCGGAGCCCTCAAGGACGACCTCGCCAACGCCGGGGCGGTCTGGGTGGACGAGGAGGTGGTGGTGGACGGACGGATGGTCACGAGCCGGAAACCCGATGATCTTCCGGCGTTCATGCGGGAGACGCTCAAAGTCCTGTCGGCGCCCTGAACCCAACGCCGGGCGGGGGCCTCAATTTCACCTGGTGGGGACCCGAAACCCGTTAACGGCGAATCCGGCTTTGGTGAGTTTTTCTTCAGCCCCTAGCGGGCCCTGAGGGCCGGCCCCCCCAGGGGCGGACCTTCCGGAAACCGGACCAAAACCATCTCCATAATAGGTGTAAGCTGTATCCCACTGATCGCGGGTTGGGGAAGGATTGAAAGAATGGAAGAGACACCGAGGGTCGGGCAGATGGCCGATTACAAACAATATCGGGGTTGCCTCATCACCGACGTGGATGAGACCCACAAGAAGGTCCTCCTGATCGTGCCGGTCAACAACACCACGGCGGTCCAGGTTTCCTTCAAGGACATCACGAACGTCGTGGATATGAGCTTGGGACGGAAACGGTAAGTTTATCCTCCGTGGCACCTCCTGGCTGGGTCTTTGAAGGACCGTCAAATATTCTTGACCAATAGTCGAAAATCACTCGCTTTCAATGGTTTAACGAGAAATGTTGCTGCGCTAAGAAAACCGGTTCCAACGCCGATTCGTGAATGATTATCGATAAACGTAAATCGTTTTAGTTGGGCATTATTTTTGCATTACAAACG
>CAYMOV010000115.1:0-7550 GCA_964392085.1 uncultured bacterium
GGGGTTCTCGGTCATGGAGGCCAGCATCTGGGTGGCGGTGATGACCGGCTTGCCCAAGAGTTTGGCCTCGTGGATCAGCCATTTCTGGAGGACCGGCACGTCCTCGATCGGGACCTGGACCCCGAGGTCCCCCCGGGCCACCATCAGGCCGTCGGCCGCCCGTAGGATTTCGGCGAGGTTTTCCACGGCCTCCGACCGCTCGATCTTGGCGATCAGGTGCACCCGGTGGCCGAGGGAGGCGGCGTATTTCCGGATCTTCACGAGGTCCGCGGCCTTCTCCACGAAAGAGACGCCGAACATCCGGATCCCCTGCCCCAGGCAGAACTTCATCCAATCCAGGTCCTTGCGCGTGACCGGGTTGACGTAAAGATGCGCCCCCGGCAGGTTGATGCCTTTCCGGGAACTCACCTTACCGCCGATCAGGACCCGGCAAAGCACCTCGGTGCGGGCCACCGAAAGGACCCGAAGTTGGAGGTACCCATCGTAAAGATAGATGAGGGAACCGGTTTTCACGCTCCGGGGAAGCTGCTGGTAGTTCACCGGAAGGACCGCTGGGGACCCCAATAGGCGGCGGGTCGTCAGGGTCACCTCCTTGCCGGCCGTGAGGACGATGGTCTCCTGGGCCAAATCCCCCAACCGGATTTTGGGACCCGGAAGGTCCGCGAGGATGGCGCAGATCTTCCCCTCAGCCCGGGCGGCGTCCCGAACCTTCCGGAAAGTGTCCCGTTTTTCGGCCTGGTCCCCGTGGGAGAGGTTTATCCGGGCAACGCTCATGCCCCGACGGTAGAGACCCCGTAGGACCGCCGGGTGGAAGGATGAGGGCCCGATGGTGCAGACGATCTTGGTCTTGTGCCGAGGAAGCCGCATGGGTTTCTCCTGGTCGGTCTTAAGGTAGGGATGGCCCGGTCCTGGGAGGTGGCTGGGACAGGAGGTTATTCTATCCGGGAATAGCCATGGCAACGGTTTCAGGGGCCTCAAAAAAAAAGCCGCTCCCCAAAAAGGGAGCGGCTGAGGCAAACAATTGAAGCGGGCCTTATGGCCTTAGACCCATTTCAACACCCAGTTAGACCGCAGTAGCCATGGGCTGGGGTCGGTTGGACCAGGCCAGGTTACGGGCGACCTGGTTGGGCTTGAAGTTCAGCTCTTCGATCGCCTTCTGGACCCGAAGACGCTTCTCCTCGTTCACGTAGGAATGGTTGTTGAGGACCCGGGAAACGGTCGCGGGTGAGACCTGCGAGAGCTTAGCGACATCGTAAATCGTGGTGGCCATGGGAAACCTGCCTTTCCTGGTGGAAGCCAATGTGCAACCGCTTCCTGCCTGAAAATAGTACTTTGAAAGGGCAGCCTAAAAACGCCCTATAACGCTTTTATGCGGTTTCTTTAAGGGTTCTTTACAAGCGGTTTCTGCGGAAATAAACGGAAAACGGGATAATTCAGGGGGTTTCAGGCCGAGATGTTAAAATATGGGGCTTTCGGGCTCCCAGAAACCCGCCCAACCTAACCCGAGGACCTTTTCAGTGTCGAGATCTTTATTACGCGCTTCCCTTTTCATGGTCCTCCTGGGGCTTTCGCCCCTTCGGGTTCGCGCGGCCTTTTTAGGGACCGCCTCCCCGCCCAAAACGGCGGCCCTGGGGGGAAACCTGGTGGCTCAACCCGAGGGTTCCGGCGACCTGACTGAAAACCCCGCGGGACTGGGATCTGCGGACCTGGACCTGGTCTCCGCCCGATACCAAAAATTGTTCGCGGGGGTCGGCCAGGATGACTTGGCCACGGGCTCCTTGGCGGTTGTCGTTCCCACCGGGAAGCCCGGCGGGTTCGGGATTTCCTGGGATCATTTCGGGGCGGACCACCTGACCCAGGACCGTTGGCGCCTAGCCTGGGGCAACCGCCTTCCCTTGCCACCGAAGACCGGGAAATGGGACCTGGGGTTCTCCCTCTCCCACCTTTCCCAGCAATACACCCTTTCGGTCCCCTTGTCCTCCGTGAGCCTCTCGAACCTTTCGGCCGGCGCCTTTTCCTTCGGCGCGGGATTCCTCTGGGAACCCCTCCGGGGTTTCACCCTCGGCCTCGCGGGCGAGGATTTGACCCGCCCAAACCTGGGCGTCCTGGGAGTGGACCGTTTTGAGCCGTCCTTCAAATGGGGCGTCGGTTACAAAAGGAACTTGGAAGGCGTCGGGGATTTGCGGGCCACCCTGGCCCAACAACGGGCCGATGCGAAGCTCGAAACCGAGGGCGGATTGGAATGGACCCAACCCAAGGTCGGCCTTTCACTCCGGGTCGGCTGGGGCACCCGCCAAGGGGCCGTGGGTTTCGGTTTCACCCGTGGCCCCCTGGTCCTTGATTACGCTTATGTCTTTTCCGGTTCCGGGGCCGCCTCCCTCGACGGTACGGGACTTCCCGGGAGCCACTTGCTGGAGTTGGGCTGGCGTTGGGCCAAACGCCTGGAGCCGGAGGATCCCGAGGGTTATAACGCGCTCATGCGCCGGGGCGCCTCGCAGGAATCCGCCGGCCGTTACGTCGAGTCCCTCTGGACCTACCGTCGTGCCTTGGACAAGAAGCCAAGCGACCCTGCCGCCCTGAGCGCCTACCAACGTTCCCTCACGGGTTACAACCGGGCCCGGTCGGCGGAATTCTATCGATGGGGCCGGGAAGCCGAGACGCGGGGGTTCCTGTTGGAAGCCAGCCGCCAATACGATTGGGCCGTCCAGTTGGACCCCGCGAACGCCGATTACCGCGCGGCGAAAACCCGCGTGGCGTCCCAAACCCCCACGGGGGCGATGGCCGATCCCCGGGTCGTCCAATGGCTCCAGAAATCCGCCGCCCTCTCCACGCAAGGCCGAAGGGCGGAAGCCCTGGACCTGGTGAGACAGGCCCGATCACTCTACCCCGGGGACCCCACCTTGAAGGCCTTCGAGGACGACCTCTCCGCCGTACCCACGCCCCAGCCCACCCCGGTCCAGGTGGATCCCCTTGAGGCGCGCCTGATGGCCGAATCCGAGATCTACCTCCGCAAGGGCCGATCCGACCTCGCCGAGGAAACCTGGATGCGCGTGTTGGAACTCGACCCCTCGAACGCCGGGGTCCAGGCCAAGCTCAAGGCCGCCGAGGCGGGCGCTTCCCCGATCCGGACCGCCTCCCCCACCGAACGGGCAAGGGCCCAGGTCCTTTACGAAACCGGGCTCAAGGCTTACCTGGCGGGCGACACCCGGAGGGCCGTGGACCTTTGGGAAAAGGCGCTCGACCTGGACCCCAACCACGCGAACGCCATGAATAACCTGGTCCGGGCCCGTCTCGAGCTGGACCAATTCAAGTCCCCCGAGGATCGGAAAGCCCCATGAAACTGACCGGCCGGTTTTTCCTGACCCATGGGGCCCTGGGGGTCTTCACCCTGGCGGTATCCTTCGTCCTCATGCTGGGCGGGTCCCTGGTGATGCTGCGACGGGAGGCCTCGAGGGCCCAAATGCAGGCCCTGGAGACCTTGGGGATGTCAGCGCGGGAAGCGGCGCTCCAAAGGGAGGATGTGGCGCTCCTGAATTTCATGCGCCATTCCGCCTCCGAACCCGGGGTGTTGTACGCCGCCTACAGGAACCCCCGATCGGGCGTGGTGCTCACCGCGCCCCAATCCTTTGAGGGCGAGGCCTCCGCGACGGGCGCCCCCGTCGTCCCGGGCCCCGCCACCAGGCCCCGGACCCTACGGAACGGCACGGAAGCGGTCGAGTGGATCCAACCGGTCCAGGTCGAGGGCTTGCGGAACGGCTGGATCTCCCTGGTGTATTCCAAAACCGCCCTCGCGCGGGGCCTGCGCGACCAGTTGGCCCGTTGGACCGGTCTCGCGGTGGCGGCGGGGGCCGTCGCGCTCCTGCTCGGGTGGGGGGCGGCCTGGGCCATCGCCCGGCACCTCGTCACCCCGCTGAAACTCATCCGGGACGGCACCCACCTGGTCCGGTCGGGCCGCTTGGGATCCTTGGTGGCGGTGGACCGCGACGACGAAATCGGGGACCTGGCCCGGGACTTCAACGCCATGGTGCTCCAGCTCAAGGAACTGGACGAGATGAAGCGTGACTTTGTGGCGGGCGTCACGCATGACCTCGGAACACCGCTCCACGCCATCCGGAGCGCCTCCAACTACCTCCAGGCCGGGGACGCGGGCCCCCTGACCGACAAGCAGGCCGAGTACCTGCTCATGATCTCCAATTCGACCCAGCACCTGATCTCCTTCATCAATAACCTGCTCACCGTCTCCCGGATCGAGGCCGCGAGGCTCGAGCCGTACTTCGAGCCGGTGGACGTGATGGCCCACGCCAGCGAGCTGGTGGCCCTTTACCAGGCCCAGGCCCGCGAACGCGGGGTGGATCTCAAGTTGGTGCGCAAGGTCCCCTACGTGTCCCTCGTGGCGGACGTCACCATGTTCCGGCAGATCTCCATGAACCTGGTGTCGAACGCCCTGAAATTCACCCCCTCAGGATCGGTGGAGGTGGTGTTGGGCGAGGAGGACGGCGATTTCCTCCTGGAGGTGCGGGACACCGGTGTCGGCATCCCCCCCGAGTACCAGGAACTGGTCTTCGACAAGTTCTACCGGGTCAAGCAGGGCAAGGAGTTCCCCTTTCAGCAGGGAAGCGGCTTGGGGTTGTCCATCGTGAAGGGCCTCGTGGAGGCCCATGGCGGCCGGGTCACCGTGGAGAGCGGGGCCGGGAAGGGATCGGTCTTCCGGGTCCGCCTGCCTAAACAGCCCAAACCCACCCAATGGTACGGCGGACGGAAGGAAGGTGAAGCATGAGCATTCCCAACGTCTTGATCGTGGAGGACGACCCCTCAGTGTTGACCCTGACCCGGGACCTGTTGTTGAAGGAATCGTACGAGGTGCGGATCGCCATGACCCTCCAGTCCGGACGGGACGCGGTCAAGAAGCTCAAACCCGACCTCTTGGTGCTGGACCTCAACCTTCCCGACGGCGACGGACTGGACCTTTGCCGCGAGATCAAGGCTTCCCCGGAGACCCGGGACATCCCGGTGTTCATCCTCACGGCCCGGGGATCCACCAACGACATCGTGGCGGGCTTGGAGGCCGGCAGTGAGGATTACCTGCCGAAGCCCTTCAACGAGCGCGAATTTTTGGCCCGGTCCCGGGCCATCTTGAGGCGAAAGACGCCCGTCCCGGCCGCCGGCAAGGGCGAATTAGTCTCCGGCCACATCAAACTCTCCCCGCACTCCCACGAAACCTGGTGCAAGGGCAAGCCCCTGGAGTTGACCCTTCGGGAGTTCGACATCCTCCAGGTTTTCCTCATGAACATGGGCCGGGCCCTCACCAGGGATGAGATCGTCAAGTTGGCCTGGGGTCCCACCACCTCCATCGTGCCCCGGGTCGTGGACGTGCACGTGGGTCATCTACGGAGCAAGCTGGGGCCCGAGGGCCGCCGCATCGAAACCATCCCCCAAGTGGGTTACAAACTGGCTTCTTCGCCTGAAAAGTAGGTTCCCCAACGCCGGTAAATCCGGGGCTCAAACCCTTCAGAAACAGGTACGCTTAAGCCATGGTTCCGTCGATCCGCCGCCTGAAAGCCGTCCTCTTCGCGCTCCTCCTGGGGGCCGCGGCGCTCCCGGCCGCGCGGTCCTTCGCCGCGACGGGCGACGGGCTCCTCGCCCAGTACTTCGCCAACACCACCCTGACGCCTCCCGTGGTTTTTTCCCAGGTGGAGGAGACCGTCAACAATTTCTGGTTTTTCTGCTCCCCCGACCCCTCCGTTCCGCCGGGGGCCTTCAGCGCCAGGTACACCGGTTGGGTCCTGCCCTCCACCAGCGAACCCTACACTTTCAGCGTGAAGGTATCCGATGGGGCGAGGCTTTGGGTCAACGGAGCCCAGGTCCTGAACCAATGGTCGGCCCATGGAACCGCCGCGGATTTCGACGGCGCGTTCCTCAACCTGACCGCGGGCGTCTCGGTCCCCGTCACCTTGGAATATTACGACGCCACGGTGGGCTCGAGTTCCGACACCATCCAACTGCGCTGGAGCAGCCCCTCGATCTACGCCGCCAACGGCAACCAACAGCAGATCATTCCCAAGGCCTTCCTTTACTCGGGCCTCGCGATCACCCCCACCCCCACGCCCCAAAGCCTGCTTTCTTCCTCACTTTCCTGCCTGGGGTCCTCCGTGACCGTGAACGGGAACCCCAACGAACCCGCTTGGCCCCCGGGCGCCTGGAACCCCATTACGAAATGCGTCTACGGTTCGGTCCAGGGGAGCGAAGCGGCCTTTTTCCAGACCCGATGGGACACCACCAACCTTTATGTGGCGGTCTCGGTGGTCTCCAGCCCGGTCTCCCAGGATTCCAACCCCTATTTCTACGAGGACCCCTCGGTGGAGCTTTACCTCGACATGACCGACAGTAAGACCGTCACCCTCGTGAACACCGACTTCCAGTTCATCGTCCGGGCGGCTGACGCCGCGGTCACCGAAAGGTTGAACCGTTCCGGGATCCAACGGGCGGTTTCCGTGCTGGGGACGGGTTACGGGATGGAATTGGCGGTCCCCTGGTCCCTCCTTGGCGTCACCCCGGCCCAAGGCTCGACCTATGGTTTTGACCTCGCGGTCGATTTCGACCGGAACGGCGGCTGTCGGGATTCCCAGTTGGCCTGGAACGGGAAATTCAAGAACTCCGGCGACGCCTCCGGCTTCGGCAACCTCACGCTCTTCTCTTGCTTGACGGCTACCCCAACCAGGACCGCCACATCCACCCCGACGTCGAGCTCGACCGCGACAGCCTCCCCGACCCCGACTCCGAGCTGGACGCCAACGGCGACGCCTTCCCCGACCCCAAGTGCGACCGGGACTCCGTCCCCGTCCCCGAGCCCCACGGGCACGCCTACGGCGTCCGGGACAGCGTCTTTAACACCCACTGGGACGGCCACCCGAACCCCGACCTTTACGTCCACACCCACTTCAACTGTGACAGTCACCCCTAGCGCAACCGCCACTTTCAGCCCCACCCCGACCTTCAGTCCTACCGCGAGCCCCACCCCCACATCGACAGCCATCCCAAGCGCGACCCCCACTTTCAGCCCCACCCCGACCTTCAGTCCGACCGCGAGCTCGACGACCTCCCCAACAACCTCCCCGAGTCCCACCCCTAGCGCGACGGCGTCCGAGACGATCAGCCCGACCCCCACCGCCACCGACACCCCCACGGGCTCCGACACCGCGACACCGAGTGGGACGCCAACGGCGTCGCCCTCCCAGACTCCTAATGCCTCTTTAACACCAACTGGGACCCCCAGCCCCACCGCCACCGCGACGGCGTCCGCGACAAACAGTCCCACGCCCAGCTCGACGACGACACCGTCACCAAGTTCGACCTGGACTCCGTCCCCGTCATCCACTCCAACGGCTAGCGCGAGCTTGACTCCCACCCTGACAACCACCTGGACCGGGTCCCCCACGCCCACTCCGAGTCAAACGGCCTCGCGGACCCCAACAGCGACTTGGACGCCTACCCAAAGTGCGACAGCCTCCCAAACGCCAACAGCTTCTTTAACGCCAACTGGGACGCCGACC
>CAYMOV010000116.1:0-2391 GCA_964392085.1 uncultured bacterium
GCCCAACGGGTGCTCCTCGTGTCCTCGGGCAACCCGGCGCGCATCCAATCCGCACTCGATTCCCTCAAGGCCTCTGGCGTCCTGGTGAGCCTCGCCTCGGTGAAGGGGGAACCGACCCTGGAAGCGGTCCGGTCGGCGGTGCGACTGGCCCAATCGACCCAAGCCCAGGGCGTGGTGGCCGTGGGTGGCGGATCGGTGCTGGACGCGGGCAAGGCCGTGGCGGCCATGGCGGCCAACCCGGGCGACCTGATGGATTACGTCGAGGTCATCGGGGCCGGGAAGCCCCTTCCCAACGCGCCCCTTTTCTTCGCGGCGGTCCCCACGACCGCCGGCACCGGCACCGAGGCCACCCGCAACGCGGTTCTGACGAGCAAGGAACACCGCCTCAAGGTGAGCCTGCGCCACCCCCTCCTGGTGCCCAAGGTCACCCTATTGGACCCGGCCCTGACCGTCTCCGTCCCGCCCGAGGTGACCGCCACCACCGGCATGGACACCCTCTGCCAACTCATCGAAGCCTTCACCTGCAAAACCCCCAACGCCTTCACGGACGCGCTCTGCCGCGAGGGGATGACCCGCGCCGTGCGGTCCCTCCGACGCGTTTTTAAGGACGGGTCCGACCTGGAGGCCCGGGAGGACATGGTGCTGGCCAGCCACTTCAGCGGCATCGCCTTGGCCAACGCCAAGCTTGGGGCGGTGCACGGTTTCGCGGCGCCCTTGGGCGGGATGTACGACGCGGCCCACGGGGCGATCTGCGCGGCGCTACTGCCCACGGTCATGACCATGAACCTGCGGGCGATCGGCGAACGGGAACCGAACCACCCGGCCCTGGGGCGGTACCGGGAAGTGGCCGCGATCCTGACCGGTCTCCCGGGGGCCGAGGCGAAGGACGGGGCCGCCTATTGCGACGTGCTCAGGACGGAGCTGGGCATCCCAAGGCTCAAGGCCCTGGGGATCCAATGGGAGGAGTTCCATACCATCGCCGAGAAGGCGTCCAAGGCCTCCAGCATGAAGGGCAATCCGATCGAATTGAACTTGGGGGAATTAGTCACCATCCTCGGCGCTGCTTATTGATAAAAGCCGATTTTAACCACGGGGAAAGCGGAGGACACTGAGATAAACCCATCTTGATTATTGGGGGATAAATATCCATGATTGTCCCCCGTGGACCCCGTGACCTCCGTGGTGAAAAAGTTTCATATTCGAGGCGCTGAATGCAAAGGCTCGACTTTCCCGACCAGAAACTCCCCAACGGCCTGAACGACTGCCGCCTCCAGCGCTACGCGGTGGATTACGTGAGGCGCGGCGGGATGTTCATCCTGGACATCATGATGAGTCCCCCGGACAGCGACGACGACCCGGTCTACAGGAGCGCGAAGCTCCTCTTCACGGGCCTGGTCTTCTGCTCCCTGGACGCCCCCGACGGCAAGAGCGAGTTCAACGAGCGGGAACTGTGGGTGCCGGGGGTGTTCGTGTTGGAGCAGGACGACCTGAAGAAGAAGGATTGGGAAACCTGGGTGGAATCGGGGGAGGCTTGGGCCTTCGCGCTGGGCGACCTGGGGGCCTACCTTTTCGTGGCCGCCAAGTCCTGCCGGTTCGAGTGGGAAGCGCTAGGATAAAAACCGAAGCGCTTTGTCTTTACGCCCCAAATCCCTATTGGAAGAAGGCTTGCCTCAACGGCTATAATGTATATGATTATAGCTATGATTATGGCTAGTCCTGGAGGCGCCCCATGAGAACTGTCCAGATGACCCTGGAACCCGACTTGGTCAAATCGGTGGACCAAGCCGCCAAGACCCTGCGGCTGACCAGGTCCGGATTCACCCGGATGGCGCTCAAACAGGCGCTCCGCCACCTCAAGACCCGGCAATTGGAGGACCAACATCGAAAGGGTTACCAGGCCCACCCAACGACCCGCGAGGAAGTCGGAGTGTGGGAAAGCGAGCAGGCCTGGGGTGACGAGTGAAACGCGGGGAGATTCGCTGGTATAAGTTCACCCATCCCGACAAAAAGCGCCCGGTCCTGATCTTGACCCGGAACTCGGTCATCGACTACATCGGTGAGGTGACCGTGGCGCCCATCACCTCTAGGGTTCGCGGCATCCCGAGCGAGGTCCCCTTGGGCCGAGCCGACGGAATGGCCAAGGATTGCGCCGTGAATTGTGACCACCTCCAAACCGTATCCAAGGACAAGGTGGGGGCCCTGATCGTCGCTTTGCCTTCCGTGAGGCTGACGGAAATCAGCCAAGCGGTCCAATTCGCCCTGGGGTTTTAAAACGCCGGGGGGCGTCTGTCCCTAAGTGAAGACTAGTGGGCCTTGCGGGCGGCGCGGTGGGGGAAGGCGAGGACGCAGAGGAGGATGAAGGCCACCAGGGCCCCGGTGGCCGAGTAGCGG
>CAYMOV010000116.1:2491-7358 GCA_964392085.1 uncultured bacterium
ATGGCCGACGGGGACCTAAGGGACCTGGTCGAAACCGGCTCGGTCCCCAAGGGGCGGGCCTACGACTTGGGCTGCGGTCCCGGCCATGATGCGGTTTACTTGTCCCAATCGGGGTGGGACGTCACGGCGGTGGACTTGGCTCCCTCCGCCATCGCCCTCGCGCGTGAAACGGCCCGGGCGGCGGGAGTGGAATCCAAAATCCATTTCCAAGCCGCGGACGTCCTCTCGCTCAAGCCCGAGATCCCGCCGGCCACCCTGGTCCATGACCGGGGGTGCTTCCATACCCTTCCCTCCAACCTACGGGTGGGGTATGTGGGGACCGTGGCCGGATTACTCGGAAAAGGCGGGGTTTTGGCCCTGAAGGTCTTCAGCTTCAAGGAACCCCAGGGCCGGGGACCCTACCGGTTTACCCCCGAGGAACTGAAGGAAATCTTTGGGGTCCCATGGGAGTGCCTGGGAATGAAGGAAGGGGTCTTTCACGGCCCCCGAAAACCCTTCTCGCTCTTTTGTGTTTTCCGCAAGGGCTGATGGGTTTGGCTTGAAAACACCTCCGGGCGCCGGCAACCTTTGGGGATGAATCGCGCGAGGTGACCCTCATGATCAGGAATCTTGGACTCCCGGGAGCCGCCGCGCTCCTAGCCTTGGGCTTGACCCTCAGCGCCCTCCTGCCCGCCTGCAATAGCCCCCAATACGCCACCACCTACACGTACCTCCCGACCCCCACGCCCCTCTGCACCACCCCGTCCCAGCTGGGTTATTCCGCCGCGGGCGCAGTGACCGCCCTCGCCTCCGGGACCCTGCTGGCGAACCCGGTGGCCGTGGCCTCGGGTCCCGTCACGGCGTTGGATTTCCAGGTCTACACAGGCGACAGGGGCCGGTACAAGGCCGCGCTTTATACCGACAACGCCGGGGCCCCCGCGACCTTGGTGGCCCAGACCGACGTGATGGATTCCGCCGGTCCCGGCTGGATCCGGATCCCGATCCGCCCGACGGCCCTGGCGTCGGGAAACTACTGGCTGGCCTTGGTCCAGGACCAGGGGGACGACCTGATCCGGGACGACAGCTCCGCGGTCCCGTTGTTCAGCTCCCCTGTGACGAGTTGGACCCTTCCGGCCAACCCGGTGGGCACCTTGGCCTCGGGCTCCTTGTCGGTTTATGCCGAGACGTGCCCTTAAACGGATGGTTCAAACAAAACCAATTGCGGATGGCGGATAGCGGATGGGACTGCTTGAGAGTAGCCTCGGTTGATGGAGTGGCGTGAAATGTCGATCGTAACGGAGTTGCGCTAACCTTTAAAATATTTCGGATGCTTTCAATATGTTGCTTTTCATTTTAACCAACCGCAATCTGCCAACCGCTATCCGCGTTGTTAAGGCTTGCTTTGATACCGTTCCAGCCATTCCTTTAGGTCTTGGCGCTCCGGGTGAATACGCAGCACCTCATTGAAACACCTCACCGCCTGCGCCTTCATCCCCGACTTGAAATAGATGTTCCCGAGGGCCGACCAAGCCTTGGCGTTGTCCCGGTCCTTCTGCACCAGCGAGAGGTAGATCTTGAAGGCCTCGTCGATTTTGCCCTGCTTCTCCAAGGCTTGGGCCTTCGCCAGGTCGTCGGAGGGAAGCGAGAACTCCAGGGTGAGGGCCGGTTGGTCGCCGGATGCGCCGGTCTCGGGGGTGGGTGCCGAGGTGGAGGGCGCCGTGACGGCCGGCGCTTGGGCGGGCGCCGAGGGCGGCGGGGCGATGACGATGGGGGCGGGAACGGCCGTCACCGCCGGGGTGACCACGGGAGAGGGGGAAGGTGTCGGGGTGGCAGGCGCTTTCGGGGGGGCGAACCGATAGGAAAGGCTGATCCGGCTGGTGGAACCCAACTCCCCAAAGGGCATATAGGCGTAATCGGCCCGAAGGGGTCCGACCGCCAAACCCGCGCCCGCTGTGAAGCCCGAGGGTTTGTCGAGCCCGGTGTCCTGAAGGTTGAACTCATATCCCGCCCGGACGAAGACGGACTTCACCCAACCGCCTTCGGCGCCGACCTGGACCCGACTGCCGGTATGGGGCTCGATGGATCCCGCCCCCGCGACGAGAAGCGTGAAGGGGCCCTTGCGGTCGTGGAAATAGGAGGCCCCGACCCGGAAAGCCGAGGCGCCCGAGGAACTTCCCGCGCTTAGGGGCAGGTTGAGGTAGGAAGCCCCCAGCCGCCAACCCGAGTCCGAGGTGAGTAGGAGCCCGATGTCGCCGTTGAAGAGGGCGTAGGAGTTGGGGCCGAGGGTCTGCTGGGTGCTCCGGAGCGAGAAGCCCGCCGAAAGGGTGCTGACCAACTTTTTGGCCCAACCGGCGTCCAAAGTCATCTGGCGGGCCTTGTAATCCGCTGTTTGGATGCCTGAAGCGTCAAAGCCCTCGAAGGTGCCGTAGTCCACGAAATGGCCATAAAGCCCGAAGACCCCGGCTTTGCGGGTGGGAAAGGCGGCGGCGAAGGTGTCCTGTTGGATCCCGGCCAGGCCCGAGAGGTGGTGTAGGGCCACCTCAGGTTGCGCGAGTTGAGTCAGCCCGGCTGGGTTCCAGAAAAGGGCCGAGGCGTCGTCGGAAACCCCCACATAGGCCGACCCCAGCCCGATGGCCCGGGCCGAGGCCCCGGCGGGACCGAGGGGATCCTGGCGGGTGGAAGCGGTATAGACCGATTCGACCGCCTGGAGCCTAGGCGCGAGGGCGAGCGCGGCCAAGACGAGGAGTTTGGTTAGGGATGTGGAGACGGGGAGTCGGGACATCCAGGACCTATCGGACCACGATGAATTTCTTGGTCTCAATCGGATCCTCGGTGCCGTCGTCGTACCGCAGGAGGCACCGGTAGAGGTATACCCCGGCCGCGTACGTACGGATCGTGAGCTGGGTCGATTGTAACCCGGAACCCTTCACCTCGGTGATGTCCGAAATCAGGTCGCCCGCCGCGTTCCAGACCCTCAGGCGGCACTTGCCCGATTGGGCCATTTGGTAGCACACCGTGGCGTGGTCCCCGCGGGCGGGGGAGGGGAAGAGGTAACAGCGGTTGCGCGGCGTGGGGACGGGAGAAGGGGAGGGGGACCCGCCCAGCGTGGCGGTGGAAGTCGGCGTCCCACTCGCCGTAGGGCTCGGGGAGGCTGTCGCACTGGGGGTCGGGGTCCAAGACGGGGTCGGAGTCAGGGTGTTGGTCCAGGTCAATGTCCAAGTGGAAGTGGGCGTGTAGGTGGAGGTTGGGGTCTTGGTGAAGGTGGGCGTGACCGTGGGCGTATAGGTGGCGGTGCCGGTTGGGGACGTGGTCGGTACGGCCGTGCAGCAGCTGGGTGTCCAAGTGGGGGTGGGGGTGTTGGTCCCGGTGGGGCTTGGGGTGAACGTCGCCGTGGGGGCGCTCGGGGTACTGGTGGAAGTCGGGGACCAAGTAAAGGTAGGGGAGTAGGTATTCGTGGGCGTGTTGACGGTCGTCAAGGTGGGGGTCGGGGTTGCGGTGCAGAAGCCGCAGGGGGTGTAGGTCAGGGATGGGAGGGCGAGCGGGGTATTCGTGAAGGAAGGAGTGAAGGTGGGAGTCGTCAGCGTGCCGATCGCGGTGGGGGAATAGGTCATGGTGGGTGAGTACGTTTTGGTGAAGCTGGGGGTCGGGGTTGCGGTGCAGAAGCCGCAGGCGGTATACGTGGGGGAGAAGGTCATCGTGGGGGATAGGGTGTTCGTGAAGGATGGCGTCGGGGTGGAGGTGCAGAAGCCGCAGGGGGTGGAGGTGATGGTGGGGGTGTTGGTGGGGGCGGGGCAGGCCATCGTCACGGCGATGGTATTGGAAACGGTCGAAACGAGCGACACCCCGTTGTTGTAAGTCACCACCGCGGTATTGTTCCGGGTCGTGCAGTATTCCGAGACGGGCATGAAATACTCGGCGACCTGGAAGTTGGAGACGACGATGCCGCCTGCGGCGAACCCCAGGGGAAAGACGAAATCCACGGCCGAGGAGCCGGGGAGGAGATCCATGTTGGGAAGGCCGCTGGAATAGGGCCCCGCGTAGGACCAATGGGAATCGAGATTATCCACGACGGTGACGGGTTGCCCCGTGAAGCCCCCCGAATTGGAGACCGAGACCGTGTAGGTGATGGCCTCGCCCGCCACGATGCCGCTGGTCGTGGCCGCGGATTTGGTGATCGTGAAGTTGGGTGGGGGTTGGGGGTTGACCGGGTTGATCGTGACGGATTGGCTCAGGTAAAGGAGCGCGCAGGATTGCTCGCCCAGGCCTCCCTCGCCCGCCTGGGCGTTGTAGGAGAAAAGGGGGATCTGTAGGCCGTTGGAAGGGTCCAGCGGGGAACGGGTCGGGATTTGGGAGGAGTCCAAGGTCAGGGCGCCAGCGCTCACCTCGACGGCGGGGTTCCAGGCGCCCGGGAAAAGCGCCGGGGCGGAGTCATACCAGTTGCCGGAAGTCACGGCGGGCAGGGTGACGGGGGAGCAGGCCGGGGCGGTCCCGGTCCCCGAGGTGACGAAGGCTTCGGTGCTGTTGCCGGCGCTCTCGAGGAACGCGTGCTGGCCGCTGGAACAGGTGACGTCCGCGAGCCAGGACCCGTAAAGGTCGTGGCCCTGCGCGTTGGCGACTTGGGCGGCGACGGTCAGGATGCCGGTGGATCCGATGTTGTTGAGGATCGTGGGGTCGGTGGTGGTGACGCAGACGGGGGTGGGGCAGACGCTCCAGGCGGGACCGGCCGGGCACCCCAACGGGAGGATCCGGTAGTCGTTCCCGGCGCCGATTTGGACGCCGTTCACCCAGATCGTCATGTAATCGTCGGCCACGCCGCAGACCTGCACCGAAGTCGGCGTGCAGGGGGCTGTCCAGGCGGACCCGATGCCCAATAGGATAAGGACCGCCG
>CAYMOV010000117.1:0-7337 GCA_964392085.1 uncultured bacterium
CAGCATGGTGAAGCACGCCCATTCCTTGACGGTCCCGAAGAAACTCAAGGAATCCGAGGACTTCCTTTGCGAGGGCTATCACCTTCTCCGAGAGGCCTTGGAGAGCGAACTTAAGATCAGGTATGTCCTTTCCACCGAGTCCGCCTCCCGGCGGGAGGAAGGGCGTGAGCTCTTCGCGTTGGCGGGCCGCAAGAAAGTCCGTTGGGTCACCGCGGGAGAAAAAATCCTCCAATACCTCTCGGACCAACCCTCGCCCCAGGGTTTGGCCGCCGTGGTCAAGAAGCCGGAATTCCAGTGGCCCCACGAAACGACGGACCTGGTCCTGGCCGTTCATGGAGTCCAGGATCCGGGCAACTTGGGGGCCCTTCTCCGTACGGCGGAGGCCGCCGGAGCGGGTGGGATTGTCTTGGCAGAAGGTTGTTGTGATCCATTCAACCCCAAGTCGGTTCGTGCCGCCATGGGATCCCTTTTCCGCCTCCCGGTCCAATCGGGCGTCGCTTGGCGGGACGCCCAGGCGCAGTTCAAGGCTGGGAACCTCCAGACCGTGGCGCTTATGCCCCGAGGTTCCGTTTCCTTGGCGGAACTGAAACCGGAGCGGCGGGTCTATTGGGTGGGGGCCGAAGGGGAAGGTTTGCCCCAGGATTTATCGGAAGCTTGCGACCTTCAAGCGCGGATTGAAATGAAGGGCCGGGTCGAGTCGCTCAATGTTTCCGCTTCGGCCGCGATCGCCTTATTTTACAAGGGTTTCCGGGGCCCGGTTTCTTGACACCCCCCCACCCCGGTGATACACTTCAAAAAAGTTCAAAAGGCGTCTTTCACCTTGAGCCCAAAACCCAAAAAATCGAAACAGATCGACTCAAACGCCTACTGGAAGGTTTTTGAGCGAAATGGTTCCATTGGGGCCTTTCTGATGTTCCACAAGACCCGCCGGCGGTCCAAAACCAAGTCTTCCCGGGCGAAATCCCGGCCCTCCTCCCGCGGCTGAAAACCCTCTCCGATTTAAAGAACCCCGTTATAATGTCGTTCCGTTTCCGCATGTTTAAACCTCACCTGGAACGTGATCGACTTGAACGATTCGATTGTCCTGCTTCAAAAAGAAGCCGAAACCGCCATTGCCCAGGCCCCCGATTTGAGGGCCCTGGAAGAGCTCCGGGTCCAATACCTCGGTAAAAAGGGGTCGGTGACCGAGTTGATGAAGCAGTTGGCCCAAGTCCCCCCGGCGGAAAAACCGGCATTCGGCAAGGCCTGTAACGAGCTGAAAAAACGCTTGGAAGGTCTCCTGGGGGATCGTCAAGCCTCCCTGGAAGACCTCGCACCGGTGGAACTGCCGAAGGGGTTCGACCCCACGCTTCCGGGCCGATCCATCCCTTGGGGCAAGGACCATCCCCTCACCGCCGTCATGGACCAGATGGTGGATATCTTCAGGGATTTCGGGTTCGATGTGGCCGTCGGTCCCGACGTGGAAACCGACGCCTACAATTTCAAGGCCCTCAATTTCCCGGATGACCACCCGGCCCGGGACAGCCAGGACACCTTTTTCCTCCCGGACGCCCGACTCCTCCGGACCCACACCTCGCCCGTCCAGATCCGGGTCATGGAAAATAACCAACCACCCTTTAAATTCGTGGCTCCCGGACGGGTTTACCGGCATGAGGCGGTGGACGCCACCCACCACCATATCTTCCACCAGGTGGAGGGTTTCCTCGTGGATGAGGGCATCTCCTTCGCCCACCTAAAAGGGGTTTTGGACTCCTTCGTGAAGCGGTTTTTCGGCCCGGAAATCAAAACCCGGTTCCGGCCGTCCTTCTTCCCGTTCACCGAACCCAGCGCAGAAATGGACATTTCCTGCATCTTTTGCGGGGGACAAGGCTGCAGAATCTGCAAGCAATCGGGCTGGGTCGAAACCCTCGGGTGCGGCATGATCCACCCCAACGTGCTGAAGAACTGTAAAATCGACCCTGAACGCTGGACCGGGTTCGCGTTTGGGATGGGCGTGGAACGGACCGCGATGTTCAAGTACCGGGTGGACGACATCCGGGCGTTTTACCAGAATGACGCGCGATTCCTCAAACAATTCGAGTAGGAGGCCCCTTTCGTGACTGAAGGACAACCGACCCCCTGGTACAAGAAGCCCGCGATCCAGAACACCCTGTTGATCTTGGGAACCCTGATCATCGCCTATTACATGGCTTATTTTGAGATCATCCGACGGGCCCATGCGGCCTACGACCGGGGACAGGCCCTCTACGAGAAGCAGGAGTATCGGAAGGCCTTGTGGGAGTTCGAGGAATGCCAGGAGTTCTACCAACCGCCCCACAGCCGGTGGGTGGACCTTTCCGAGAAAAGGGAATGGGAATGCCGTGCCTACCTGGGGGACTGGACCCCGCCGGAGGGCCCGCTGGATGAGGACATCCGGCAAAGCCGGGCCCCTATCTACTCCAAGTACCAGGCGGAACTGGTCCAGATCGCCCCCGTTCCGGATTCCACCTACAACCCCATGCCCTTGACCCCGGCGGAACAAAAGGCCGCCGACCCGAAGGGGAAGAAGGCCAAGAAACCCAAGGAAGCCAAGAAGCCCTAAGGTTCAGCATGAAAAAGGCCGGGCGGAATTCCGCCCGGCCTTTTTTTTAGGGCTTGAGGGAAGCGGGGAACTTTTCGGTATGGGATACGTCTTATTGTGGAAGTCTGATGCGATCCAAATTCATTGACCCAAGAGGATGAATATGCAAAAAACGGGTATCTCTGCGGTGTTCAAGGGAATCGCGCTAGCTGGGATGATGGCCGCGGCCATTTGTCTCGACGCAAGTTTGGGTATGTCCAAACCGCGGATTGAAGTGTCTTTGCCGAACCCTAGTTCCGCCTTGGACTGGAAATATTTTAACCCGATCAACGCCGGCACCGCCGTCTTGAACCTCATCGTGCCCTTGCCGAGTACGGACTTTAAGGCCGAAAACGAAATCAAAGACCAGATAGAGAAAGGTCAAGCCAAGATTTGGATGAACGGCCAAGAGATGGAGTTCAAGCGTGGAGGTGGGGGCGAAAGCCAGGCCGGCGCGATGCGGGAACATTCATTCGGCTTTAATGTGTATCCGGGCGCACCTGGGTCCAAGAAGCTGAAGATCCAAATCGGCAAATGGAAGGCTGAAACTTCCTTCGAATACCGGCCCATGTCGGCGGTTTTCATCGTTGGGCCTCCGGATGACCAGGAAGGTTTGTTCGCCCCCGAAGTCAACCCGATCCATTGGGATGGGTATTACTTGGACCCCCAAAGTGTCCGTGTCTCGATCAACGGCCTCCCGGTCAAGCCGAGGTTTTCCTCCGAGGGACCAGATGGTTTTCACTTGAGCGGTTCGATCGAACCGGCCTTTTCGGCCGGTCAAAACACCCTTGAAGTCGACGCGGCGGACGGTTCGGGTAACACGCGCGTGGCACGAACGGAGTTCTATTTTTATCCGAGAAACAAGGTGGCCGTGAACGACGTTTTCTTCCTGCGGGAAGGCCGAATCGGCGGCAATATGGGGCCTTTTTACCATGTGAACCTTCAGGGGAAATCGGTGGTGGAAACACCGGCCGAGAAATATACCGGTTCGCCCGTGCGGATCAGCCGGGGGTATTACTTCGACCGGTTGAAGGCCGTGAAGCCGGGGAAAAGTACCGTGACGGTTTGGGAAACCAATATGAGAAATGAGAACCAACATAAGGTGTTTGAGGTTCATATCGAAGTGGTCAAGAAATAGACCCTAGTGGATGACCCGTTCTGGTTTATCCCGCCCCCGGGTATAAGGCGGGTGACATTGACCTGTGCACTCGGCGGGGGTTTAAGAGGAGTGTTCCGCTTGTTTGAGTTGCGAGTCGAAAGACGCACGGAAGGGGAGCTTTTTCAGCTGTTGGTCATCGTCGTTCCACTCGAAGAGGGGTTGTAGCACTGCGGTATCACCTTCCAATCCCAGAACCTCATGGATGTGCGTGACGGCCCTTTTTCCCCCCGGTAGGCGGCTTTGTTGGACGATGAGGTGTACCGCCCGCACTACCTGCTCCCGGATGGCCCGGAGGGGAAGGTCGAGTCCCGCCAAGAGGCACATGGTTTCCAGCCGAGAGACCGCGTCCCGGGGCGAGTTGGCGTGGCAGGTGGTCAGGGAGCCGTCATGGCCGGTGTTCATGGCCTGAAGCATGTCCAGGGCCTCCCCTCCCCGGACTTCCCCCACGACGATCCGATCCGGCCTCATCCGGAGGGAGTTGATGACGAGGTCCCGGATGGAGACCCGGCCCTTTCCCTCCAGATTCGCCGGACGTCCCTCCAACCGGACCACGTGGTCTTGGGACAACTGGAGCTCCGCGGAGTCTTCAATGGTGACAACACGCTCTTCCGGCGGGATCAGTGAGGAGAGGACGTTCAATAGGGTCGTTTTGCCGGAACCCGTGCCGCCGGAAACCACGATATTCTTCTTCGCCCGGACGCAGGCTCCCAAAAAGGAAGCGGCTTCCCCCGTCAGGGATCCCAAGCGGACCAAGTCGGTGACGGTCAATTTTCGCTTGGAAAACTTACGGATGGTTAAGGTCGAGCCGTCCAGGCTCAAGGGCGGGATGATGGCGTTGACGCGGGATCCGTCGGCCAATCTTCCATCCACATAGGGTTGGCTTTCGTCGATTCGACGTCCCAAAGGCGCGAGGATCCGCTCGATGGTGGTCCGGAGCTGGGCTTCGTCCAAAAAGCAGATCGGCGAACTTTCCAGTCGGCCGGACTTCTCGAGAAAGACCCGATGGGGACCGTTGACCATGATTTCAGTCACGGAATCGTCCCGCAGGAGGGGTTCCAGGGGGCCCAACCCAAAGGCGAGCTGAAGGGTTTCCTCCAACAAGGCTTTCCTCTCCTCGCGATCCAACCCTGGGTATTGAAGGACCAAGGATTCCAGGATCTCCCGCGCCATCGGTTCCAAATCGTTGCGGTTCAAAACGAGGGAAGCCTGGCTCGTTCCTAAAAGGCCTTTTTCCCTTAACTGGGCGAGAATTTTTTGGTGAAGCTCTTGGGCTTGATTCAAACGTTCGGGAGTAACAAACTTGGGTATCGCGTTCGTCCGGTTGCTGGATGCTCCTGCGGTTGGAACGATTTGGGGCATGGGGGTTATAGCGCGCCATTCGACCTTGGAATCCAGGAAGGGATCCAAGATCGGCTGTAGAACTTTCGAAATAGACGCGGGGAGGCCTTTCGGACCGTTCCATTGAAGGCCGGCGGTGGGCCCCCCATAGGAAAGGTTACGTAGTCCCATGCTTCCCGAAGTTAATAGGGTCAAATCCCTGGGAAAGGGCTGATCGGGATGGGTTTGATTCACCACCCAAAGAATATGGCCGGCTCCTCCCATGGGGATGGATAGGCCAGGGCCCCTTTTGTGGGCCAGGACCAACCCCAGGGGATCGGGGGTCGTCACGACGACAAGCTGATGGCAACGGGCCAGCCAAACCTCGGACCGGGGTTCTGAAAATCCTGATAGGTCCAAGATCAACCATTGAAGAGGGTCGTTGAGCTGGTCGATCCAATCATGGAGTATGCCGGGTTCGTAAGTATGGAAAGACCCCTGGGTCAGCGGGATGTGGTACGCGCCCTCGGGAGAAGCGGTGAGGTAGGAATCGAGGACCCTGGTATTCCATACGCCGGTGTATTCCTTGAGGCCCGACAGGGGTCGTGAGGGATTCTCCAGTCCCATGAAGTGGGACGCGGGGGAGTCTGAGGAGGATTCCACCATGCCAACTTGCCTGGGAAATTGAGCCGCGAGAAGACGAGACAAGCCAGCCGCGAGGTAAGTGGCGCCCACTCCACCTTTGATCCCGACTACGCCGATTCGGCGCGCGGACGTCACGGCAGGTCCCAGACCCAAACTTCCCAGAAGCCGGCCCCACTTTGCGGTTCGTGGTAGCGGGCGACTCGAAAGATGCCGTCCTGTCCCTTCAGGACGAATTCGTGGACCGTTTCCAGGTCCCGATCAAATAATGCGTGCGGCGTATCATGACTGTATTGGATGACTTGGCCCCAGGCGGCCGGGATCAGGGGCTTATGGAGGACGATGGCCTTGGGGGCGTTGAGATCCGAGGAGGAAGTTGAGGCGGAGTCGGATAGGGTTGCGGAGGTAGGTGTCGCGGTTTGGGAATAAGAGCCGGACGCGATCAAAAGCCACCCCCCCAGGCACAACCCAACCGCGGCTATGCTGTTCCGTGAGGACATGGAATTCAAAGGCCCAGGTCAGCGCCCGGGTTGGCTTCGGTCGGGTTGGCCGTGGTGTCGGTGTAGGGATCGTATGCGGCCGAGGCGAACAACTTAGCCAGGGAGAAGACGCCCTTCTCCTTGCCGCGAGCCGTGTAGTGGTGCTTCAGGTTACGAACGTCGTCGAACATCAAGAGGTGTTCGTGGAACTTGTCGGTCTTCCAATCATAGAACATGCGTTCACAAATGACCTCGGAGAAGTATTTCTTCTCCTTGGTGGACAGTTTTGAGAAAAAGTCCTCGGGATGTCCCCAACGGCTCAACTGGGCCTTTTCATCCACCCACATGAATGTGATGGGTTGGGCCAGCATGGTCTCAAGTTTCCGCTTGGCTTCCAAGGCCTCGGGGCTGTTAGGGGCGGATTGCTGGAGGGAACGGTACATCCCGAAAGCCAACTTGAAATTGATGCGGGTGATGCGCTTTCCCTTGGGGACGCTTTCCTTGTAAAAAGGTTTTCCTTGGTCGTCAAAACCGTCTTGGTAACGCCAATAATCCCAATCCGTCGGGATTTGGGTCAAACGGTCAATGATGTTGACGGCGAACTTTAAGACGTAACCGTTCTTGACGATGGAGGATTGGGGGAAGTTTTTGGTCAGCAAATTGATGGATTTGATGGAGTTGTCGTATTCGCCCAGGCGCACGTAGCAGTCAGTTAGGAGGTAAAGGGCGTTGCCCGAAAGTTCGCTGTTGGTGGATTTTTCCGCTACGCCCTTCAAGATGTCCTTGGATGTTTTGTAATCCTTGTCGCGATAAATGAGGGTGGCGCGCTTATAGAGGTCCAATAGCGCCACATTGGGGTCGGAACCGGTGGGAGCAGCCTGTTGGACAGGGGCAACGGCTTGTACGGCTGGTTGGGCTGGGACGGACTGTTGGGCTGGTTGGGTGACCGCGGGTTTCGTCGCGGCGGCTGGTCGAGCGGCCGGTTGGACGCTGGGGGCAGTCCAACCTGAAACCGTTGTGAGCATGAATAGGCAAGCCAGGACCAAGCGCATGAGAACCTTCCTTAGGTGGACTTTCGTGATTATTTTAGAATCGCTTGTGCCAAAAACAACATAAATAGGTGGGGTTAAGGGTTAAAATA
>CAYMOV010000118.1:0-7255 GCA_964392085.1 uncultured bacterium
GGGCCGGAAGCAGGTAATAGGCGTTGGCGTAGGTGACGGGCGTTCCGCCGGTCCAACCGCTTCCCGAGGCATACCCCGTGTCGTACCAATTGTGTCCGGAACCGTCCACCGGGGGAACCGGCCCGTTCCCGACCGGCTGGTTGTACATCGACACGCCGGGGCTGTCGCTCGTGACGTAGACCGTCGAGCCGTTGGATAAATTGACCGTGAGGGACCAGGACGCCCAGTTGTAACAGCACATAGTGTTGAAGGCTTGGAACGCGAGGGTGTTCGATCCAGCCACCAACCCCGATACGCTGAAACAGGATACCGGCTGGCCGCTGGTGTATTGGACCCCTAGGACGGACGTGGCCTCCGCGGCGCCGTTGACCCACACATGGGCCATATCATCCGCGCCCACGCAAAGCTGGGCGGACGAGACGGTGCATTGGGCTTGGACCGAGCCGGCGATGCCGATAAATCCGAAATAGAACAAAACCAAAATCCATAGGCCGAAGGAAAACCACCCGCTAGGCGGTTTGAAACCGGTTGTACGATCGGGGCCGATAAGCCTTTTTGGAACGATACAAGTCAAAGCGGTTCCCTCAGCGAACAACCCAGTTTTCGTCAGGTCTTCCACCCAGAACCAGGGCCTCTCGGCCCTCGCGGTGGTTCAAGCGAGTGGTTGCCCCTGCGAAAACGCCCCTTAAATCCCTTCAGTTCCCGTCTGGACCGCCACCGGGTGGCGACGGCGCCCGAGGGCCAACTGTTGGGCCATGGGATTGGGCCGGTACCCCATTTCACGTACGGCGTCCAGGACCCTTTGGCGGGTGTTTCTGTGGATCCTCGGAAAGCCCGAGAGGACCCGCGACACGGTGGCAGCGGAAACCCCCACGCGCTTCCCGACTTCCACCAGGGTGACCGGACGGTTTTCGGTCCGGGTCCTGAGCGCCGCGGCCGCGGCCCCCAAATTTTCATTCGGAATTAGGTTCAAACCCTCATGAGCCATGACTCGCCTCGCGTCCTTTTAGTGCGCGTCCTCGCGTGAAGACCCGACAAACCCTTACACACCACTCACTCATTTCCGGGACACCGCAAACGCTTGCAGGACTTTCCTGGAGAAACCCTTTGTGAAACCGTTGGCACTTTTGCGGCGATCGCGGAAAGCCCCTACGCGTTTCAATTGGGGTTGTTTAAAAGCTTAATCGAACCGGTTCCGCAAAAGTTTATATATTTGTAATTTTTTGTTTATATTTGTTTAATTTTATTTAGGGAATTGAAGGGATTGCGGTTGGAACCGGAGGCCTTTTACTGCGGAACTACTCCGCTTCGTTACCTCAAGACCAGTATCTTCACGATTTGATCCGGCAATCCCCCTACAAAAACCACCATGAAATACATTCCGTTGGACACCTGGGTTCCCTTTTTATCCTTTTGGTCCCAATCCAGGGTCGTCAATCCCTGAACTTCCGTTTTGCCGTTCAACACCACGCGGTTCGCGACCGTCACGATCTTCCAGGTCACCGTCTCGGGACAGGGGGATTGAAGGTTGATGTGGATCACCGTGTTCGAATCGTACACCGGGTTGGGATATGCCGCCGAGACCTGAACAGGCGGGCAAGCCGCGAGCGTGGCCGTCGGCGTGGCGACGGGTGAGGCGGTATCGGTAGGGGTCCAGGACGCGGTCGCGGTGGATATGGCGGTTGGGGCGGGCGTCAAGCTGGAGGTCGGGGTTGGGGTCGAGGTCAGCGGGGGTGTCGGTGACGGCGTTGCGGTCACGGTCTCGCTCGGTGTCCAGGAAGGAGTAGGGGTGAAGGTCGGCGTCCAGGAAGGCGTGGAGGTGGAGGCCAAGGTCGGCGAGGGCGTAGCCGTCCTCGTAGGGCTCGGGGTGGCCGTGAAGGATGTCGTCGAGGTCGGCGTGGCGGTTAGCGACGCCGTCCAGGTCCGGGTCTGGGTGGGCGTCGGGGTCGAAGTCGGAGTTCGGGTATTCGTCAATGTGTAGGTCGCCGACGCGGTAAGCGTCGCGCTCGGCGTGGGTGTCGCAGTGAAACTGCTCGTGGCGGTGGCCGAGGGGACGGGCGTCAAGGTCCTGGAGGGCGTGCTCGTCAGGGTAGGCGTCGAGCTCGCGGTCGCCGTAAAGGTGACCGTCGGGGTAAACGTCATAGTCGCGCCCGGTGGTGGCGTATGGGTGGTGGTTGGGGTCCAGCTCAGCGTGGGGGTGGATGAGTAAGTGCGGCTCGGGGTGATCGTCGGTGTTGAGGTAAGGGTGGACGTACTCGTGGCGGTGGTCGTCGCGGTCATCGTCGGAGTAAACGTGGACGCCGAGGTGGCGGTCGGCGAGGACGTAGCCGTACGCGTCGCGCTGGGGGTCGAGGTCAAAGTAAACGTGAAGGTGACGGTCGGCGTCCCGCTCGCCGTTGGACTCGGGGAGGCGGTCGAACTGAACGTCGCGGTGGCGCTTGGCGGGGGCGTGTGGGTGCTCGAGGGCGTGAAGGTCGCCGTAGCGGTCGGGGTCGATGTGGCGGTGAACGTGAAAGTCGGCGAGGGCGTAACCGTGCGGGTCGCGGTCATCGCCGCGCTGGAAGTGGACGTCAAGGTGGGGGTGGAGGTGCCCGTTCGCGTTGGGGTCGAGGTCAAAGTGAACGTGAAGGTGACGGTCGATGTATACGTCGAGGTGGCGCCTGGCGGGGGCGTGTGGGTGATCGAGGGCGTGAAGGTCGCCGTAGCGGTCGGGATCGATGTGGCGGTGAACGTGAAAGTCGGCGAGGGCGTAGCCGAACGCGTCGCGCTGGCCGTCGACGTGGCCGTCGACGTGGCCGACGGCGTAGCCGTGGCGCTCGACGTCGGGGAGCGGGTCGTGGTGGAGGTGGCCGTATTCGTCGAGGTGGTCGTTGGGGTGTTGGTACGACTCGGTGTGTTCGTCAAAGAAAGGGTAGGTGTCATAGTTAACGTAATCGTGGAAGTAAAGGTCAGTGTGGCCGAAGGGATCGGCGTCAGGGTCCAAGTGGGGGAATTCGTCACCGTCGAGGTCGAGGTGGCGGTCGCCGTGGGCGCAACCGTCCAGGTACGGGTGGGCGTCGGGGTCAACGTCGGGGTCGGGGAGGGGGTCGCCGTGGCCGTCGGGACGGGCGTCGGGGTCCAAGTGGGGGTATTCGTCGCCGTCGAGGTCGGGGTGGCGGACGGGGTCGACGTACGGGTCGCCGTTGAAGTGGCCGTACTCGTGGCGGTCAAGGTGAAGGTCGGTGTGCTCGTCCTGGTTGAGGTCGATGTGCTCGTGGACGTGCTCGTCACGCTCGGTGTGGCCGTCGGGGAATGCGTGGGGGTCATCGTCGGAGTCGACGATGGGGTATTCGTCGGCACCGCCGTAAAGGTCGGGGTGGCGGTATTGGTCCGCGTGGAGGTCGGGGTTGCGGTGGCCGTCGGGGTGCCGGTTGCAGACGACGTCCAAGTCGGCGTGAACGTCGGGCTCGAAGTGTTCGTCGACGCCAGGGTGGAGGTATAGGTCGGCGTTGAGGATCTCGTCGAGGTCGAGGTCGGGGTGGCCGTGGAAGTGAAGGTGCGGGTCGGGGTCGCGGTGGTTGTAAAGGTCGCCGTGAAGGTTCGAGTGACCGTCGGGGACGGGGAGGGTGTAAAGGTGTTGGTCGAGGTCGGGCTTGGGGTGGGCGTCCGGGTGAAGGTCGCGGTCGGGGCGGGAGTGTGGGTGGCGACGCAGCCGTCCCTCAGCAGCTGGATGTTGTCCACGTAGAAGTTCCCCAGGGCCGTGGAGGCGCTGGTGTTGTAGACGAAGCTCAGCTTGGTGATCGGCATGGCCGAGGTGAGGGTCGTGGCCCCACCCCCCGGCGGCTGGTAGTCGATGGTCCAAACCAGCGTTTGCTTCCCCGCCACCACCGTGGGGGCGGTCGATGAGAGTCCCTGGAAGTAAAGCCCGTTCGGGGCCGAATCGGCGAAGAGTAGGAGTTGGTTGTAGCCGGACCCGACCAGGGCTGAGTCGACATAGAGGTCCATGGAAATTCGGGTGGTGCCGTAGAAGTCCGAGGGGGCAAAACCCGATAGGTTGAAGAGTCCCGTGTTGTAACCGCTCGCGGTGGTGACCTGGGCCTTCATGCAGGTGGCGCCTTGGGAGGGCATGCCCGCGGGGGCGCCGGTTGCCGCCGTCACCAGGGTGCGGGTGGCGTTTGTCCCGTCCCAAGCCCCGTTTTCCGCGAGGGATTCCGCACCGTTCAACAGGTAAGTGCAGGGCAAGGGCGTGGGGGTCCGGGTGAAAGTCGGGGTCGAGAGTCCGCAGGGGTTCACCAACCGGATGTTGTCCACGTAGAAGGTGCCCGTGGCTGCGTTCTGGGCGTTCAGGACGAAATATAGCTTGGTCAGGGGCATGGCGGCCGTGATGCCCTGGGGGTAGTTCAGGTTGAACGTCAGCGTCTGTTGTCCCGCCACCAGGACGGGGGTATCGGAGGAGATCTGTTGGAAGTAGGTCGTGGGTCCCGAGTCGGCGATCAACGCCATTGAATGGTAGGACCCCATCGCCGTCAGCAGCGCGGCGGGGATGTTCATATCCACTTGGAGTTGGAGGGCGCTGGTGAAGACCGTGGGGGAAAAGGTGTCCAGGTTGAATAGGTTCGAGTTGTATGCCGCCCCCGTGGTGATCTGGACCTGCAGGAGGGTGGTGCCCTCGGTCAACGCCCCCGCGGGGTAACCGGACCCGATGAAGGTCCGGGTGGCGCTGGTCCCCGTCCAGTTGCCGTTCTCAGTGGGGCCATTGAGTCCGTTGAGGAGCGCCACGCAGGAGGTGGGGGTCGGGGTAGGCGTCCTCGTAAAGGTCGCGGTAGGGATCGGGGTCGTGGAAGTGGCCGGCACCTTGACGAGGGCCATGGCGGCCGGCGCGAGGGTCACCGAGAAGCTGGCCCCGGTGGTGAAAGCCGCGCCCGAGCCGGGGACGGCCGAGACCGCCGGGTTGACGGTCCCATTGATGGAGATGCTCGTCAGTTCCTGGGGCGGGGAGGTGGCTCCGCCCTTGGTCTGGCCGGCGGGCACCAGGTTCCAGATGGATCCGGCGGTGCCGGGTGAGAAGCCCGAGAGGGAGACGGTGGCGACCTGCTGGTTGGAGAAATCGTTGTTGGCCAGGAAGACCGTCAGGTTGCCGGCGGCGTCCTTGGACGCCCAGGAACGCACCGTGGCGGCGCCGGAGGTGCAGGCCACGAGGTTGCGTCCGAAAGCCTTGGAGAGTAGGGGGTACAGGTAATAGGAAACGTGCGGCTTATTATCCGTCCAAGCGACCCCACCCATGGTGTTGGATGCGTTGGCCAGCATGCCGTAATCGGACTGGCAGGTGGTGTTGTAACCGTTCTTCAGGTCCCAGATGTTGGCCCCGCGCCAACCGTTCTCACCCATCTTCAGGACGAACTGCGCCACGAACAGGGCGTCCACCCACTCGACCGCCTTCGTCTCGTCCACGGTGGAACGGTACTCGCTCATCCAGAGGGGAACCGTCGTGGGGAACCCGGCGGCGGACAACAGGCCCTTGAGGGTGGTGGCGGCGTTGGCCCCGAGGTCGACGGACGGCCCCACGATCGCCCCTTCAACGGTGGTCGATTGGCAGGTGGCCGCGTTGCTGCAGGCGCAGTAATAGGGGTAGCAATGAGAGATGGCGAAATCCATCGTGACGCCCTTGGCCTTGATGGCCGACAGGACCCCCTGCGTGAAGGCCGTGTGGTCGTACTGCACCTGGGCCCCGACCTTGATGTTCGGGTCCACCGCCTTCATGGAGTTGTAGAAATCGCAATAATAGTTGCCGTAGGAGACGCCGCCCGCGTTGGTGTCGCCGACGTAGCCCGTCTCCCCGCTCACGAATTCCTCGTTGCCGACTTCCCAGAACGTGGTCGGCATGGACCCCGGCGTCTTGTTCATGTAGGTGACCCAAGCGGCCGCCAGGCTGACCGCTTGCGTGTGGGTCAGGGTGGTGGCGCCGGTTCCGTTGACCACACCCGAAAAATTGACGCAGGGCTGGAGACGCGCCCCGCAGGCCGTCGCGAAGGAAATACTCTGGGACAGGCTGGGCATGAAGGTGTATTCGGTGCTGATCGTACTCCAGTTGAGCATGTCGGTATAACCGCCGCCCGGATAACGGATCGAATAGCAGCCCATGTTCGACACAGCGGCGGTGTAACCCGCATAGGATCCATTGGTCGGGATGGCCGTGCTGTCGTAGACCGCGTAGTTCTGGCCGAAGAGTTCATTATTAATGGTGTTGACGGCTGAGGCGGCGTTGACGGTAATCGCGACAGCGGCGGCCCTCAGGGAAGCGGTTGGCGGCAACAAAAGCAGGCAAACCCAAACGGAGATCGTTCTCAGTCGGGCCGTTATATAAGAGGGGTATTTTTGGAAAGGCTTCATGGACCGGGGGCCTCGAACGTGTCAGCGTTGTGGGTTCGAGGACAAGGGTAGACAAAGACGTCAAACGGTTATTTATATCCATGAAATAATGTTCTTATAACGGATAAAAGCCTTACTTGGTTCCTTTATATTTCCTGGGGGAAGTCCCCTGGGTCCGTTTGAAGGCTTGGATGAAATAACTCGCGGAGTTGAAGCCGCATTCCAAGGCGATGCGGTCCAAGGTGAGGTGACCCTCTTGGAGCATCTGCTTGGCCTTCGTGAGCCGGGCTCGGCGCAGGTAGGGCCCGAAGCCGGTTCCCGTCAACTTCTTGAACCACTTCAGGAACGTCGGGGCGGACATCCCGGTTCTCTTGCACAATCCCGAGAGCTTCCAGTTCTTCCCGGGTTCGGACTCCAAGTCCTTGAGGACTTCCTCCACGCGCGCCGCCGCCACGGCCTCCCGGGGTTTTTCCTGGTAACGCTCCAAGGCTTCCAAGGCCCCCGTAAAGGAGGACATCAGGTCGGGCAGGTTGCGGGCCTGGGCCACCCGGTCCGCCAAGTCATCCCCCAGGGTGCGGGCCGCGCCCAAGGATACGCCCGACCTCGCCTCAAACCGCTCCAGTAGAATATGGAGCGCTGAGAGGAAATGGTGCCGCACCGTCTCGGATTGGCCGTGCGACGCGAAGAGGACTTGGCGCACGAACTTGTCCCGGGCGATGGCCAATCGGCCTTGGGACGCCCTCGTCAAGGCGTCCGCCATTTCCCGCATGGAGGCCCGTAGGCCCGCGGTGGGCACGCCCTCCCGTTCCCCCTCGGTGGCCACGACGAAGGAGGGGTTCTGCCCGCTTTGGACCGCGAGGTGGAGGCCCGCCACCGCGTCCCGGTAGGACCTCACCAGGTCGCCGCC
>CAYMOV010000119.1:0-1362 GCA_964392085.1 uncultured bacterium
CCTTGGGCCGGGAAATCGCCGCGTCGCCCGAGGCGGCCCTCCGGTTCGCCGAGGAAGCCCGCTTGTCCTTCGAGGCCACGGGCCTTCCGGCCCCGCGCCTACCCCGGGAACCCTGGGCGCCGGGCCCCGCCTTCATGGTGGCGGTCCTTGCCGGAGTCCTGGGCGTGATGGTGGTCGGGGGCGTTTGGCTGGTCCACCAGGCCCAGAAGCCGGACCCCACGGCATTGTCCGTCCCGGTCGAATCCACCGCCTCCAGCCTACCTTCCCTGGAGCCGGAGTCCCCCGCCCAGGCCCAAGCCGGTTCCAAGGTTTCCGCTTTCATCACTCCCCTTCCGGCGTCTCCCGGCGCGAGGTACGAGGGGCTCGACGTGTTGGTCCAAAGGCCCTCGCCGGGCTTAGTCACGGTCAGGGTCTTGGACGACCAGGGCCGAGAGGTGCGCGCGCTTTACGCGGGGATCCTCCAGTCGGGTGTCTGGCGCTTCACCTGGGATGGAAAGGTGAAGGCGGGTTTGCCGGCGCCCCCGGGAAGTTACCGGGTGGAAGTGCAGTCGGGTTCGGACCGCCATTCCCGCGAGGTCAAGCTCGGGGGGAATTGATCCACCGCGAAAACAAAAAGGGCGCCCCTGTTTGGGGGCGCCTTTTTTTATTTCCGGATTCAAATTAAGGCGTGGCGGTGGGAGTGGCCGAGGGTGTGGGGGTTGGGTTCGCGCAGGCGCAGGTCGGCGTGGGTGAAGCCGACGGGGTGTTCGTGCGGGTGGGGCTGGGAGTCTGGGTTTGGGTGGGTGTGATCGCTGCCGCGGTGGGCGTGTCGGTGGCGGGGAGGGACGGGGATTCGGGCGCCGAATTGAACTTGTTCCCACAACCGCCGGTCCCGAGCCAGAGGCCGAGGGCGGCGAAGAGGATAAGGGTTCCTAAGATTCGTCTCATGGCGCCTGGATCCGGACGGTTTTTCAGCTTCGCGGTGATAAATGCAAAGTCTGTGCCACGAGCTTGTCAGGCTTGATTGGGATAAATGCCTGTAAATGGGTTGTTTTATGTTTGGGCGCCGAGGAAGTGAACCACAGGATCTGGTAGGCGAAGGACTGGGGGGCCGATCACGTCAGAAAGACGCCAAATCCTAATTGAAAATAGACAATACCTAAATAGTCGGGGAGAGGTATATCCGTGACCGGAATTCAGCTGGATGGAAGGTTACCGGATGATGTTTTTGATGAGTTCTGTCGAGATTGAAAAGACGGAACCGGGAGCCGCTCCCGGGAAATCTTGGGTGGAATTGTTGACGAACAACCGGAATTCATAGGTTCCAGGATGTGGATAGGCGGTGGCTGGTATGGTCGCGGGTGAGGCGAGGTCGGAGGTTAG
>CAYMOV010000119.1:1462-4523 GCA_964392085.1 uncultured bacterium
GATGTGGATAGGCGGTGGCTGGTATGGTCGCGGGTGAGGCGAGGTCGGAGGTTAGTTTCAACGAGTCGTAGGTGAATGGAACGGTGATGTTTGAGTCCAGAACGTAGATAAAGTCGTAGTTGCCTTCGTAGGCCCATGAGGCGGAAGACCCGTCCGGGGCGATGGCCAATCCCCCGGGGGCGGTAACGGTTGCCGCGGCCGATCCGACGGACGTTTGGACGGTAAGGGTATAGGCCCAGCCGGGCTGGTAGGTGATGCTTCCAGCCGGGTTAAAGTAATGGGCCAAAAAATCGGTTGAACTGGGTGGGCTTGAAACCAACCCGATCGGGCCGCCCGGGGTGTTGAGCGTCACGGCGGCGGTTGTTTCCGGCGCTCCGTTGATTGAAAGGATAAGATCGACGTGCGAATCAGAGATGCCGGCACCACAGAAGAGTCCAGGCGGCGGGGTGAAACTGGCGTTGGGGGTGGGGGTGATGAACGGGGTCCAAGTCAAGGTCGCAGTCGGGGTATCCCCGCCGAGGGCCATGGCCGTCGGTGTGGTGGAGACGCCCTTGGAACACCCGCCGACCACTACGAAAAGGACCGCCAGGAAGGTCCCGCAAATCGAAAGAGTCCGACGCATGGATCCGCCCCGCCCGATTAAGATTGAAGCGATTCCTTGATCGACCGCTATCGGCTTAGAAGAACGACCACTCGTCCGTCGCGTAATCAACGGTGGAGTCCCCAAAGGTACCGTTGCGGCCGAATTCGATTTCCAAACGGTTGAAATCAGTCGTCATGGAAGTGGGCATGGACATCGGCAGAGAGGGAACCTCAAAACCCTGACGCTGTAAGCTGGTAAAAACATAGGACTTCAGAACCCATCCCCCCGTGGACCCGGCCGCGAAATTTGCGCCATAGTGGTCGTAGCAGGAGGTACAGGTCCCGTTACCGCCTTCTGCCACCGGAAGGGTCCAGGCGGTAGCGATATTGAACCTGCGGTGAGGGCAGGTGTCGGAGGTGCTCACGTTGTAATAGAACTGGATGCCCGTGTAGGAGGAGGCGTCGTAGCTTGTGCCGCCGTGGAGAAAACCTTTCAGCAAAAAGGCGGGATAAGTCCCGTCGGCCGCGTCGTGGATCGGCCCGAAGGCATGCATGTACCCGGCGGTCCCCAGGGCGCCCGCCCAGTTAGTGAAGATGAAGGGGCTGTTGACGGTGTTGCCGGCCCAACTTTCCAGGGTCCAGGTCCCCAACCCACCCGAGTTCAAGAGGTATGGGTTCATGGAAGTGTCGCCATCCTCGAAATTATCGATCAGGTGGTCGGGCGGCGGCGGAGTGGGCGCGGCCGTAGGGAATGAGAATGCGCAAGTGGGCGTGGGACCGGCCGAGCAGGCGCCGACCCAGACGCCCAACGAACCCGTGTAGGTAGTTGCGCCCCCGGGAACATAAACCGGAGCGGGTAATCCGGATTGGAAACTGTATCCGGTGCCTGGGTTATTGACCCCGAATTCGTTGTCGGGCCCATACATGGCGACCCAATAAGTCGCGCCCGCCGTAAGGGTTGGTCCCGATAAGAAGGTGGATTGCCACCAAGCGCAACTGAAGGTGACAGGTCCCGAAAGGAAGATCTGATTGTTCGGCTGCCCTGCGAGGTCGCTATAGATCCCAAATTCGATCACCCGAGGCCCATGGGTATCCACCCAAAGTTGGTTGATCGTCCCAGAACCCGCCGCGACGAATTGTTGGTAAAAGGTTCCAGCGGCCGCCGAAGGGAGCGAATAGCCGTTGGTGGTCGTGTTCCCCAGGAGAGAGAAACCACAAGAGATTCCCGGGGTGGGTGTCGCGCTTCCCGTGGGGGTGAAGGTGGCGGTGACCACCGTGGTCCAAGTGGAAGTGGGCGAAGCGGGGGTTGGGGTAGAAGTGACGAGGCTGGTGCTGGTCTTGGTCGGCGAAGAGGTCGCGGTGCCGGTCCAGGTGGCTGTGGCCGATCCGTTGGTGGGGGTGCTGGTCGGTTGGAGCGGCGTTAAGGTATTCGTGGCCAATGGGGTGGGGGTATCGGTCCAGGTGGTTGTGATCATCCGGGTGGGGGTCGGGGTCTGCGTCGAAGTCTGGGTTGAAGTCGCCGAGCCGGTCGGGAGGACGGTGGGGCTCAGGGTGCCGGTGAACGTGGAAGTGGCGGTGCTTCCCGCCGGGTCGGGGCAGGTGGCGCAGGGGCCCTGGGAGATCCGAGACTTGCACCCGACAAATGAACAGACCGCCAACAGGAGGAGTATGGTTCCAGTCATATGACCCGTCATAGTCTTCATGGAATACCTCTGGGGTAGGTTACCTTCTTCTTTCCCAATCGTACAGTTGGTCGATGTCCCCCTTTATTCCAGTGAATCCCCGGGATCGGGAATGGGGATACGGGCGAGAGGGATAGTTTCAACCGGCCACTTTTTATTCCAGAGAAAAGTCCATGAAAAATACGGGCATTGGCGGGTTTTGGAGTCTCCTTTCACGGCACGACGGTAGAATGATGACATGATGAATGAAGGGTGATCCGATGAAACACCGATGGTCTCTGTGGTTGGCCCTCTTTTTCCTTCTCCACTTCTCGGCGGTCCCAGGCCGCGCGGCTTTGGACCCACCGGCCCCCGGGTCCTCCTACGCCTATCCCAACCCGGTGAGGGGTTGTTGCGTCGATGTTGTCTACCGGATGGACGAACCCGGCACGGCGGAAATCCGCGTGTACCACGAGGGCGGTGACCTCGTGGCCCAGTCCTCCGAATGGAAGCCGGTTGGAACCCAGGAAACCCGGGTCGGTTGCCGCCAGGCGCCGGGGCTTTACCTCTACCGGGTGACGCTTCACTACGATTCGGGCCGGACCGCGATCCTTCCGACCGGACATTTCACTGTCGCGACCCGATAACCCGGGTAAAAATTTAATAAAAGACCCCCATGACCTTTCCCGCAAAGACATTCAAGATCGTGTTTCCGCTCCTGCTATGGATCGCGGCGGTCCCCTCCCTGGAGGCGGCCGACCCCGGCCAATACTTCAACCCCTTGGCGGGCATCGGGTTGGGCGCGAGGGAGGCCGCGC
>CAYMOV010000119.1:4623-7158 GCA_964392085.1 uncultured bacterium
GGCCAATACTTCAACCCCTTGGCGGGCATCGGGTTGGGCGCGAGGGAGGCCGCGCTCGGCGGCGCCTTCGTGGCGGTGCCCGGCGGGCTCGATTCCCTCTCCTCCAATATCGCGGGCCTCGCCGTCGTGGGGCGCCCCCAGGGCGCCTGGCACCACCTGTCCTGGATCGGCGGCGTCACGAGGGAAACGGCCGAGTTCGCCGTTCCCTCGGCCCATTGGGGCGTCATGGTGGGTTCGTACCAATATGATTTTTACCCGGAGCAGGAACAGCGGGACGCCACGAGCGCGGTGGTAGGCGAATTCCGGCCGCGCCGCGATGAGCTGACGTTCGGGTGGGCCCGCACCTTCGGGGGGCACCTCATGGCCGGGATCGCCCTGAGCCAGCAGCGGCTCACCCTGGCGGGGGACGATTTCTCGAGTTTTTCCGCGGACGCCGGGGTCCTTTGGGGGTTCCTCCGGTATTGGCGCCTGGGCGCCTCGGTGGACAACGCGGCCACCTACGTGGGGAGCGCGGCCAGCGCGTCCTTCTATCGGTTCGGTTTGGCCTGGGAACCGAAGGGAAAAAGTCCCTTGAGCCTGGCCAGCCTCGAATACACCTTCCAACCCTACGGGATCAGCCGGGTCCGGGCGGGCGTGGAGCGGGCCCTGGCGCCGTCCCTTTTCCTCCGGGTGGGCTACCAACTCCCGATCCAGGACGACCGGATCGCGGGCTTCCAGGACTTGACCGCGGGGTTCGGGTGGGATCGGGCCAATTGGAGGCTCGACTACGCGTACCAGGCCCAGGGCGAGTTCGGGTCCTCGCACCGCGTGAGTTTCCGGGTGGCCCTGGCGGCCCCCGCCCCGATCCCGACCGCCACGCCCACCCCAACGGCCACCGCCACCTTGACCGCCACAACGACCCCCACCCCGACCCCGTCACCCTCCCCCACTCCGACCGCCACGTCATCCGGTGCCGCTTCCGTTACGCCGGACAGGCCCGCGCAAACCCCGGTGGCCGTCCCCAAGGACCGGTTGAAGCTATACTTCGATTTCCAGGATGAAAGCCCTTCCCCGACGCCCGGCTTGAAAAAGGCCCCGGCTCCCAAAGGATCCCCGCGGAAGGAAATGACGCCGTCGGTGAAATAAAACCGCCCCCGGACCAACTAACCTTAAGAGGGAAGATAAGACCCACCCATGAACCACGACGAGGAACAAAAACTGATCCGGGAAGTCCTGGCCGGTGACGCGGGCGCCCAGGACCGGCTGTACCGGGAGTACCGGCCCCAGCTGTACCGGGTCGCGGTGCATTGCCTGGGCTACCGGGACTCGGAGCTGGAGGACGCGCTCCAGGAGACCTTCCTGGCGGCGTACCAGGGACTCGCCCGGTTCGAGGGCCGCAGTTCGCTCTACACCTGGCTCTCGCACATCTGCGCCAACCAGTGTTTCCTGAGGCTGAGGCACCGCAAGAAATCCCTCGCCACCCAGCAGGAAGACCTGGAACGGGCCCTGGCGCCCCGGGCCGAGGCCGAGGCGCGGCGGCTCCAACAGGAGGACCGGAACGGCGCGTTGATGGGGATCCTCCGGGAAAAGATGGGTCAATTGAGCGCCCCTTGCCGGGAGATCATGGTTTTACGCGACCTGGAGGGGACGGATTACGTGACGATCGGCCGAAGGCTCAAGCTTCCGTTGGGGACCGTGATGTCGAGGCTGGCCAGATGCCGCGAGGCCCTGAGGACGCTGGTGTCGGCGACGGGCGGGGAGACGAGGCTGTGAGCGACCTGGCGAGGCAATACTTCGAGCGTGAACTGACGGAGGCCGAGGAGGAACGGCTCGCCGGTGAGATGGCTTCGTCCCCGGAGTCGGCCCAGGAATTCCTGGACTGCGCCGCGTCGTCGTACCTCGCCACGGGACTACCCGAGCCGGTGGACCCGCGGATCCCGAAGGCGCCCGGGGGATCCGGGGCCGGGACTTGGTTCAAAATGGGAATCCTGACGGCGGTCGTAGGGGCGGGAGCCTGGTGGTGGCGGATGGACCGGACCGCGCCGACCGGGTCGCCGGCCCCGGCCGTTCCCGTCCAAGCCATCCAACCCAAGATTGTTCTTCCGGCCCCCGCGGCGGCCGTCCCGAAACCGTCCCCTGAAAGACCCCGGTATGAGGGGTTGGGGGTGGTGATCCGAATGCCCCAACCGGGGTTGGTGGAAGTCCGGGTCTTGGACGACCAGGACCGGGCGGTGAAGGTGATCTACCGGGGGGAAGTCCAGGCGGGCGAGAGGGAATTCACCTGGGACCGGACCCTGGAAGACGGGCGGGAAGCGGCGCCCGGGACCTACCGCATCGAGGTCCAAAGCGGGGACAAGTCCATGAGGAAGACCGTCCGCCTCGCGCCCTGATCCTCAACGGGTCCTGATTATAAAAAAGCCCCGGGGGTTCTCCCGGGGCTTTTTCTTTTATGACCTGAAGGATGGTTTAAAGTTTGCCGGTGAGGAAGGCGTCGTAGGCGGTCATGTCCATCAGGCCGTGGCCCGAGAGGTTGAACACGATCACGCGCTTCTTGCC
>CAYMOV010000120.1:0-4977 GCA_964392085.1 uncultured bacterium
GGCCAGGCCAACCACCTGGGCGTCACGATCGAGGCCGACATCATCAAGCAGAAGCTGCCGGAGGTGAACGGCGGCTACGCCATGTTGAACGCCGAGTCCAGTTACGGCAAGTTCGACAAGAGGATGTACGAGACCATCTGCCAGGACCACCCCATCGAGATGACCCGCTTCCAGGTGGCCAACTGCTACATGGGCCGGGCGGGCCTGATCAACTCAGGAGGCGCCTCGGGCCAGAACGACCTAGCGGAGGCCGTGAAGACCGCGGTCATCAACAAGCGGGCCGGCGGCACGGGCCTGATCCTGGGGCGCAAGGCGTTCCAACGCCCCATGAAGGAAGGCGCGGCCCTAGTGAACGCCGTCCAGGACGTTTATTTGAGCAAGGAAGTCACCGTCGCCTGAGGTAGGCGGTCGATTCAGGGGCTCCCAAACCGGGAGCCCCTTTTTTTTTGCCGGAATGGAAATAGTTGGTACGATGATCCCAATATGACCCATCCGTCCAGTCCCGCCCCTTCCCTTCGATGGGTCAGTTTATTGGCCGTCGCCTCGGGGTTCAGTGCGCTCCTGTATGAATCCCTCTGGATGAGGGACTTGGAGCTAGTCTTCGGGGGGACCCGGGAAGCGGTCACCCTGATTTTGGCGATTTTTATGGGGGGCATGGCTTTGGGAAGCCGGGCCTCGGCCTCCCGACGGCTCCGGGACGTCGGGATTCGGGGTTACGCCCTGATCGAGTTCGGCATCGGCCTGACCGCGGTCCTAACCGGCGCGGGCCTCGCGTCGTTCCCCGCCTGGTTTGGCGACCTCGTTTTCCGATTCCCGGCGGCCCCGGTCACGATCGCCCTCGCCAAAGCCGTCTTGGCCGCGGCCCTCCTATTGCCCCCCACCCTGTTGATCGGCATGACCACCCCGATTTTGGTGGCGGTCCTATCCCGAAACCGATTGGGCCTCGATCGAAATTTCAGCCTCCTTTACCAGGTCAATACCCTCGGCGGCGTCTTGGGGACCTTGGGCGGCACCTTCATCCTCCTTCCCCGCCTGGGGGTCGAAGGCGCCTTGGGGTTTGGGGTCTTCCTCAACCTGACGGTTGCCGCGGGAGCATGGGCCTTGGGGGCCGGCCCCATCCAAACGCCCAAACCCGTTCCATCCCCATGGGGTGCGCCGTCAAAACTATCCTTTCATCCCATCCTGGCCGTTTCCATGGCCCTGGGCGCCGCGTCCTTCCTTTTAGAAAGCGTTTGGGTCCGAAGTTACCAACTGGTGGTCGGTTCCTCGGTCTATTCCTTCAGCCTCACCTTGGGGGGATTCCTGATCGGCATCGTCGGCGGCGCTTGGATCTACCACCGCCGATCCGTCGAATCGTCCCACAGGGGCCCCGATCGGTTTCCCTTCCTTTTGGCCGGGATGGCCGGCCTGATCCTGGTCCAGTCCTGGGTCATCGGTTACCTTCCGGACGCCTATTACACCTTCATCCGTTGGGTCCGCCCCTCCTTCGGCCTCTACCAGCTCTTCGGGTTCTCACTCGTGCTCCTGACGATGTTGCCCCTCACACTCATGTTCGGCTATTTCTTTCCGGCCCTAGCCGGTCGGCTGGCGACAAATTCAGCCGAAGACCGCATCTTGGCGGCTAGGCTTTACGTCTGGAACACCCTAGGTTCCGTGGGGGGGGCCCTAGCCGCCGGTTATCTCCTGATGCCGATTTTGGGGATCCAGGGGATTTATCCGGTTTGCGCCGGGCTTTTGGCCGGGACCGCCGGCCTTTTTCCGGTCCGGGAATCCCGCCGCGCCTACATCCGAAGGGCGGGCTTCGGCCTCCTGGCGGCCGGATTGGCTTTTTACGGGGCCGGGTCTTTTAAGCCTTGGGATCCCCTAGTCATGAGCAGCGGCATCTATCACCATGGCCTTCGTTGGGACGCCTATGGTTCCAAGGAGACAAGCCTACGACGCCTGTTGCGGAACAACCGCCGGCTTTTTTGGTACGAGGAGGGCCCGGATGCCCAAGTGGCCGTTTTCCAGTCCAACCTGGATTTAAGCCTCGCCATCAACGGCAAAGTGGACGCCAGCACGGGGCTGGACATCACGACCCAGAAGATGCTCGCCCACCTTCCCCTCCTGCTCCACCCGGACCCCGAGGACGTCTTCGTGGTGGGTTGGGGCAGCGGCAGTACCTGTGGCTCCGCCTCACTCTATCCCTCGGTGCGCCGTGTCGATTGTGCGGAAATTTCCAAGGAGGTCTATTCAACCCGTCCCTTTTTCGCCGATCTCCAGATGGGGGTGGACCAGGACCCCCGTTTTCACCTGCTCCGGGTCGACGCCCGAAGCCAGTTGTGGTCGTCCAGCCAGAAGTATGACGTCATCATCTCAGAGCCCTCCAACCCTTGGATCTCGGGGGTCTCAAACCTCTTTACGGAGGATTATTACCGGATCGCGGAGGGCCGCATGAAACCAGGCGGCCTGTTCTGCCAATGGATCCAATACTATTCCTTGAGTCCCGAGGACCTCCATATCCTCCTGGGAACCTTCCTGAGGGTCTTTCCGTCGGTCAGCGTTTGGATCCCCAGCCGTCCAGGCGAACCTTCCCTGGGAGACATCCTGATCCTCGGCTCCCAATCCGAACCGATCCCTGACAGCGCGAGGATCTCCCGGTTGACCCATCAACCGGGGCTTGCCGAAGACCTGGCAAAATGTGGGATCCAAACCACCCGTGATTTCCTGTCCCTGCGGATGGATGGGGAAATCGGCCTTCAAAATTGGGCCGGCCATCCCCCCTCCAACCGTGACGCGAATCCGCTCATTGAGTTCTCAGCTCCCAAATCGAGGTATCGATCCCCAGATGAAGACCGCGAATCCACCCTTAAATTCTTTAGGGAATTAACCGACCACCATGGCGGTTCGATTTATCCCCCCTCGAAGTCACCCTGGGCCCCCACAGAACGGGAACAGCTGATCCGAGGTTGGCTTAATTTGGGGATCCTCGGCCGTTCGGAGGAAGCGGCGAGGGAGCTTCTTCATGAAGGGGACCGCGCGCCGGAACTCTGGGCGGATTGGGGAAGGATCGAGCTCAACCGGGGAAACCTGGCATCAGCCGAAAAAAGCCTGAACGAATCATTGAGATTAAAGCCGCAAAATCCCTACGCCGTCAAATTTCTGGCCCGAACGTTGTTTCACCAGGCCCTGAACGAGGAAAAAGATGGCCGGAAAACCGCAGGGTTGAAGGAAATCCGGCGGAGCCTAATCCTTTATCCCCACCAACCCGACGCGGCCGAGCTCCTCAACCGGTTGGCCCGCCCAACCCCTAACGATAGACCATCACCTTCAGGATCTTCCGTCCGGTAACCCCTGACCCCACCCGCAATTCCACCACCGCGATAAAAGTCCCGCTGGTCACAACCCGGCTGTTCCCGCCCCGCAGGTTCCACAACACCCGCCCCGGGTTCCCAGGCTCGTTATAGAGGGTTTGGATCAGCTCCCCCGCCAAGGTGTAGATCTTGACCGTGGTCGCGTCCAACGGGGCGCCCCCATTACCGATCATGAAGACCGCCTGACCGGTCTGGGCCAAGTTCACCGGGTTCGGGGCCATGACGATCCGGTCCGAGTTGTCCAAATCGCCGTGGAGCACGTTGACGGCCAGGATCACGGTTTGCTGCGTGTCGTTTCCCTTCTTGGAAGTCAGTTCAATGTAGTAGGTCCCGTTTTGGACGATCACCCCATCGTTGTTCCGGCCGTCCCACGCCAGCGAGCCACCCGAGGGGAACAGGAGGGCCACCGACCCGAGGTTGTTCGACGGGTCGGTATAGGACGGCATCAGGGTGGTCGCCGACAACCGAACGCGTCCCACCTGGTAGTCCTCGGCCGACAATACCGCGCCCTGTCCCGCCACCAACTGACGCACCTCATCCGGAGTGAACTGTCGAACCACCTCCCCCGCCGAGTTGTAAACGGTCACGCCCACCGTTTCCTGCGTCACCTGCACCGCGACGGGCTTCGTCACGGATTGTGTCACCCCATAGGCGTCGGTGGAGTCCATCTTGATGTAGTACTGGCCGTTTGCCACCGTTTGGCCATTGGCGTTGGTCCCATCCCATTGACCGATGGCCTGGCCCTGGTAGGAGATCTTGATGGGGTTCCCGGTGGAATCCAAAACCGTGGAACCCAGGGTAAAATCGTCGATTTTAGTCGGAGAACGGAAGCTCGTCAGCACCTTGACCAGTTCGCCCGCCTCGTTGTAGACGCCAATCACCACGTCGACGGGACCCATCACACGAACCGATGCCACGGCGGTGACCGATCCGCTGGAGGAATTCAGCTCCGCGGTGTTGTTCACGTAATCCTGCCCACCCACCATCAGCTGGAGCGTCAGGGCATAGGTCTCGGTGACCGAGGCGCCCACCGGCACCAAAGGAACAATCCATTTCAGGGTATTGGAAGACGCGTCGAACACCCCGGTTCCGGAGGCGCTCCCAACCACGTATTGGGCCTCGGAGGTGGGGGGCAGGTGGTCAATCAAGGTCGCGCCCATCGCCGCGGAGGCGCTCGGGTTTGAATACACCAGTTGATAGGTCACGTTTTGGTACGCCATGGCGGAAGCCCGATCCGCGGATTTGACCAGTTTCAAGTAGGGGGTCGGGGTGAACGTCGCCGTCGGGGTATCGGTGTTCGTGGGGGTCGGCGTCGGCGTAAAGGTGAAGGTGGGTGTAAAGGTCCAAGTGAATGTCGGGGTGGATGTGGAAGTAAAGGTGTGGGTGAAGGTGTGGGTGAAAGTCGGAGTGAAGCTGGGGGTAAAGGTGTCCGTAAAGGTCGGGGTAAAACTGGGCGTGAAGGTCTTGGTGAAGGTCGCGGTGTTCGTGGGGGTAAAAGTCGGGGTGAAGGTGGCAGTGAAGGTCGGGGTGAAGCTGGGGGTAAAGGTGGCCGTAAAGGTCGGGGTAAAGCTGGGCGTGAAGGTCTTGGTGAAGGTCGCGGTGTTCGTGGGGGTAAAAGTCGGGG
>CAYMOV010000120.1:5077-7042 GCA_964392085.1 uncultured bacterium
TGAAGGTCGCGGTGAAGGTCGGGGTGAAGGTGGCGGTGAAGGTCGGCGTGAAGGTGGAGGTGTTGGTTGAAGTGAAGGACGGGGTAAAAGTCGCGGTTTCGGTCGGGGTAAAGGAAGGGGTGAAAGTTGTCGTAAAGGTCGGGGTATCCGTCGAGGTGAAGGTATCCGTAAAGGTGTCCGTAAAAGTGTCCGTGAAACTCGGGGTGAAAGTCGGGGTGAACGTAGGCGTATCCGTCGGCGTGTCGGTGGGCGTAAAAGTCGGGGTTTCCGTCGCGGTGAACGTGTCGGTGAAGCTGGGGGTGAAGGAAGGCGTGTCCGTCGGCGTGAAGGTGGAGGTGAAGGTCGGCGTATCCGTCGGCGTGTTGGTGGGCGAAAAGGTCGGGGTGTCCGTCGCGGTGAACGTGTCGGTGAAACTGGGGGTGAAAGTGGGCGTGTCCGTCGGCGTAAAGGTAGGGGTCGACGTCAGGGTCGGCGTGAAAGTTAGGGTATCCGTCGAGGTGAAGGTATCCGTAAAGGTGTCCGTAAAAGTGTCCGTGAAACTCGGGGTGAAAGTCGGGGTGAACGTAGGCGTATCCGTCGGCGTGTCGGTGGGCGTAAAGGTCGGGGTGTCCGTCGCGGTGAACGTGTCGGTGAATCTGGGGGTGAAAGTGGGCGTGTCCGTCGGCGTAAAGGTAGGGGTCGACGTCGAGGTCGACGTCAAGGTCGACGTCAAGGTCGGCGTGAAAGTTGGGGTATCCGTGGTGGTGAACGTGTCGGTGAAGCTTGGAGTGAAGGAAGGCGTATTCGTGGGGGTAAAAGTCGGGGTGAATGACGGCGTGAAGGTCGGCGTCGTGGTGGGAGTAAAGGTCGAGGTGAAGGAAGGTGTAAACGTGACAGTGAACGTCGGAGTAAAGGACGGCGTGAATGTCGCGGTGAATGTCGGAGTAAAGGATGGTGTGAAAGTCGGGGTAAAAGTTGACGTAAAGGTAGGCGTATCCGTCGAAGTGGAGGTCGGCGTAAACGTCGCGGTAAACGTTGGGGTCGACGTCGAAGTCGGCGTCAGGGTTGGGGTGAATGTCGGGGTAAACGTCGGCGTGAGGGAAGGCGTGGACGTCGCGGTGAACGTGGGAGTGTAGGTCGCCGTAAAGGTCTGGGTGGAAGTCACGGTGTCCGTCGGAGTGAAAGTCGGGGTGAAGGTCGCCGTAAAGGTCGGAGTCATAGTGGGGGTGAATGTCGCGGTGAATGTCGGGGTAAACGTCGGCGTGAAGGAAGGCGTGGACGTCGCGGTGAACGTAGGGGTGAAGGTCGCCGTAAAGGTCAGGGTGGAAGTCACGGTATCCGTCGGAGTGAAAGTCGGGGTGAAGGTGGATGTAAAGGTCGGTGTCGTGGTGGGGGTGAATGTCGCGGTGAATGTCGGAGTAAACGTCGGCGTGAAGGAAGGAGTGAACGTCGCGGTAAACGTGGGGGTGAAAGTTTCCGTAAAAGTCGGGGTAAACGTCGGCGTAAAGGTCGGAGTAAACGAGGGCGTGAAGGTCGCGGTGAAGCTCGGCGTGAAAGTGGCGGTGAATGTGGGCGTAAAGGTCGCCGTAAAGGTCGGCGTCATGGTGGGGGTGAAAGTCGGGGTATAGGACGGCGTGAAAGACGGGGTAAAGGAAGGCGTACTGGTCGGTGTATCCGTCGGCGTGAATGAGGGGGTGAAAGTCGCGGTGAAGCTCGGCGTGAAAGTGGCGGTGAATGTGGGCGTAAAGGTCGCTGTAAAGGTCGGCGTCGTGGTGGGGGTGAAGGTCGGGGTGAAGGAAGGCGTAAACGTCGCGGTGAACGTTGGGGTAAAGGATGGCGTGAAAGTCGGGGTAAACGTCGGCGTGAAGGTCGGAGTAAACGAGGCCGTGAAGGTCGCGGTGAAGGTCGATGTGAACGTGGGGGTAAAGGTCGGCGTCGTGGTGGGGGTGAAAGTCGGAGTAAAGGAAGGCGTGAACGTCGCGGTGA
>CAYMOV010000121.1:0-1894 GCA_964392085.1 uncultured bacterium
GCGACGATGTACCGGAGCTTTTGCCGGTAGAGCTCCTTGGCCTTGGGGTTCGTGAAGAAGTCCCAGGGTTCGCCGCAAGGGCCGCCGTTAGCCTTGTTGTAGGGGTTCCGGCTCCAGGCCTGCTCGCCCCAAGGTCCCTTCTCATCCATCAACTGGCCGTAGCTGTCCATCGTCAGGAGGACCTTCAATCCGTGGTCATGGGCCATCCCCAGGAGGCGGTCGAATCGCCAGGCGTTGTCCTGGCTGTACCGTCCGAGGCCCAGGACATGGCCCATGGGTGAATTTAGGTCCATCGCCTCCAGCGGGATGTTCCACTCACAGAACCAGACGCGGGTGAAATTCCCGCGCCCCGCCTGGATTTTCTCGAAGTAATCCAGGTAGTCGGGAAAAAACGAGGTTCGGCTCGTCCAACAGACCGCGACGCCCAACGGGACATAGGGCTTCCCGTCGTCAAACCGGAAAAACAGGCCGTTCGGGCTGTCGTTGCGGATGAAACCAGGGGAATCCGAGGGAATTACCTTCAAGGAACCGGGAGGATAAGGCTCGAGGCCATGCTTTGTCCTCAGGGTTACCCGATAGTTCCAAGTCCCGGCCTTCGTCGGGCAGAACCGGACCCGCCATTGGGGCCCGCCCTTTTCCGAGACATCCATGGGACCCGCGCCCTCGTCATAGTCCTGGCAAAAGAACCCTGACACTTGGGTGGTTTGGCCGTCGGGGGAAGTGAAGGCCGCTTCCAAGGACACTTCATCGGGGTCGAAGGGGTTCTTGTACTTCCCCGTGACGGGCGCGTTCCACTCGTAGAGGCCATATTGGGGAACGGTTACTTCGGTGTTTTGGATTGTAGAAACGGATTCTGATAACGAAGCCTTGGTTAATCCGATAAATACCAAACCTAGGACCATCCATACCTTCAAAGAACGCATCCACCACCTCCACGATCAACTTCGAGGAACAACCCCAAGACGATCGCAACCACGGATACACTCGGTTAGCTTTTTAAAGCCTCATCCCATTCATCCGTGTTCATCGGTGGCTAAACAGGCTTTGCTGTTGCGGTTTAATTTTTCCAGTCGGTAAGGAGCCGGATCTTCGGGGGCTTCGAAAACTTCGTCCGGACGGCCGTGGCGCCCTTCGGGTTGGTCCCGTCGGTGGGGGGCGCGAACACCACGACCGGAAACGGTTTCCTCGTTCCCCATTCCACCGCCGAGGCGGTTACGTCCACCCACTCCACACCGGGTTTCTTATAAAACCATCGGGTACCGGCCCGGACCATGAGATTGGCCTTTTTTTCGAATTGGAGCTCCAGGAATACCGGTTTCTTTTTAAGGGCTATCTTCCAGCCGAGACCGTCACTGTCGTCCGAGGCTCGCCATTCCATCGAAAGGCCCTTGGCGCGGCTCCAGGTTTCCTTCGGCTGGAAATAAGGGTTCCGGAGCATTTCCCGGTAGAAGGGGATGAGGGGGGTGGACAGGCCGTTTTGGGGGTTGTTGGGGTCTTCCCGTTCCAGCCCCAACCGCCCCCGGTCCCGAAACTGGTAGAAGGTGACGCCCTTGAGGTAGCTGGGTTTTTCCTTGAGGATCTTCCGGTAGAAGTCCCCGACCATCTTGAGTTGGGCTTCCTCGCCACCGATGTTGCCGTCGGCGTTGAATTCCCCGATCTCGATGCCCTTGTCCTGGCCGGAAAGTTCGATGAAACGCCGGTGGATGGAGGCCGTCTGTTTCCAGACCTTCTCCACCGACCCCACGAAATAGGTCCGGTCCTTCCCCCCCGGTTCGCAGGCCTTATAGGGCCAACTCCAATCGAGGGTGATGTACTTGTCCGTGGACCAGACCTCGGCGGCTCCCAGCAGGGGCGCCAGTTCCTTCTCGTGCCGCAGTTCGGGGGACTCGGAATT
>CAYMOV010000121.1:1994-6988 GCA_964392085.1 uncultured bacterium
TAGGCCACCGAGGCCCGCAGGGGCCACTTTTTGTCGAAGGGGTAATAGCAGTACATGAGGTTGACGGCCCGGTGGGGCCGGCCCAGGGTCTGGAGGACGGTATCCTGGTCCACGTACTCGCCCCGCTCGCTCCCATCCCCCAGGTCGAGGGAACAGACGGCGGTGGAAAAGGTCACCCGATAGGCGGTGGAAGGAAGGGGGCGGATGGATTTCATGGGATGGTCAGGGACCCCCTGGGTGCTGAAATGAGCGGCCGTCACGGGACTAAAGACCAACAATGATAAACATTTTTAGGTCGGGTGCTTGATGATATTGCCGGCCTTTTATGCCAATTTATACGGTGCAAACGTCGGGAAACCCTTACCAAAGCCTTTCGGGATAGGTCCCCTGGACATGGGCCGCGGCGATCTTGCCCTTCACCATCGGCAGGTCCTCGGGATAGGTGAGGCCGAACCAAGGGTCCGTTGTCGGGAGAACCTTCACGGTGGCCTGACCTTCCTGGAGGAGCGCGTCCACAGTCCGAGGGATGAGGTATTCGCTTTTTTCTTCGTTCCCCTTTGCCTTGAGGAACGACACCAACCCCTCATCCAGTTGCTGGAACAACCGGGGGGTGAAGCCCCAAAGGTTCATGGAGGCGGTCTCCTGGCCCGTCAGGGGCTTCCAGGAACCGTCTTCCGCCTCGTACTTTGCCTTCACTCCGTCCTTGGCGATCTTGAGTCGCTCGACCACCCGTTTCAGGAGCCCATCGGGTCCGGACTCACAGACCCCCCGGGCCACAGGCCCGGAGTCGGACAAGGTGTTGAAGAGCCGGTAGCCCGCCATGGCGTAATCGGTCGCGTCCAGGGAGTCCAAGGTGGAGAGGTGGTCGAAAAGGGCCTTCAAGGCATGGGGGCCGTAATAGTCGTCGGCGTTGAGGACCGCGAAGGGTTCATGGATTTCCCGCCGGGCCGTCCAGATGGCGTGGGAGGTGCCCCAGGGCTTGGTCCGGCCGGACGGGACGGCAAAGCCGGTCGGGATCAGGTCGAGTTCTTGGTGGACGTAGGCGAGGGATACCCGGGATTCCCATTTGGCCCCGGTGTTCTCCCGGAAAGCGGCCTCGAACTCGCGGCGGATGATGAAGACCACCTTGCCGAAACCCGCCTTCAGGGCGTTGTGGATGGAATAGTCGAGCAAGATGGCGCCATGGGGCCCCACGGCCTCAATCTGCTTGAGGCCGCCGTAGCGGGAACCCATCCCGGCCGCCATCACGAGCAAAGTCGGCTTCATGCAAGACCTTTAAGTGAGTTCACCACAGAGACACAGAGTCACGGAGTTTTTAACAAGTCAATTTTACATTGGATAAACCATTTAGCCATGTATTCTTATTGGTAATCATCAAAGCCTTCTTTGTGTCTCGGTGCCCCTGTGGTGAATCAGCCTTTAAATATACTTAGCGCCGGGGGAGGGGGCGAAGTCGTAGATCCCAGGCTGGATTCCCGCCGCCCGCTCATAGGCCTTCCCCACCTTCTCGGCGAACATCCTCACGTTCGCGGCCTTCACCAGGTTCACGGTGCAGCCCCCGAACCCGCCGCCCGTCATGCGGGACCCCACGGCCAGGCCGCTCGCCTGGGCCGCCTCCACCATCAAGTCCAACTCCCGGCAGCTCACTTGGTAGTCGTCCCTCAGGGACTCGTGGGAACCCGCCATGAGGGCGCCGATCCGGGCCAGGTCGCCCCTGCCCAAGGCTCCCACCATGTCCAGGACCCGTTGGTTTTCCGTGACGACGTGCCGGACCCGCTTTTGGACCGTTCGGGACAACAGGTTCCGGCAGCACTCGAACTTCTCCAGGGAAAGGTCCCTTAGGGACTTCAACCCCGGCATGACCTTGGAGAGGGCCGCGACCCCCTCCTCGCATTCCCTGCGCCTCTCGTTGTAGGCCGACCCCGCGAGGGTCCGTTTGACCTTGGTGTCGCAGACCACAACCCGCAAGCCCTTCGGAAGGGCCGCCGGGTGGTTGGATAGGTCCCGGCAATCGATCAATAGCGCCGAACCCGCGGGCCCAAGGTAGGACACGTACTGGTCCATGATGCCGCAGGCCACCCCCACGAACTCGTTCTCGGCGGCCTGGGCGGCCTTCACCAGTTCCAAGTCCCCCAGTTCGAGGCCGGAATTCTTCAGGAGGAATTTGGCGGAGGCCGTTTCCAAGGCCGCCGAGGAGCTGAGGCCCGCCCCTTGGGGGATATCGCCCGTCACCAGGATCTTGGCGCCCTTTAACTTGAGCCCGCGTTTCTGGAGTTGGTCCGCCACCCCTAGGATGTAGTTCGCCCACCGGTGCTGGGGGTCGTAGGCGAGGGAATCAAGGGAATAGGCCGCGGACTCGTTGAAGTCCGCCGAATGGAGGGACAGGATCCGGTCCCAAGTGGGCGAGCCCCAAAGGCCCACACCCCGGTCCACCGCCAGGGGTAGGACGTAACCCTGGTTATAGTCGGTGTGCTCGCCGATCAGGTTTACCCGGCCAGGCGCCCAGGCCCGGATCGCGGGTTTCCCGCCGAAACGGGCGGCATAAAGTTTATCCCCGTCGAGAACCAAGGAATCCTCCAGAAATCAGGACAACGAAAACATTTTCGAACCACTACCCATCAGCCTTCGGCTGAGGGCGTAAACCGAGGTTACAAAGTTCACTAAGAAATTGTTGGGGTAAAGCCGTTAAATCCAATGCTTTCCTTTGTGACCTTAGTGACCTTTGTGGTGAATCGCTTTTTCCGTCACTTCACTTCGATCGGGCCCAGGGGCCCGTCGTACAGCCCCGCGTTGCCCGTGCCGTTGAAGACCCGGATGGCGATCACGTTGGGCTCCCCGAACCGGACCCATTTCGCCGGCACGGGATAGGCCCGAAGTTGGTTCCATTGGCCCTGGAATTTCGGGGGGAATTCCCCGGTCTTGCCGATGGAATGGCCGTTCAGGTAGCTCTCATCGGTGTCGTCGATCTTCCCCAGCGGGATCACCAGGTCATGGCCCTTCCACTCGGCCGGGATGAGGACCGTCCGCCGGTACCAACCGTAATCGTTGTCCCCATAGTAGTTTGAATGGTGCTCCCAGGTGTCGGGCAATTGGACCTTCTCCCAGTCGGAGTCCCTCGAGTCCGGGTCCTTCCATTTGAGGTCGTCCCCCTTCTTGAACAGCCACTCGCCGGTCAAATCGATGGCCGGCAAGGCCGCCTGGCCTGTCAGGGCAGGGACGCCCTTGGACTCCACCGAGATCCCGACCAAAGCGGCCCTAGGCGCCTCGAAGGAGGCCTGGACTACCTTCTCCGCCCCGGGATCCACCGAGACCTTTTGGGTAGCCACGGTCTGGCCGCCCGTCCAGAGGGAATATTCCCGATCCAGGGGTTGGGACGAGAAGTTCTGGACGACCCATTGGGCGCTCACCCGAAGGCCCTTCAACCCCAGGGAAAGTCGCCCCTGGCAGGACCCGTCCAGGGTGACTTGGTAGGCCACCGGATCCGGACCCTTCTTGGACGGCGGCGGGAGGATGAGCCCCGCGGCTTCCCGCTTCCAATCGACTTTCTCGGAGGACCCCAGGAGGCGGACGCCCAAAACTTCCAACCCGGGAGCCGCCCGTGGGCTCAAGAGGGAGACGGTGACCGGCTGGGTTGGGCCGACCAGGGTGATCACGTTAAGCTTGTCTCCCTTGCGGGTGAAGCGCAGGTCGCCCTGCTGGTAGGCGGTGTCGGACTCGTTGAACTTACCGACCTTCTCCTTCGTGGGGCCTTCCCCGTAGGCGATCCAGGGCCTCGTTCCAAAGATGGTCTCCCCGTTCACTTTCAACCAGGCCCCCATCTCGCGTAATACTTTCACGGATTCCTCGGGCAAGGTGCCGTCGGGCTTGGGACCTATGTCGAGCAGCAGGTTGCCGTTCTTGCTGACGGCATCGATCAGGGTACGCAACAGGAGGGCCGAGGACTTGTAGTGGTCGTTCTCGATATAACACCAGGATCCCCAACTGATGGCGGTGTCGGTCTGCCAGGGCTCGGTGCGGATGTCGGGCAGTCCCCCCCGCTCCACGTCCATCACCGCCGTGCCGGCCACGTAGGCCTTGTCCTTAGTCGCCAGGACCGGCACGCGTTTCTCCTTGGCGGCCTGGTCGTAGAGGTAGGCGGTGAACTCGCGGAGGTAGGGCTTGAAGACGTCCTTCTCGCCGATCCACCAGTCGAAATACATGACTTGGGGATGGTACTTGTCGGCCAACTCGGAGGCTCGGGCCAGCCAATTGCGCAGGTAGGCCTCATCCGGCGTCGTGTCGTCGGGGGCCGCGGGGCCGTAGAAGTCGGAATATTGGGGGTCCTGCACGTCGCTGGGGAACTTCATGCCGCCGTTCATGAACCACCAATGCTCGGCCCGGTGGGAGGAGAGGCCGAAGACCAGGCCCTGCTTGCGGGCTTCCCCGGCCAAGAGCCCGATGATGTCCCGTTTGGGGCCCTTCTTCACGGCCGTCCAGTCCGAGAAGTCGGAATCGTACATGGCGAAACCGTCGTGGTGCTCTGCGACCGGCACCACATACTTGGCGCCCGCATCCTTGAAGGTCCTGATCCAAACCACCGGGTCGAACTTCTTGGCCTTGAAAAGGGGCGCGAAGTCCTTGTAGCCGAACTTGGTCAGGGGACCGTAGGTGGCCACCTGGTGCTTATACTCGGCGCTGTCCTTCTGGTACATGTTGCGGGAGTACCACTCGTTGGCGAAGGACGGGACCGAATAGAGGCCCCAATGGATGAAGATGCCGAACTTCGCGTCCCGGTACCAGTCGGGGATTTGGTATTTCTTGAGGTTGTCCCAGTCGTTTTGGAAGGGCCCCTGGGTGACGGCCTGGTCCACCTGGGCGACCTTCGCGTCCACCATGGCCTTCTGGGCCGAGGTTTCCCACTGGAGGCCGTCCGCCATGGCCGAGCCTCCCGCCAGGAGCAAACCGCAGACCCCCAGGATGGTCATAAAGTTCTTTTGATTCACGGAATCCTCCGG
>CAYMOV010000122.1:0-6988 GCA_964392085.1 uncultured bacterium
AATGCACGCCCAGGTAGCTGAGGAACAGGTTGCGGAAATGGTAGTCGGCGTCCAGTCGGTGGAGCCAGCGGGGAGGTCGCGGGGTTTTCATGGGGGACAGCATAGCATTCAGGCGGTTTTCGCCCAAGACCGTGATTTTATACGGCATTGATCGGCCGGGATTGCCGGAGACAAACACCAGCCAGGCCAATCAACCGACGGCCCTCCACCCGCGGGGTTTCAACGGGCGACCACCACTTTCGCGGTCCGGGCGGACATTGTTGTGACGTAATAAAGGATATAAACCCCCGAGGCCACCGGTTCCCCCCGGTCGTTCTCGGCGTTCCACTCCACCTCCTCGGAAACCGGTTGGGTGATGCGTCCCTGCCGAAGTGTGCGGACCAACTCCCCGGCGGAGTTGTAAACCCTCAGGGTGTAGAGGCCCGTCACGCCCAGGTTGATCCTCACGTAGAGCGGAGGGAAATCAAACCCGGGCCTGTAAAGGTTCCTTGAGACCCAGAAGTCATCCGGGGGGATGGGGGTGGGGGTGTAGGTCTGGGTGGGGGTGTAGGTAATGGTGGGTGTGAAGGTTTCAGTGAAGGTGGAGGTCGGCGTTGGGGTATTCGTGGGGGTGAACGTGGGGGTCGGCGTCAAGGTCTCGGTCGGCGACAAGGTTGCCGTAAAGGTGGCGGTTGGAGTCGGGGTATCCGTCGGTGTGAAGGAGGGGGTTGGGGTCGGGGTCTGGGTGGGGGTGAAGGTGTCCGTCGGTGGCGCGCAAACCAGGGCGAGGGTCGTCGCGTTCGAGGGGAACAGCCCGGCGTTTACGCCCAGGTAGGTATTGCCCGTCAAGACCGCCTGGTTCACCGCCTGGGCCACGGGTCCCGGGTCCAGGCAGGTCACCACGCCCTTCCATTCCATGATCCCGGAGGCGTCATAAATCTTCCCCGAGGTGGCGCCGTTCTGGTTTCCGGTGAAATCCCACTCCACGAAACCCTTGGGATAACCTCCTCCCCCGGGAACCGGCGCCGATCCCAGCCCGGAACTGATGGATTGGTAGTTGACTCCCAAGGGGATGGTGTCGGTCAAGACGGCGTTTTGGAGGTAACCGTTCGCGAAGACGCGGAAATTATCAAAACGGTTCGTGTCCCCCTGGTTCCCTATCCCGGGCCTCCAAACATTGGGAGTCGACCCGGCCTCGCAACCCCACTCCGGCTGGCAATAGTTGCGGCTGGCGTCGGTATAATCCAACATCCACGCGGGAGGTTCCGGCGTGCCCCGGACCCAATACTTGGCTTGGTACCTCATGGCGCAGCCGGTCTGGGTGGTCAGTATCTTGAGGGTGTACCACTGGAGGTCATCGGGAGCCGGGTTGATGGTGGAACAACCCTCCACCGTCCGGGTCGAGTTCGAGGTGTTGAACTGGATGCCCATGTTGCCCGAGCAGCCTGTCCCGAAATTCGTGTCCTTGGACATGAGGAGCCAAATGGCGCGGTAATTGGCGCCCGTATTGTTGTTCCACCGGATGAGGACGCCGACATCGGTGGCCGTACTGCCCATGAACGCGTCGGTGACCAGGGTTCCCTCGCAATAATTCTGCTGGGCGTTCAGCATGTTGGCGCAGTCGAAAGCCAGGAACCCGTATTGGGTCGTGGTGGCCCGGAGGTACCGGTTGCCGGTCGGATCCTGGTCCACCGCCCAGTTCGCCCAGTTGGCGCCGGAGTTGTCCTGGCTGACCGCGATCCACCCCGGGGGAGCGGCGGGTCCGTTGTAGAAGGCGCCGTTCGTGAGTTGGTCGAAGCTGTCGAAACATTTAAGGCCCAGTCCCGAGAGCGTGAAATGGATCTGGTAGGTGACGGTCGATCCCTGGGAAGCCGAAAGGATGGGCATCGTACCCGAGGCGTCGAGTTGTCGCTTCGAAAGGCTCAAGTTTATGCCCGACCCGACGACCAGGCTTACGGGGCTGGAGGGCTGGATCCCTTGTTGGGTGGTCTGCACCTGGGCTTGATTGAGGATTTGGGTCCCATCCGGGGTGGCTCCGTCGACCTTGACCAGAACCCACACCGATCCCGTCTTGCGGTAGGGTGGGGCGGAGCCCGAGTCCGCGTTCCCCAGGTTCCAGGACACCGCGCAGGGGCAGGCGGTGTTGGTGGCCGGGGCGCTGGACACGTTGGGACCCGCCTGGAGGAAATCCACCCCCGCGGGGAGAGGGTCGGTCACGGTGATGTTGGTGGAATTGGTGGCGTCGTAGTCCAGCCAGTAAAGGATCAGGTCGTTCGCCGACGCGGTCCCCTCGGCCCGTTTTTGGAGGGTGACGTTCGCGGCGGGCATGCAGGTGTTGAAAAGTCCCTCGACATGCTGGGCCTGGGCGCTGTCCCCCGCCTGGTAGTCGTTTAAAATGGAGATGTTGAAGCGCATGGCCGTGCCGAAGGGGAGGCTGGAGGGCAGGGGGATGTTGTAGGTCACGGTTTTGGGAGTGGCGCAGCCGACGCCGCTGTAGGGAACCCCGCCCAGGTTGTTCCCGCCGTTCAAGGTGCTTTCGGTCCAAACCGTGAGGGCCGGGTTCAGGACGCCGGGCGAACCCACCACCATCCAGATGTTTGGGGAAAGAACACCCCCCGACTCGAACGCGTGGTTGACCGACGGGTAAGCGGCCGTCGTCTCAATCCCGACGAACACCCGTCCCGGGGGGGCGTAATATTGGTTGTTGTTGCAGACCTTGAACGTTAGTTGGACGGTGTCCCCGGGGCAGGGGTTGGAGTTGCTGACCTGAACACTGCCCGCTTGGAGGTAGGCATCTTGGGCCTGGAGTTTGGGGACACCCGTCAGGATGAGTCCGACGAAGACTGCGATGGCCCTGAAGGCCGAATGGGATAATGCGCGGTTTGGGTGGGTGGCGATTCTTCGCATGGCAAACCCTTGACTAAGTGGTTGTCCATGAAAGTTTAACATTAAACTATGGGTTTACGACGATCCAGCTCATAAAGGCAAAAAAAACAAATTTAAAACTAGGCATAACTAAAAGGTTTTATCCGGAGTTCGTCAACAAACCCGTCGAATCGAATTCCAAGAAGCTTTCCAAGTTCGATATGGGCAACCCTTTTACGTAACACGCGGATGCGCCGAAGCTCGGCTTGGAAGGGTCCCGTGAGGTGGATGACGTAGACACCGCTGCCACCGGATCCCCGAAAGAGACCTTCCCGTCCCAAACCCACCTATCATCCAACTTGCCGTAGGTCCGACGGTCCGCCGACGTCACTATGTATTTCTCCTGTCGAATTGTAGATCTCAACTGGGAGGCCCCCGGGTATTGCGAGCGGGTCACGTGGACGGACCGATTCCCGGCTCAACGGGCGATCAGTAGCTTCGCCTGCTGGGTCCCCAATCGACTCGTGTAATAAATGATGTAGACCCCGCTGGCCACCGGATCGTTGTTTTGGTTTCTCGCGTCCCAGGGGTAGGTTCGGTCCAGGGGCGCGTTAGCCACGGTCTCATAGTCCAGGACCCGCACTAATTCCCCCGCCGAGTTGTAGATCTTCAGGCTGAAGATTCCGCTGAGGGCCAGGTGAACCCGGATCTCGACCGGCGGGAAATCGAAGTCCGGCCGGTACAGGTTTCGGGAGACCCACATCTCACTTCCCGGAGTGGGGCTGGCGGTCGGGGTGCCGGTATCGGTGATGGTCGGCGTCCAAGTCGCGGTCCCGGTCTCCGTGGGGGTGAAGGAATAGGTAAAGGTATAGGTCGGGGTCAGCGTCCAAGGGCGGGTATTCGTCGCGGTCGGGGTGAAGGAAGGCGTCCGGGTGATGGACGGCGTCCAGGTCGCCGAGGCGGTTCGGGTCGCCGTTGGGGTCCAGGTAGGCGTCCAAGTCCGGGAGGCCGTAGTGGTCGCGGTGGAGGTTCGGGTCCAGGTGGCCGTGTAGGTGGCGGTGGGTGTTTTGGTGGAAGTCGGTGTCAGGGAAGCCGTGGGGGTGGAAGTAGGCGTCGAGGAAGGCGTAAAGGTTTTGGTCGATGTGGGCGTGAGGGTGTTCGTCGGTGAATAGGTCGGGGTTGGGGTCCAGGAGGCCGTGAGGGTGTAGGTCCAGGTTGGGGTCATGGTCGGTGTCAAGGTGTCCGTGGACGTCGCGGTTTCCGTCGGGGTCCAGGTGGCGGTGGCGGAAGGGATCGGGGTATCTGTGACTGTCGGCGTCCAGGTTTCCGTGTAGGTCAAGGAGTCCGTGGGGCTTGGCGTCGCGGTGGCGGACGGGATCGGCGTGTTGGTGATGGTCGGAGTGAAGGTCGCTGTGGACGTAGGGGTCGGCGTCGGCGTGTTCGTAAAGGTATAAGTGGACGTCGAAGTGAATGTCCAGGTTTGGGTTGAAGACGGCGTAGCCGAAGGCGTAGACGTCTGGGTCGGCGTCGGTGACTTGGTGAAGGTATCGGTCGGCGTCGCGGTGTTCGTGGGGGTAGGGGTCGCCGTGGCCGAGGGGATGGGGGTGTCGGTGATGGTCGCGGTATAGGTCGCGGTCGAAGTCGGCGTGGGGGTGGGGGTGTTGGTGGGGGTATAAGTCGAAGATGGCGTGAAGGTGGCCGTGAAGGTCGCGGTAAAGGATGGCGTCGGCGTCGGGGTTTGGGTCGGGGTCGGTGACTTGGTGAAGGTATTGGTCGGGGTCGCGGTGTTCGTGGGGGTAGGGGTTGCCGTGGCCGAAGGAACGGGACTCAACGTGTCGGTCGGGGTCCAAGTCGCGGTGGGCGTCGCCGTGGGAGTCGACGTCTTGGTGGGGGTGTAGGAAGCGGTCGGGGTGAAGGTGGGTGTAAATGTCGCGGTAAAGGAAGGCGTCGGTGTGGGGGTTTGGGTCGGCGTCGGCGACTTGGTGAAGGTATTGGTCGGGGTCGCGGTGTTCGTGGGGGTCGGAGTCGCCGTGGCCGACGGGATGGGGGTGTTGGTGACGGTCGAGGTGAACGTCGCGGTCGACGTCGACGTGGGAGACGGGGTGTTCGAGGGGGTAAAGGTCCGGGTCGGGGTGAAAGAGGGTGTAAAGGTAGCGGTGAAACTTGGGGTCGGCGTGGGGGTCTGGGTCGGCGTTGGCGACTTGGTGAAGGTAAAGGTGGGCGTAGGGGTGTTCGTGGGGGTCGGGGTGGAGGTGAAGGTGTGGGTGATCGTCGGGGTCGGGGTCGCCGTGGCCGAGGGGATCGGGGTGTTCGTGATCGTGGGGGTAAAAGTCGGTGTCGGGGTTAGGGTGAAACTGGGTGTTGGGGTGGGCGTCTGGGTCGGCGTCGGCGACTTTGTGGGGGTCGGGGTGAAAGTGAACGTATGGGTAGGGGTGAAAGTATTGGTGGGAGTCGGGCTGGGCGTCGAGGTGGACGTGTTGGTCCGGGTGGGGGTCGGAGTGAAGGTCGGAGTGGGGGTAAACGTAAGGGTGGGCGTCGGGCTGGGGGTCGAGGTGTTGGTGACGGTCACCGTCGGCGTAAAGGTGTAAGTGAACGTCGGGGTATTTGTTTTGGTCGGGGTAAAGGTTCGCGTGGGGGTGTTCGTGAAGGTATTGGTGTTGGTGACCGTCACCGTCGGTGTGAACGTAAAGGTGGGAGTGTTCGTCCGGGTAGGGGTCGGGGTGTTCGTTTGGGTGGGGGTGAAGCTGTAGGTCGCGGTCGGTGTGGGGGTTTGGGTCGGTGTCGGCGACTTGGTGGGTGTCGGGGTGAAAGTAAGGGTGTTCGTCGGGGTAAAGGTGTGGGTCGGGGTGTTGGTGAAAGTAAAGGTCGGAGTGTTGGATTTGGTCGGGGTAAAGGTGAAGGTAGTGGTCGGAGTGAACGTCCGGGTCGGGGTGGGCGTGACCGTGAAGGTGAAGGTTGGGGTAAAGGTCTTGGTCGGGGTGAAGGTATTGGTAGGGGTCGGGGTATTGGTGCGGGTGGGCGTAAAGGTGTTGGTGGGCGGGTTGCATCCCCCCGTGATCGATACGGCCAGGCTGGTGGTGGCGTGGTTGGTCCCAGCGTAGCTAACCCCGGCGGTATTGACGACGCTGCAGGGCGATCCCGTCATGGTGTCGAGGTAAGCCCAAGGCGCCGCGATCGTGACGCAGGCCCCATTTCCCCCGAAGCCCACCGGGAACTCAAAATAACTCCAGGCGGTCGTATTGAGCCCCCCACTCACGGTGTAGAAATTAGTGACGCCGTCGTATTGGGGGTACGGTCCGTTGTATTGCGGGTTCCCGCCGAACGGCAGGTGGTCCCAAACGGTGACCGGCGTGTTGACCGGCGCACCGCTGTTGCAGACCACCAGCTGGTAGGGCTCCGCGCCCGAGCTGTAGGATTGGGGCCAGGTGCCGAAGCTCTGGCTCTTGGTGATGGTGAAGTTGGGCGGATTGTACACCACCGCGTTCAGGGTGAAGTCGCCGCGGTAATAGATGTTCTGGTTGGCGGCCACCGAGGTGGCCGTTCCCGTGGCCGAGGTGTATTTCTGGAGCTGACCCGTAACGGGGTTGTACATGGTCGAGAGCTCTGGGTCGGCCACGCTGCTGAGGGCGATGTTGTTGACCGGGGTCCCGGTGAAATAGGTGGAAATGGACCCGGCAGGATAGTTGGGCGAGGTCCAGGCATACCCGCCGCCCGTCGCGGGCGGGGTTGTGCCGGTGGTGTCGTTGTACATCTTGTAGCCGGCGTCGTTGTTGGTGAAGTACGCGTGGTAGCCGCCGTTACAGGTGACGTCGATCACCCAAGCCGCGATCACGATGCTGTTGGACAGGTTGATGTTCTGGACGGCGATGGTGTTGGTCGTGAGGTTGATGTCACCCGGGGGGATGGTAATCGCCGAGGGGGTGCAAGTGTTGATGGTGCAGAAGGAGACCGGCGTCGAGGTAACCAGGTTGCCGTTGATCCAGACGTTCAATTCGTCGTCCGCCGAGGCATATAGCGTGGCGGACGTGATGGAAGTACACTGGGCCCAAAGGGGCGATAGGAACGCGGTCATTTGCCAAAGCAATAACGCGCTAAAAATGGTTTTAGTCGTGATGGGAAACCGCTTTTTCAAGGCCATCTCTTT
>CAYMOV010000123.1:0-6945 GCA_964392085.1 uncultured bacterium
GGCCGGCAAGGACCTGGGGCTCTCCACCACCGAGTTCGAGGTGCTGGTGTTCTTCCTCCGCAACGCCGGGACGGTGCTGAGCCGCGACCGGATCATGGAGTACCTCAAGGGCATCGAGTGCGAGGCCTTCAACCGGTCCATCGACGTGGCCGTCAGCCGCCTGAGGCGGAAGCTGAAGGACCCCGCGGCGGACCCGAAGTACTTCAAGACGGTCTGGGGCGAGGGTTACCTCTATATAGGTAAGGTGAAGACCCATGCGGCCCGCTGACCTGGGGGAAAACTGCCCGACTTGCGGCCCCCGGGCCGCCTGGGCCCGCCACCGGGCCTGGGGCCGCCAAAGCGCCTGGAGATGGCGTCACGGCAGGCCGCCCAGGCACTTCTTCTTTTTAAGGGTCCTGTTCCTGTTCCTCGCGGCCTGCGGCATCCTCGTCTTCGCCCTCTCCCCCAACGCCGGGTCCATCCACAGTTTCCTGGGGCACCTCGGGCTCGTCTTCCTGGTCTTTTTCATCGTCGGGCTCGTCCTGAAACGCCTCTTCAGGCCCATGCGGCGCCTGATGCTCGGGGTCCAGGAAATCTCCGACGGCAACCTGGACTTCCGGTTCCCGCTCCGGGGCCACGGCGAGTTCGACTACCTGGCCGACCACTTCAACCTCATGGTGGACAACATCCGGGAGATGGTGCGGTCCAAGGACCAGCTTTTGCTGGACGTCAGCCATGAACTGAGGAGCCCCCTCACCCGCATGAAGGTGGCGCTGGAGATGGCGCCCAAGGGCAGGTGGCGCAAGGACATGGAGCGGGACATCGTCGAGATGGAGGCCATGCTGGGGGAGGTTTTGGAGTCCGAGCGGCTGAGGAGCGGCAACGGAAAGTTGGACCTGCGCCCGCTGGACCCCGGGAAGCTCCTGGTGGAATTCGCCCGGAGGTACAAGGGCCGGAAACCGGGCGTGAAAAAGGCGGGGCCCTTCCCCCTGGTGGAAGTCCAGGCGGACGAGGCGAGGATCCGCACCGTCCTCCAGAACGTCCTGGAGAACGCCCTCAAATACTCGGCGCACCAGAAGAAACCGGTGGAGTTGGGGCTGTCGGGGGGGGAAAACGGGATCGTCCTGGAGGTCCGGGACCACGGGGAGGGCATCCCCGCCGCCGAGCGCGAGAGGGTCTTCGAGCCCTTCTACCGGGTGGATAAGTCCCGGGCCAAGGCGACGGGGGGGTACGGCCTGGGCCTGCACCTGAGCCGCGAGATCATGCGCGCCCACGGGGGCGATATCACCCTGGAGTGCCCCCCGGACGGCGGGACCAAGGTGTCGGTGTTAGTTCCGAAAACATAGCGGCTCCGGCACATGTTTCACCGCAGAGACGCAGAGTTCGCAGGGGGGATGAAACCCTATGTTCGTCGACCCGAATTTACCTTTGGCCTGAAACAATAATATATTTAACGGGTCTTACGGTTTAAATCGTATGGTTTTTCTCCGCGCTCTCTGCGTCTCTGCGGTGAAAATATTTTTTTATAGCCTATTAGTCCGTACCGAAAAACCCGGCGATTTTGGCCCAATATTTCCGGACAATCCCGTGGGTTGAGAGGTGCCCTCCCCGCTTGAGGAGCTTGAGCTCCACGCCGGTCTTCTTGGCGAAGGCCGCCACGGACCGCCAGGGGATATAGGGGTCGTCTTGGGCGTGGAACATCATCAGTTTGGAAGGGTCGATCTCATCGGCGTGGAAGGCGGGGTTGTAGAAATTCCCCTGACGGAGTTTGGCCCAATCGCGCGGATCCAGGCGGTAGGCTTCCCCGAAGGCCTCGCGGATATAAGTGGAGTAGTTTTTGGCGTTGGTTTCCTTGCGTTCGGTGCGGCCCTGGACCGCCCAATCCACTACGGGGCAGACGGCCACGGCTTTCTTGACCCGGGGGTCCAACACCGAGAGGGCCGCCGCCGCGCCCCCGAAGCTCCCGCCGATGACGAAGATTTCCGACAGCTTGGGCCGGAACTTACGCCCGAACGCCGCTTCCTTAAAGCCCTCGGGGAGTTCGTCGATGACGTCCCGGATATCCAGGTGGGGTGATTTCCGGAGGAACCGTCCGCCGCTTTCCCAGCTTCCCCGGTAGCGGGGATAGAAGACCCAGAATCCCTTCTTGGAAAGGAACCGGGCCAAGCCCTGTTTGGTCGGGATGCCGGGCATCCCGTCACAAAGGATGACGGCCTTCTCCCGTTTGGTCTTGCGGGCGGGCGGCAGGAACTCCGTGAGGATCTCGCCCTTGAACCGGGTTCGGTAGAGGTACATTCGTCTTCCTGGCCTTTCGAAGTAGGCATTTTGGACGGGATTATTTTAAAGGGGTTTCGCCCGATAGGCGGCCATTGGTCCAAAAGAAAAAGGCCGCCTTGATGGGCGGCCTTCCTCCTGTAAGGTCGGAATGATGGGCTGATCGTCAGTTGCCTGTTTTATAGGCCTTCACGCCGTCACCGTCGGGAAAGTAGGCCGTCCCGTTGGGGCCCAGGACCGTCCAATCGACGCGGGTGATGGTGTAAATCATTGTTCCTTACGGCTCCCCGGGCCGGGCAGGCCCTATCGAGACTCCGCGATCAATTCAGGCTGGGCGTGTTGGGCCCGAACCCGGTTCAAAGCGGAGTCCCTGGGCCGACGGCTGTCCGGTTCCCCATGTTCCGTCACGTCGAGGGGAACCGTCGGGGTCGCCGAAGGGGTGGGCGTGGGGGTCGGCGGCGTCGAAGCCGCCCCGTGAACGACAACACAACAGGGTTCCGTGGCGCCGCTGACCGCGGTCACGGGATTCCCAAGGAAAGCCGCGACCCGGTAGCACCAGGTCCCAGGGCCGGGGTTGTCCGCCGCGGTCTGGACCGGGTTTTCATGCCCGCCATCGAGGGGCGCCAGGGTCTCCAGGAGGACGTAAGGCCCCGAGGGTGACGGCGCCCGGAAGACCCCGTAGGCGTCGGGGCGCCGGAAGGGTCCCCGAAGGGCGCCTTCCCATTCGAGCCTCACGGTTCCCATGTCCTCCCCTTCCCCCCTGTGATCCCTTGAATCCCAGCCCTCCCGTGGGTCCCTCATGCCGCATTTGAGGCCGCAGGGCCCGTCCTCACAGTCCCGGCTGGTCCGGAAGGTGGCCGTAGGCGTGATGGTCGGGCTGGGAGTCGGGGTGAAGGTGGATGTGCCGGGGAAGTGGGGATTCAGCGCGGCCATCAGGACCGACTGGACGGGTTGGATCGTGGCGCCGGTATCGGTCAATTGCAGGGCCACCAGGCCGCCGGTCAAGGTCGAACCGGGATTGAGGGTCAGGAGGCTGTCGGGCGCGACGACCGCCCCGTTGAGGGTCCCGCCGGAGTTGACGAGGACCGATCCGTCGCTCGGGGCGCCGTTCGCCGACGGCCCCGGCCCGTAAAGGCTGCCCGTGAACTGGCCGTTGATCACCACGCTTCCGGTGAACCAGATATTCACCAAGCCCCCGCCGGTGCCGCTGATGGAGCCGTTGAGGATGAGGTTCTGCACCTGGTAGTTGCCGGGGGGCAGGACCAGCGACCCGGTCACGGTGATGGTCGGTCCATCCACGCTGACGATCCCGGGATCCTCCCGGATGGGCCCCGGGATGTACACCGTGGCCACGGGCGTCACCGTGATCCGGAGGTTCGGGATCATGACCGTGGGAACGGGGATGGGCAAGGAACACTTGGTTTTCCAAACATCATTGGCCAAGGCCGACCCGGCCAAGGTCCCGCCGAGGACCCACATCTGGTCCTGGAACACCAGCCCGACCCCCTGCAGGCCCCTGGGCGTGAAGGGGGCTTGGGTCGTTGCGGCCGTCCAACTCGTGCCCTGGCCCTGATGGGCCTCCACGGACAAAACATCGTTGAAAAGCTGGTTCCCCAAGGTTCCGCCCGCCACCCAAAGCTTTCCCGCGTAGGAATAAAAGGCGAAATTGTCCCGGGTCGGGAAGAAGATTTGGGACCAGTACCAGGTGTAGCCGTCGGGGCTGGAGAAGATGCAGTTGGCCCCGCCTTGGCAGTTCGACTGGGATATGGCCCATATCTGCCCGTCCAACACCACCGCATCGCTGACGTTGGCTAAATCGTGGGTGGTGGCATTGGTTTCATGGAAGAATCCATCGGACCACGCCAGGACGTGGGCCACGTTCTGGACCCAATGGACCCCGTCCGCGGTGGACCACACGTCGTCGGAGTTTTGCCCACCCATGAGCCACAGGCGCCCCCGAAAAGCCGCGCAGGCGGGGGCCACGCGGGCCGTGAAAGGCGCTTGGGCCGTCACGAGGGTCCAATGGATCCCGTCGAAGGAGGTGTGGATGTCGTTGTAGACATGGATCGAGTGGATGCCGTTGGGCCTGAAGCCCCCGATCAGGTACATCCGGGGGCCTTGCCCATCCTGGGGGTCGAAGACCACCAAGCGGGATTTCAAGCGGTTCCCCAAACCCGCGTCGGCGGTGGCCTGGGTCCAGTTGGCGCCGTCGGACGAGGACCAGACGTCGCCCATCGTGAGGTGGAAGTTGCCCGAAAGGGCGGTCTCCCCCCCGAAAACCCACATGCGGTTGTTGTAGGCCACGGACCCGAAATTGTCCCGGCCGGAGAAGCCGGCCTGGGCCGTGGGCTCGGTCCAGAGGGCGCCGGTGGGCACGCAAGGCAGCGCCTGGGTGTTGGTGGGCGTGGGGGTGGGGCTTCGCGTCACGAAGGGCGCGGGGGTCGGGGAACCCGTGGTCGTTTCGGTGAACGTGGGCGTCGGGACCGCGTTGACCGGGGTCAAGGTCGGCGTCGAGGTGAGGGCGGGCACGCAACCTGGGCAAAGGTCGTTGATCAGGGGTTGGCCGGCCGGGCTCCCCAGGCCCGTCACCAGGTCATAACCCGGCACCGCGTTAAAGGTGCCGTTGTTCCCGTCCTGGATATCGTGGAAATCCGTATGGTAATTGGGCCCCTGGGCGATGTCGTAAAGGGCTTTGTTGGCGAAGCCGATGGGGCCCAGGTTGTTCTGCGCCCTCTGCTGGTTCACCAAGGCCATGAAGCCCGCCCAGAGGGGGCAGGCGGCGCTGGAGCCTCCATCGCTGATGGTGTAACCGGGATTGGGAATGCCGCTCTTTACGTCGGTGAAAACGACAAGGATGAACTGCCCCACCATGGCGACGTCGGGAAAATTCCTTTGGGTTAAGGATCCCCCGTTGCCGGCCATGCTGATGTTCTGCTGGAAGGTTGGGAGGGGGATGTCCTGACTGGTTCCGCCGCCGCTGAATGAGTCGCCTAATTCCGTGCCCCAGCTTCCATCGGGGTTGGTCGTCAGGTCGGTGAACCCCACCGAAGTGCAGTAAAGCTGGTCTTGGGACGAGAAAACGCCGATCGTGGGATAAGCCCCGACGTCGCCGGAGGAGATGAAGAACGACTGCCCCTGGGCGGCCATCTGTTGGAGGATCAACCGCATCGTGCTTTTATCCAAAAAACTGTAGGAACAGCTGACGATCTGGGCCGCGTCATCATCGGCGATGGTGGCCAGGATATCGTCCCCAAAGACGTTATCCTCGTATTGGTTGAGTTCGGAGGGCTTGCCCTCGTAAACCAGCAATTGGGATAGGCCCGGGGCCATCGAGAGGGCCAGCTCAATGTCCATGGACACTTCAGAAACGATACGGTTGTCATAGGGAGGCGCCCCGGGGGGTTGCACGCTTCCATCGGCGCCGTCCACCAGGATGGCCTTGATCGGCGTGGAACTCTTGAGCCCGGACAGGTCCTTGTACTTTTGGATGTCGTCCGGGTTGAAGCCGTCCTCCGCGAATAGGGCGATGGTCTGCCCGGCTCCGTCGAGGGAGACACCGGGGGCGTAGATGTTCCGGTAGTCGTTGCCCCAATACAACTGCCCGGGCGAGGAGCCGAAGTTCTGGGGCCCGGGCTTGGGCAAACCCAGGGGCTTCACGGAGCCGGTCTTGGGGCCCACCCGCTTGGGTAGGCGGTAGTTGTCCAACCCGCCGATATGGGCCAGGGGAACGTCCAGGTCCACCGAGGGTTGTTCGTCGGGGGCGAAGAACTTCGTCCCGTCCGGCCGCCGGTATCGGCGCAGGTGGACGTGGAAGGCTTCCTGCACCTGCGCGGAGGTGCCGCTGAGGGTGACCAGTACCCGGCTCGGGTGGGTGTGCTCGACCTTCAGGCCGTGGGAGGCGGCGAAACCCAGGACCGCCCGGTAATCGGAGGCCGAGGGGCCGAAGCGGTCGGCGAACTCGCTTTTATTCAGGTAATGGGCGTATTGGGGATTGCGGGGGTCGGAGACCTGATGGATGAAGTCGTCCAAACCGGCCGGATCGCGGGAAGGCAGGCTGAGGGTGAGGGCCATTTTTTCCTTGCCCGTCATCTCCCCGGCCGGGGCTCCGGCGGGTATGTCGGAAGCCGTTAAATGGTGGGACAACTTCTGGCGGCCCGCCGGATGGGCCGCGCCCTGGGGCGAAAGCGGGAGGGCCAGGACCGCCGCGAAAGCCAAGATTCCCCGGAAACTTCGCTTCAAGGTTCTTCCGGCCTTCGGGCCGCGGTTGGGTTGGTTCGACCGGTGGGATTCGGGCAAAATTTCCTCCAGCGAATTGGACTTTCCCGAAAGACGGACACCTGGGATAAGCGCAGGGGACGGGGTGGAACCGGTTGGGGACCCGCTCGGGGATTTATAACGGGATCAGGCGTGCCATTTCAATAGACGCACGACCGGTCCGTGACGCGGAAAGCCTTGAATTCAGCGCGATAGGTCCGGGGCCAAGCCCTATTTCGTGGAAACCCCGCCGCGAAGGTTGGCGTCCGGTGAAGGGTGTCCCCGATGACCGCCCATCCCCTTGTTTTTGGCCCTAGGGACTTATAAGGTGTGGGCATCCACCCCCCCTACTAATTCGGAATACAACAACCAAGGAACGGCCTGACGGCATGAAAAGCAAGATCCAAAACCTGTCCCCCCAGGAAGTGCTCCAGCTCG
>CAYMOV010000124.1:0-6859 GCA_964392085.1 uncultured bacterium
GACAGGTCCAGGCCGATGAGGTTGCCGTCGACGTCGTATTCCAGGGCGCAGTTGAGGGGGTTCACCCCCACGGTCTTGTCCACCTCGAACTTCTCGGCGGACACTAAGCGGAGGTAGGAAGTCCCCTCCTGGGTGTTGTAGAGGATGAAAAGGGCCGGACCCTCGGGTTGGTGCAGGTTCAGTGGCACCCGGGCCTCGATCGCGTCCCCCACCTGCTGGAAGGAGACCCGGCATTTGCCGAAGAGCTGTTCGAGTTCGTTGAGTTCCAAAACGCCCTCCAGTTTCACAACCCATCAGCCTGAGGTAGCGGGATGGACACGACGATAACGACCCAGCCTGTAAAGATCAAGCCACGGCGGAGGAGCCACCGATGAACACGGATGAACATGGATAATTCATATTAAAAAAACTCCTAATTCCTAACTCCTCATTCCTAACTGCCTTCTGAGCCGCTATCCGCTAACGGCAATCCGCCGGCAGTTATTGTTCATGTCCGTTCTCATGGAGAAACCCCACCGTCAAGGCCGGGAGGTAAACCGCCAGGAAGACGCTCGACGCCATTTGGAACAGGAACTTGAACATCGCCACCAGGACCCCGAAGACCGGGATCAGGGTGAGGATGCCCAGCGCTCCTCCCACCACCAGGAGCCCCACCACGGTCACGAGGAAATAAACCAGGAAAACCCAGAACCAACTCCAGCCATGGGCCCGGAGGGAATCCCAACCGAGGCGGAAGGAATCCCCCACGCCCCGACCCGCGGTCAGGTGGCCCATGGAAAGTTGGATATAAGCGACCCCCAGGACGACCAAGGGCAACGTCAGGATCGCCGACCCGATGAGGGCCAGGATCAGGAAGACCGTCGCCCCAGACCCGGCGCCCTTGAAGGCGACGGCCGCGAGGAAACCGAGGGCCCCCAAACCAGCCAAAAGGGCCAAAAACACGAGGAACACCATCGATTGGAAACCCAGGATGGGCCAAAAAAAGTTGGCCATGTCCCCGAAAAATTCCCGGAGCGAAAAGTCCGTCCCACCCCGGGCGTATCGCCACAACCGCCCCATCATCCCACCCTGGACCAACACCCCCAGGATCATCAACCAGAGGACCGCCAAGACGGCCAGGATCCCCAGGTAGAGGAGGTTCTCGGGGGTGAGGGCATCCTTCCAATATTCAGGCGGGAGTTTCCCGATCGAAAGGCCCGGATGGGCTTGGTGGATCTGCTCGATCATGGGGCCCAAGAGCGCGAACGCCAGGCCGATGAAAGCCCCCACCGTCACGACCCAATAGACCAGCTGGACCAGCAAAAGGGGCCAGGCTTGGATCGTCCGTTCCCAGGCCCGGACATAATGGGAGAAGAACTCAGGGGTCGACTTCGGGGTTTCGGGGCCCGCGGCCTCGGCCGTAACGGGCGCGATGACGGAGGCCTCTTGAACAGGCAATTCTACCGGGGACGGGGGGGGCGGGGCGGCCGAAACCTTCGGACCCGGCGGCCGTCTCAACCGGGGGGGCTTGGGGGCGCGGGCTTTCCGGGCCTTCGGATGGGAGGCCTTGGGTTTCCTCGGGGGAGTCATCGGAAATTCGTGAACTGGAGCGCGGTCTTCAGGTCCTTGCCCCGGAGCATCTGGATGACGGCCTGGAGCTCGTCCCTGGATTTGCTGGAGACCTTGACCTTATCCTCGTGGATCGAGGCCTGGACCTTGAGCTTGGAATCCTTGATCAGCTTCACGACTTCCTTGCAGGTCTCCATGGGGATGCCGCAGACCAATTTGGCGGTTTGTCGGACCTTGTCCCCCCCCACCTTCTCGATGGGTTGGAGGTCCATGGCCTTGAGGGGAAGGTTCCGCTTGATGAACTTCGTTTGGAGGATGTCGACGACCGCCTCCATGCGGGACTCGTCGTCGGAGTAGAGCTCGATTTCCTTCTTGGCCTTCTCCAGCGTGATCTTGCTCACGCTGCCCTTGAAGTCATAGCGCTGGATGATTTCCTTCATGGCTTGGTTCACCGCGTTGTCGACCTCCTGGAGATCGACCTCGGAAACCACGTCAAAGGAAGCGTCGTTGGCCATCGCAACCCCTCACAAATGCAATTGGAATTAGGAATGAGGAATTTTACAACCATTCCTAATTCCGCATTACGACCCAACCACTTTCGTTCAACCCAACGGGTGAAACGGCAACCCACACTAGGGTTTAACGGGGGGGGTGTATCCCTTCGGAAGGTTCAGTTCGACCACCTTGCCGTTCGCGCCCAGGACTCCCAGCGAGGTCCCATCCAACTGGGCGTCCACCCCCGCGGCGTTGCCGATCTTCACGGTGAATCCCTCAACGGCCTTGAAGAACTTGGTCGCTCCGGGTTCCAGCATCCATTCCGTCGGGGACTTGCCATCCGCCGTAACCTGGACCCAGGAGGCGTCCAACCCCTTCAGGGTCAGGTGATGGTACCTGTCCTTCGGGGCCTGGCCCAGGAAAGCCGGGGCCTGGGCCGCTTGGGGCCGGGCCGTATGGGGCGTCGGGGTCGCCGGGGCCTCCGGCGTGGGTGAAGCCTTGGCCGAAGTCCCATGGGCGGACTTGACCGGCGTCGGGGTCGCGGGACCGGGGACCGGGGTCGAATCCCCGGGCGCCGCCGCGCTCGCGGCGTGGCGGTGGTGCCTGTTCATCGCGGCGCGGTAGGCCGCCGCTCCCCCCGCGTAAACCAACCAGGCCAAGACGGCGATCCCGACCCCATTCAAAGCCATGGATCCCCATGCCCTCCAGGGCAAGGCGGAACTGCGACGGGGCTTCCGGGTGAAAAGGGTCTTCGCGACGGTCCGGTGCTCGTCCCCCTCGTTCCCCTCGTCGAACTCCAACGCCAAATCCTGCGGGGGCGGGGACACATCCGAAACCGGGGCGCCGGCCTTGGGCTTCCGCGCGAAGGACCAGTTGGTCTCCGGGAACACCTCGATCCGGTTGGGCTCGATGGTCACGGATTGCGGCGCCACTTCCTCGTTGAATTGGCGGGTGGCCAGCATCGGGTCCACCTTGACCATCTTGGCGTAGGCCCTCAGGAAGCCCCGGGCGAAGGTGTGGGAGGGAAAAACCGTCCAGTCGTCCCGCTCAATGGCCTGGAGATAGGAAAGGTTGATCTTGGTCTTCTGTTGGATGGTCTCCAGCGGGATCTTGGCGGCTTCCCGGGCGGTCTTGAGGTCTTGGCCGATGCCCATTTAAAAGATCTCCCCATCCACGACGGTCGCGCCCTCGGGCGCCTTGAACTCGAAGTCCGAGTCCGGAAGTCCCTGGTCGAACACCGGCTTCAGGAATTGGGCGCTGGTCTTCATGCTCAGGCTTTCGATCTCCACCTTCTCGGGCCACCAATGGTCCTTGCGGATCGTGACCCGCATGCGCTTGAACTGCGACTCACCGTTGTCCGGCACGAAAAGGAGGACCACCTGGTCCGCGCCGTCCTTCACGATGGACACCCGGCTGGTCTCGGAATACTTCTTCAGTTCCTTCCCCACCCCCAGGTAGGTGGGCTGGCCCTTCTTGGTGGATTGCCGGTACACGGTGTTCTGCCCGGGCTGGTACATTTGGAGGGCGGGACCGTTGATATAGAGGAACTGCTCGGTGGGTTTCAGGTAGTGGGTGAAGACCTTATCGGGAAGTTTCATCTCGACCACGCCCCGGACCGTCTGCTTTTGGCCCGAGGTGGCGTCCTGGACCTCCATCTTGAGGTCCATGCGGACATCCTTCATGGCGGCCTGGGCCTTTTCGACCTTCTCGAGGATCTCGCGCACGGCCGGGGGCGCGTTGGACCCCAGGTCCCCGCCCGCGGGGGCGGAAGGGTTGCCGGATTCGGTCGGGGCGGGACCGGCGGCGGGCACCGGCGTCTTCGCCGGGGAAGCTTTCTTCTTGGGACCGGCGGCGACCGGTCCCGCCAACAGGGCCAAAACCGCCACCCAGGCCAGGATCTTAGGCGTCCGCATGGTCGTCCTCCCCATCGTTTGCCGGACCGGAGGCCTTTCCCGTCAAACCGGGCACCTCGTCCAGGTTCTTCACCATGATGTCGCGGGGCTTGTTCATGATCGCGGGGCCCACGAGGCCCCGGCGTTCCATCTCATCGAGCAGGCGGGCCGCCCGGCTATACCCCACCTTGAGGCGCCGCTGGAGGTGCGAGGTGGAGGCCTGCTGGGTCTGGATGACGATCTGCAGGGCTTCCTCGAAAAGCTCGTCCTCATAGGCCTCGGATTCCTTCTTCTCGCCCTGGGCCAGCTCCTCCAGGTCCACCGCGTAGTCGGGGCGGCCCTGGTCCTTCCAGAATTCGGTCAAACGCTCAATGTCTTCCAAACTAACATAGCACCCCTGGAGCCGCAAGGGTTTGGGGGCGCCCGAGGGCAGGTACAGCATGTCGCCGCGCCCCAAAAGGGCCTCGGCGCCGTTCACATCGAGGATCGTGCGCGAGTCCACCTTCGAGAAAACCTGGAAGGCGATGCGCGACGGGAAGTTCGCCTTGATGATGCCCGTCAGGACCTCCACGCTGGGCCGCTGGGTGGCCAGCACGAGGTGGATGCCCACGGCCCGGGCCATCTGGGCCAACCGGGTGATGGAATCCTCCACCTGGTCCCGCGCGGTCATCATGAGGTCCGCCAACTCGTCGACCAGGGCCACGATGTAGTACATGGGCACCACCGACAGGTCCCCCGCCTCCCGCTTCTTTCCCACCCGGTCGTTGTAGGTGTCGATGTCGCGCACGCCGAAGTGCGCCAACTGCTGGTACCGGGACTCCATCTCCTTCACCAGCCAGCGGAGGGCGAAGCCCGCCTCCCGGGGGTCCTTCACCACGGGCAGGCAGAGGTGCGGGAGGTTCTGGTACACCGTGAGCTCGACCCGCTTGGGGTCGATCAACACCAACCGCACTTCCTCGGGCGTGGCCCGCATGATGAGGCTGGCGATGAGGGCGTTCACGCAGACGCTCTTGCCGGACCCGGTGGCGCCCGCCACGAGCAGGTGGGGCATCTCCTTCAGGTTGCAGTAGGTCGCGGTGCCCAGGATGTCCTTGCCGAGGGCCGCCAGGATCTTCTTGGGCGAGGCCGTGAACTTCTCGTCGACCAGCAACTCCTTGAGGGTGACCACCCGGCCCTTGAGGTTCGGCACCTCGACCCCTACGGTGGCCTTGCCCGGGATGGGCGCCACGACCCGCACCTGGCCGCACTTGAGGGCCAGGGCCAGGTCGTCCGACAGGGAGGAGATGCGGTTGATCTTCACGCCGACGGCCAACTGCAGTTCGTACTGGGTCACCGTGGGCCCGGGGTTCACCCCGACCACACTGGCCTCGACCCCGAAGTTGGCCAGGGCCTCCTTGAGGGTGCGGCTCACGGCCTCGTAATCGTCTTCGCTCTCCGCGGGCGCCTCGGCGTTCTTGAACATGTGGGCGGTCGGGAGCTTCCAGGACCGGAGCACCCGCGAGGGCTTAGGCTTCTGGTCCTCCAGTTCCTCCTCGGTGATCTTGGTGGTCTTGGGGAACTGGGGTTTGAGCTTCCCGCCCGATAGGATCGCGGCGGGAGCCGGTTTTTCGTCGGCTTCGGCCTCCAAGGCCGCCTCCTCTTCCTCCAATTCCTCATCCTCGGCCTGGACCGACTCGTCCTCAACGCCGGGCCCCACCTTGGGCACCATCGGGGGAGACAGCTCCCGGGTTGAGTGCTCCATCACCCTACGGTTCTCATCCTGGAGCTTTTTGCGGGCCGCGTCGGCAACTTTCCTTTCCTGGGCCCGGGACGCCCGGTCCTTCCAGGCCGCCAGCATTTGGGCCCAACCGCCCTTCAGGAAACCCCCGGCGATCCCGATCCCCGAGAAGAACCCCCTGCCGGCCATCTGCCCGGCCTTGACTAGGTGCCCTTCCCGCTCAAGGAGCCAAGCCGCCAGGACGAAGAAGAGGAGGCAGAAAAAGGTGGCCCCGAAGGTGGTGAGGTTGTGTTGGAGGAAATCCCCGAAGTAGGCCCCGAACTGGCCGCCCAGCCCGGCGCCCGTGGGCAGTTTCTTCTCCGGCAGGAAGAGGGCGAGGGGGACGCAGATCGAGACCAACCCCAGGAAGAGCCCCGAGAAACGGCTGAGCGGCTTATCGACCCATTCGCCCTTCCCGGCCAGGAAAGCCAGGTTGAACAGGACCGGCGGAAAGGCCCAGGCGCAGGCGCCGAACAGCCCGTAAAGGGCGTAGGAGAAATAGAAACCCAACTGGCCCAACAAGTTGGGTTTGTCGCCCATCGGGAGGAGGGAAAGGAGGATCAAAAGCCCTAAGGCACCCAGGAGGAACGCCCCCAGGAAATGTGTACGGTTTTCTTTGGCCAACTTAGTTTCTCCTGGCGATTTGAACGACCCTCAACGGCCCCCGCGGACGACCAACCGCAGGTCCAACACCTGTAATACCTTGTTCCGCACCTCATATAAGACGCGGAACTCCCCCGTTTTGAGCCGGTAAACCGAGTCGAGCCCCGGACAAGGCTGGGCACCCTCAGGCTTGGGGTTACCCTCCAAGCCCACCAACAAATCCACAGCCCGTTGCTTCAGGGCGCCGGACAGGCGCCCCAGTTCCCCCAATGCGCTTTGGGCCAATTCAACGTGGAGGGGCATGCTTGCGCCTCGCTCGGTCCAGAAGGGATTTGGGGACGGCCTTCGCAAGGGGCACCGAACCCCGGCGCTTGGCCTCGGCCACCGCAAGAAGGTCACCTTCTTCCTCGATGCGGGCGATCAGGTCGCGGTCCTCGGGGGACACCATGACGGCCAGGACCTTGCCCCGCCGGGTGATCTCCACGGTTTCCTTGGCATAGGCCACCTGCTCGACCAGTTCGGCCAAGCGACCCCGCGCGTCGGAAATGGAGATTTGCCTCATCGA
>CAYMOV010000125.1:0-5397 GCA_964392085.1 uncultured bacterium
GGTAGGCGGCGGGGCTGTCCAACAGCTTCTCCGCCTCCCGCACGATGCGCTTGTCGTCGGTGCCCACCAGCTTGACCGTCCCGGCGGTGACCGCCTCGGGGCGTTCCGTGGTGTCCCGCATCACCAAGACCGGCTTGCCGAGGGAGGGGGCCTCCTCCTGAACGCCGCCGGAGTCCGTGATGATCAGGTTGGACCGGCTCATGAGATACACGAAGGGCAGGTAGTCCTGCGGTTCGATCAGGTGGACGCGGGTATTCCCCCCCAGGATGCGCTTGACGGGCGCCTGGACGTTGGGGTTCAGGTGCACCGGGTAGACGATCTGCACGTCATCCCGCTTCGATAACTTTGCCAGGGCATGACAGATGCGCTCGAAACCGTCCCCGAAGTTCTCCCGGCGGTGGCCCGTCACCAAAATCATCCGGCGGCGGGAATCGAGGAACGGGAACTTGGCCGCCAACCCCTTCGAGAGCTTGGGGTTCTTTTTGAGCTTGGCCACCACCTCCAACAGGGCGTCGATGACCGTGTTGCCCGTCACGTGGATGGTCTTGGGGTCGATACCCTCCCGGATCAGGTTCTTGCGGGCCTGGGGGGTCGGGGCGAAATGCAGGTCGGCGATCTGGCTGGCCAGGCACCGGTTCATCTCCTCGGGCCAGGGCGCGAAACGGTTGTAGGTGCGGAGTCCCGCCTCCACGTGGCCGACGGACACCTTCTCATAGAACGCCGCGAGCGAGGCCGCCAACACCGTGGTGGTGTCGCCCTGGACCAGGATCCGGTCGGGTTTGAACTCCCGAAGCACTTCCCGGAGTCCCGTCAGGACGCCTGTGGTGATGCCGGTCAAGTCCTGGCCCGGCTTCATGAGGTCCAGGTCGTAGTCGGGCTTGATGGCGAAGAGCTCCAGCACCTGGTCGAGCATCTGGCGGTGCTGGGCGGTCACGCAAACACGGGCGGTGATGCCCTTCGCCCGCTGGAGCTGTTCCACCACGGGGGCCATCTTGATGGCCTCGGGGCGGGTGCCGAACACCGATAGGATTCTCACCACAGTTCCTTCCTCAGCTCCCAAACCAGCCAAGCCGTGAGCGTCAGGCCGCTGGCCGCCAGGGCGACGATCAGGTCGTAGGGGCTTCGATGGTAATTCAGGAGGCACAATCCGTAAACCACCACGGAAGCCCCCATGCCGTAGAGGAACCGGTAACGGCCCACCGCCAAAAGCCCGTTGGCCAGGACCCAGTTGAAGGCCATGGGGGCCATCCCCAGGGCGTACCAGGGGAGGATCTCGACCGCCTCGACGTACTGTCCCCCGAAAAGGATACGGATGAGCGGGCCCTTCAGGAGGACGCAGGCCAGGATCGCCCCGCCCACCACCCACCCCGTCATGGCCATGGTGCGCTTGATCAGGGGCCTAGCGCTCTGTTCGCGGCTGTGCATGAAGGCGGCCTTGGGGAACATGTAGGCCGTCAGCATGAAGGGGCCGTGCTGGAACACCCGGCCGATGGTGGCCACCGCCGAGAAATAACCCGCCTCCTCGGGACTGAACCAATGGCGGGCGAAGGCCACGTCGGTGATCGTGAGGAGCGAGTAAAGGAGGAACGCCAGGGCCACGGGAGCCGCGAACCTGGCTTCCTTATGCCATTGCCAGCGGGGCTTGAAGGACCAAAACGGCCTGAGGGAACGCGAGATGAACCAAAGGCCGAGGCCCACCCCGATCCAGGAGGACAGCACCTGCGAGAAAAGCGCGCCGCCGACCCCGACCCCCCCCATCACCAGGACCACCGCCACGGCCAGGCGGACCAGGGTGTCCAACGAGATCTGGAACCCCATCTGGTCGTACTTCTGGAGGCCCTGGAGGAAGGCCTTCGTGAGGGTCCCGGCCGCGGCCCCCAGGATCATGAAGACCAGGTGGAAGATCCAGGTCGATGCGTGGAGGTGCAAAAAGTTCGCCAGGGGCACCCGACCCAGGAAGGAAAAAACCAGGACCAGCGCGCCAGTCCAGCCCAGGGCCACCCAGCTGGATCCGTGGAGCGAGGAGAGGATCCGCAGCTTGCGCTTGGCCGCCCCCTCGGCGACCGCCCGGGCCAGGACCGTCTGGAGGGTCTGCAGGGGGATCGACACCACCATGAAAACCGACAGGAGGCTGACGAGGACCCCGTAGTCGGCCACTCCCAACCGCCGGCTCATCACCATGTTGAAGACCGCGTTTGCGAAGAAGCTGAGGATGAACGCGCCGAACATCCAACGGCCCTGCCGGAGGATATCGCGGGAGCGCAGGGGAAGGCCCGACCCTTTGCCCTGGACGGCGTCAGCGGCCATACAGACCCTGGAGGGCGTTGCGGCGGATACGGAGCAGGTCGAAGAACATCCGGGTGGAGTCGCGGACCACGTTCACCTTCGAGTCGGGCGAATTGATCCACTTCACCTGCACTTCGGCGAGGGAGTAACCCAATCGGCGGGCGATGAAGAGCACCTCGGGGTCGAACCCGAACCGGTCGATGGTCTGGAGCGGAAACACCTTGCGGGCCACATCTCCCCGGAAGGCCTTGAACCCGCATTGGGTGTCCTTGATCCCGGGGACCGCCAGGGCCTGCACCATGAGGTTGAAGGTCCGTCCCATGAACTCCCGGTAGAAAGGCTGGTGCAGTTCCACCTGGGACCGGTCCACAGCCCGGCTGCCGACGGCCACGTCGTAACGGTCCAGGAGGGGCCGGAGTTTGGCGTACTCGGAGAGCGGCGTGGAATTATCCGCGTCCATATAGACGGCGTGGAGCCCGTGGGAGGCGGCCATGCCGGTCCGGACGGCGGCGCCCTTCCCTCGGTTGGCTTCGTGTTTCAGGACCCGAAGGGACAAACGCGCGTTGGACTTGCGCCGATAGGGTTCCACGACCCGGAGGGTGGCGTCGCGGGAACCGTCGTCCACCACCAGGATCTCAGCGGCGATTTTCCGGGCCCGGAGGAACGAAAAGCCGTCGGCCAATGTGGCGCCGACCCTTTTTTCCTCGTTATAGACGGGGATGACCACCGAGAGTTGTAGGCGGCTCACAAGCGGTCCTCCTTCAGGTATTCCACCAGCGCGTCCTTCCAGGGGCGGATCGGCGCCCGGACAACCGACCGGGCCTTGGACAGGTCAAAGCGGGAATTCAGGGGCCGGGGGGCCGGCCGGGGAAACCGGGAGCTCGGCACCGGCTCAACGATCGGGCCGGTCAGGCCGAGGGCGTCCCGGACGCCGAGGGCCAATCCGTGCCATGAAACATACCCGTCATTGGCGAAGTGGTAAAGCCCCTCCGGGGCATTGGATGAAACCAGGTCCAGGAAGAAACCCGCCAGGTCACGGCTATTGGTCGGGCCCCCGACCTGGTCGTCCACAACCTCCACTTTCGGCATGGTCCGAAGGAGCCCCGCCATCGTCCTGACGAAATTCCTGCCGTTGGGGCCGTAAAGCCAGGAGGTCCGGACCAGCCAGCCCCGCGCGCCGCTTTCGAGGAAGGCCCGCTCGCCCTCCAGTTTCGTTCGGCCGTAAGCGTTCACCGGGTTCACGGGGTCGGTCTCCCGGTAGGGCCGCGTCCCCTTCCCGTCGAAGACGTAATCGGTGGAAACGTGGATCATCCACCGTCCGGTCGAACGGCTCAAGCGGGCCAGGTGGCCCACGCCGGTCCCGTTGACCGCCAGGGCCGCCGGGTAGAAAGCCGGGTCCTCGCAATCATCCACGGCGGTCATCGCGGCGCAGTTCACCGTGCCGTCGAAGGACCGCTCCGAGAAATAGCGGTCGAGAGTCCCGGGCCGGGAAAGGTCCAGGACCTCCAAGGACGGCTCCAACAGCTCATGCCCCGCCGCGCGGAAAAGCGCGGTGACCTGGGTTCCCAACATCCCGGAGGCGCCAAGGACGGCCAGTCGCAAGGGTCCCCTAACCGATCGGCCGGACGCCCCGGCCCATCCCGGCGTAGGTGAACCCATGCGCCGCTAAGGCCGCCGGCTCATAGAGGTTCCGCCCGTCCACCACCAGGGGTCGCTTGAGGGCCGCCTTGAGGCGTTCGAGGTCGGTTTCCTTGAATTCGTTCCATTCGGTGAGGATCAGGAGGGCGTCCGCCCCTCGGGCGGCCTCCAGGGCGGTGGCGCAGTAGGTCACACCCTTCAGGATTTTCCGGGCGACCGGCATGGCCACCGGATCGTAGGCCCTCAGCTTCGCGCCCGCCTTGCGGAGCGCCGGCAAAATCTCCAGGGAGGGCGCTTCCCGCATGTCGTCGGTGTTGGGCTTGAACGCCAGGCCCCAGACCGCCAGGGTCTTGCCCTTCAGGGGCCCGGCCAGGTCCTTCACCTTCCTCACGAAGGCCAGGCGTTGCCCATGGTTGACCTCCATGACCCCAGGAAGGATCTTGAAGGGGGCGCCGTAACGCTTGCCGAGGTGGTTGAGGGCCATCACGTCCTTGGGGAAACAGCTCCCCCCGAAACCCAATCCCGCGTTGAAGAATTGGCCCCCGATCCGCGGGTCCATGCCCATGCCCTTGACCACCTGCACCACGTCGGCCCCCACCTTCTCGCATAGGTTGGAGATCTCGTTGATGTACGAGATCTTGGCGGCCAGGAAGGCGTTGGAGGCGTACTTCACCATCTCGGCGCTTTCGGGGTCGGTGATCAGCACCGGGGCGTTCACGGGCTTGTAGATGGCGGCCACCCGCAGGGCGGCGTCGCGGTTCTCGGCGCCGATGACTACGCGGTCGGGTTTGAAGAGGTCCTGGACGGCCGAGCCCTCGCGTAGGAACTCGGGGTTGGACACCACGTCGAAGGTCGCGTCGGGCGGGGCCGTGGACCGCAGGATGTCACCCACCACGTGGGTCATGCCGATGGGCACGGTGCTCTTGTTCACGATGATCTTGTACCCGCGGATCGCCGCGCCGATCACCTTGGCGGCCTGGATCACGTTGCGGATGTCGGCCTCCCCGGAGGCGCCGGGGGGCGTCGAGACCGCGATGAAGACCACCTCGCTTTCACGGACGGCGGCGGCGGTGTCCGTGGTGAAGAAGAGGCGGCGGCCCCGGTTGCGGCGGACGATCTCCTCGAGGCCGGGCTCATAGATGGGCACCTTCCCCCTTTTCAGGGAGGCCACCTTGGCCTTATCCACATCCACGCAGGTCACCTGGTGTCCCAGGTCGGCGAAACAGGAGCCGGTCACGAGACCGACGTACCCGGTTCCGATGACGGATAGTTTCAAGTCAGCCCTCCCCAAAATTGACTGAAACCGGAATGTGACGTTGTCCCGGGGTACATAGGGGCAGAGCCCCTATGAGAGTTCGTGATTGAGGTCCGCACAACGCCTCCGCAACTTGGTCGCGAACCGGATTGAGGTGTTGTCTCGGGGTACATAGGGGCAGAGCCCCTATGAGAGTTCGTGATTGAGGTCCGCACAAC